>JBQTIF010000062.1:0-92136 GCA_052388395.1 Gemmatimonadaceae bacterium | reverse complement strand
TATGTATATCCCGCCGCTGGGACGTTCAACATGACGCTCACGGTGACCGACAACCTCGGCGCAACGGGGAGTAAGACGGCATCGTTCGTCGTCGGCGGTGGACCACCGGTGAACCAGCCGCCAATCGCGGACTTCACGTACAATTGCGTAGCGCGGGTGCCAGGACCGGGCTTCGACTGCTTCTTCAACGGTACGGCGTCTTCTGATCCAGATGGCACCGTCGTCGGATGGAGTTGGTCGCCGCCTGGTAAGCCGGTCAAGACTGGTGCAAACGTGTCGTACGTGTACCCGACGACCGGGACGTTCAACATGACATTGACAGTCACCGACAACAACGGCGCCACAAACACGAAGGCGACCCCGTTTACCGTGCCATGACCTAGTGCACGACCTGAACATATGCCGCCCGGGGTCTCTTAGACCCGGGCGGTTTTGTTTGGGCACTGGCCAACGATTCCACACGTGCCTTCGTAGCACTCGCGCGCGCCGCCGCGATACCTTTGCGACGCTTCCCTCCCCTGTCTCACGAGGACGGCCCATGTCAGTCAACCCGTCATCCGCCCGGTACGCCCAATTGCTTCTGACTGCGGGCCTAACGAGCCTCCTGGTCGCCGAGGCGGCGTTCGCCCAACGACCCGCGGCTAGTACCGCAGCGGCGCCAGCGTCGCTCGTGGAAGGTCCCGAGCTGACCGCGCTCAAGAACGTGCGTTGGCGTTCCATCGGTCCGGCGAATCAGGCAGGGCGTATCCCTGTCGTCGTTGGCCTGCCTGGGGATCGCAGCACGTATTACGTCGGCTCGGCGGCCGGAGGGCTGCTCAAGACGACGAACGGCGGGGTCACCTTCACGCAGCTCTTCGACGATCAGCCGTGGGGCTCCATCGGCGACCTGCAGATCGCTCGCACCGATCCAAACATCATTTATGTAGGCACCGGCGAGAACAATCCGCGCAACAGTGCGTCGATCGGCGGCGGCGTGTACAAGTCCGTCGATGCCGGGCGAACCTGGAAGTACATCGGGCTCGACGGCACCGACAAGATCGCGCGCATGCGCATCGACCCGCGTGATCCGAACCTTGTCTACGTTTGCGCGTTAGGCCACACGTGGGGACCTAACGAGGAGCGCAGCGTCTATAAGACCACCGACGGCGGCAAGACGTGGAGCAAGATTCTCTACAAGAACGACCTCAGCGGCTGTTCCGATCTGGACATCGATCCGACGAACTCGAACATCGTGTACGCCGGGATGTACACGCACCGGCGTTATCCGTGGTACTTCACGTCGGGCGCCGGCGAAACCGCGTTGTACAAATCGATCGACGGCGGTGCCACTTGGACCAAGCTCTCCGGTGTCGGCACTACGCGCGGGTTGCCAATAGGCGACATGGATCGCATCGGCATCGCTGTCCATCGCGCGAATCCCGATGTTGTGTACGTCATTTCCGAAACGAAAGACGAAGGCGAGTTGTGGCGCAGCGATGACGCCGGCGCGACGTGGCGCACAGTCAACTCCGAGCGCAACATCAATTTCCGGCCATTCTACTACAGCGACGTTAGAGTCGATCCTAAGAATCCGAACCGTGTCTTCGCGCTGTCAGGCGGGTTGTACATGTCGGAGGATGGCGGCCGCACATTCCAGACAATTGCGCGCGACGTGCACGGCGATCACCAAGGATTGTGGATCGATCCCGTCGACCCGAATTACATCCTGAGCGGATCCGATGGTGGGTGGCAAGTCTCGTACGATGGCGGGCGTAATTTCGAGATCGTCAACACGTATTCCTTCGCGCAGTTCTATCACATCAATCTCGACAACGAGAAGCCATACAACATCTGCGGTGGTTTGCAGGACAATGGGCACTGGTGTGGGCCGAGTCGTACGCTGCTGCAGCAAGGGAATCGCAAGCGCGACTGGGTCACCGTAAGCGGCGGCGACGGCTTCCATGCCGTGCCGGATCTGGAACGGCCGTATCTCGTGTACACGGCGTCGCAGGGCGGAAACATCATGGTAACCGACGTGCGCACGGGGGACACGCGATCGATCCATCCTTATCCCGCTCGGGTTGGAAGCGCCGGTGATTCACTCGCGACACACAAGTTCCGCTTCAACTGGAACTCGCCGATCGCGCTCGATCCCAACGATCCCAAGACGGTCTATTTCGGCGGGAATGTCATTTTCAAAACGACGAACTTCGGGCAGTCGTGGGAGCAAATCTCGCAGGACCTAACGACGAATGACAAAGGGAAGCAGATGAACTCGGGGGGGCCGATTGTTCGCGACAACACCGCCGCCGAGTTCCATTCAACGCTGCTGACGATCGCACCGTCGCCAAAGAATAGTCAGGTGATCTGGGCTGGGTCGGACGACGGCAACGTCCAGGTCACGCAGGACGGCGGCAGGACGTGGACGAATGTCGCCAGGAACATGCCGGGGCTGGCGCCTAACGCCTGGATCTCGATGCTGCACGCGTCGGACCATGACGCGGGAACGGCGTATGTCGCCGCGAGCCATTGGCAAACAAACGACTACACGCCCTACGCGTACATGACGCGCGACTACGGGAAGACGTGGAAGCGCATCACGAGCAACCTGCCCGCGCGCGGCTGGGTGCACGTCGTTCGTGACGATCCGAAGAATCCAAACCTGCTGTACCTCGGCACGGAGTTCGGGCCGTACGTCTCATTCAACGGGGGCGAGCGTTGGTACTCACTCCGGTTAGGCATTGGCGCTACGCCGGTGCGCGACCTGCTCGTGCACAACCGGGACAACGAATTGGTGATTGGGACGCATGGGCGCGGCCTTTTTATTCTCGATGACCTGACGCCGCTGCAGCAGCTCGCGCAGGCGATGGCTGCAAACGCCTATGTGTTCGACGTGAAACCGGCGACTCGTTATGTGATCTGGGGGAACGACGCGAACCTCGGACAGAAGCATTTCCAAGGTGAGAATCCACCCTTCGGCGCGCTCATCTATTACCACAGCCGCAATGCCGGCGACACGCTGCGCGCGACGATCGCTGACGCCAGCGGAAAGCAAGTGCGGCGACTTCAACAGACAGTCACGCCTGGAGGTGTGGGACGCATCGTGTGGGACTTGCGCCATGATGCCCCGCGACCGGTCGCCGGTGCGGGCGGATTCGGCGGCGGCGGCTTTGGCGGAGGCGGCGGTGGTCCGCCGGTAGTTCCGGGGACGTACACGCTCACTGCGACGTTAGGCGGCGTTGAGATCAAGAAGCCGATCGTGGTTGACGGTGATCCGCGCACTGAGATCGCTGCCGCCGATCTGCAGCAGCAGTTGGACGCGGCCCTTGCCCTGCGCGATCTCGCTTCACAGGTCAACGGAACGATCGATCGTGCGAACGATCTGATTCGGCAGCTGACGAACCTGACGGAAACGCTGCGTCGCGCCGCGGGCACAAACGGCGATCAGGCGCTGCGCTCCGCGCTCAGCGAAGCCGACGCGGCACTCAAAGAGGTGCGCACGCTACGCGACGAAAAGCTCGTTAGGCCACTGTCGGGGCTCGGCTACAGGCAATACCCACGGCTGCAGAATGAAGTGCAGTCGCTGTACGGCAGCGTGATGCGATCGTACAACCGACCGACAGATCCGCAGCAACTACGCCGTCGCGAGCTCGTCGACGAATCCGCCGCGGTGACTGGGGAGCTTCAGGCGATCGTGAATGGTCGGATTGCAAAGCTGAACGAGTTGCTGAAGAACACGCCGCACGTCCTGGTTGGCGGACGCACGATTATGTGAGAAAGCGGACGTGCGCGACCGTTAGGCGACGGCTGCTGCCTGGACGCGTGACGCGATCAGCGTGCACTGCGGCGCTCCATGGTGCATGCACGTCGTCTCCTCCACGCTGATTGACTCACCGTAGTGTGTCGCTACGCCGCGGATGATCCCTGCAGCCACAGCGCAAAGCTTTCGCGCCGACGTGTAGACAATCGTGACCTCATCGGGGCCAGTACGCCGGATGCGCAGCTTCGGCGGCTCCGCTTTTGGGTCCTGCAGCCGCACCGCGCGATGAATGACGGATTCCGTATGCTCCAGCAAGTCGAGCGCGCCCCAGTTCTTGTCCAAGAACGCGCTAAACACCTTCACGAGGTCCGGCACGATGAACTCGCCGAACCGGTTCAACAGCTCAGGGACTGGGATACCGCTCAGACGCGATGCTGCACCGACAAGCGCAAACAGCTCCGCATCGGGATAACTCTCCGTCGCCAGATTGCTGACGCGCGTGACGCCGGCATTTTCTGAGATCTTGAGCCAGGCTGCTTCGCCAAATCCGCGATGAACGAACTTCTTAAGCTCCGCGAAAATGATTCCGTGCATGGACACCCCGTGGTCTGCGCTGGTGAGCGGAGGAGTGGCCGCTCAGAGGACTTTATTTGACGCCGTCCCGTCCCCAAAGGCCACAACGTAATGCCTAACACGCTCATCAAACTTCGAAAGCATAGCGGCAGCCTCTGCGGCGACTACCGCCCGCTCGACGTCGGCGCCCGCGAATCCGCGCACGGCGTCCATTGAGTGCCAGTACGTAATCACAATGATCTCGATTCCATCGGTCAGCGCGCGATCGAGTACCGTCACCCCGCGATATCCTTCACGTGCCAACAATTCGGGGACGACGCGATCGCGCAGATGCCCGAGGTACGCTGGGAGCTGGCCTGACGTGGTTTGCGCCGCCCACACGCGCGCGATCATTGGCGAACGTCGCAAACCATGATGCGATCCGTTTGCCGATCCGCTCCGACCCAGAACTCGTGCGCGCCGACGGCACGAAAGCCGCACTTCTCATAGAACGCGATAGCCCGGTTGTTCTTTTCCCACACTCCAAGCCAGAGCGTTCGCGCTGCGCACTCGGCGGCCGTGACGTGCGCTGCCGACAGGAGACGATGAGCGAGACCAGATCCGTGCCACGGTCTATCGACATAGAATCGCCAGAGCTCCACAGCATTCTGATCAATCACACAGTCGGGAGCAGCGCCGCGACGCAGCATCGCATAGGCGACCCATTCACCGGTTTCTGTTTCCATGATCAAGGTGCTGATGTCTGGATTCGTAAGCTCGCCGGACTGCTGGCTAACGCCGTACGCGGAAGGTAAGTAGGCCGCGATGTCCTCGGGGCGATTCGCTGCAGCGAAGGTGTCGCTAAACGTGCGCGCGGCAAACTCAGCGAGGGCCGGCGCGTCGCCGGGCTCTCCCCGTCGAATGCGAAATGTGGTATCGGACATCCTCGGCTCCTCCTGCCAGTCAGCGCCACGCCTAACGTCAAACGTTGGACGCGCGTAAGACGATCGTCAACGGCCGCGCATGTGACAAACTCGGCGAACCGCAGTGCTTGCCAGCTGAGCGGAAATTAGCCTAAGTTGATACCCATGTGTCCGCACGCACGTCGGCTGACTGGAGCGCTGTTCGCGCTGTGGTTTGCTCTGTACCTGGGGGCGCCGCAGCTTGTGCATCCGTGTCCGGCCCATGCCGCGGCTGCAAGCGCGGCGGCTGACGAGCACGCCACGCACCACGGCGGCCACGGAGCGCCGGCGGATCAGACGTCGAACGATCAGCCGAATCGTGAATGCTGCTGTCCGGGACCGCAGTGCGGCGCGAGTGCATTAGTTGCCGTCGCGCCGACGTTGGATTCTCGCGCGCGTCCGCAAGTCGTCGACAAGTGGACGCCGCGCGATGATACACTGTCACCGCGCCCGCGCGCCGCGCACCTCCTTCCCCTCTCGACCGCACCACCAGCACCAGTCGCCTAACGCTTCTCAGCCAGCAGGCTGGGCCGCAGTCGCCGCTCCGCGTTAGGCCGTTGGACCGAAGCGCGCGCTCCTTTCCGGGATCGCGTCACTACTCACTTTCGGCCACAGGGTGCTCACATGTTCTCAATTACCTTTCGCAGTGTTGGTGCGGCGTGTCGCGCACCATCGGTTGCGCTCGGTCTCAGCGTGATGGCCGCTGTCACCGAGCTTTCGGCGCAGCAGACCGGGCGGGTTAGCGGCAGCGTGACGGATGCCAAAAGCAGCCTGCCGATCGCGGATGCGGTAATCACGATTCGTACTATCGGCCGTCGCACGTCGAGCGATGCGCATGGGCGTTTTGCTGTTGGCGGCCTGGCGCCAGGGGACGTTCACCTAACGATTCAGCGCCTCGGATACGCTCCAAAGTCGCTGACCGAATCGATCACGCCCGGCGTCCACAAAGTGATCGACGTGAGGCTCGAGCCGGCGGCGCAGCTGGTTGCCCCTGTTGTAGTGAGCGGGACGCGCGAGGTGCAGCGCCTCAGCGAAACGTCGGCCACTATCGACGCGCTTGAAGGGAGCGCGATCCGAGAAGCGCGTCCGGCGCATCCCGCGGAAATCGCGAAGCGATTACCGGGCGTGCACGTCTCGCAGCTCTCCGGAGAAGGCCACAGTACAGCTATCCGCCAGCCAATCACGACAAAGCCGTTGTACCTCTACCTCGAGGATGGCGTCCCGACGCGGTCCACAGGCTTCTTCAATCACAACGCGCTGTACGAGGTCAACATTCCGCAGGCTGGAGGGATGGAAGTACTGAAGGGTCCAGGCACCGCATTGCATGGCAGCGACGCCATCGGTGGGGTCATAAACGTACTGACGCGCCCTGCACCACCCACAGCATCACTCGACCTAACGACGGAAGTTGGTGACTTTGGCTACCGCCGTTTCCTCGCGACCGGCGGCTTCACGCGCGGAGTTCATGGACTGCGCGCCGACGTGAACCTAACGCAAGCTGATGGAGTCAAGCACAATGCGCCGTATGATCGCACCAGCACCACCGTGCGGCACGACGCTGCCTTGGCAAACGGCATTTCGCTGCGAACGGTGTTGACAGCCACCACTGTGGACCAGCGCGACGTCGTTGCGCTCAACACCCGAGACTTCACCTCGCGGCCGCGGCTCAACTTATCTCCGATTGCGTTCCGTGACGTCCAAGCGCTTCGCTGGTCGACGGCGATCGAACGCGAAGGCGGAAGCTCGCTGTGGAGCATTACACCGTTCGCTCGGCGCAACGTTCTCAGATTGCTGCCTAACTGGCAATTGAGCTTCGACCCGGAAGTCTGGGACACGCGCAACACGTCGTATGGGCTGCTGGCGAAGTATCGTCGCGATTTTACTCCAGCGCGTGCACGTGTGATTGCCGGCGTTGATCTTGACCACTCGCCAGGGAACGTGCGTTCCGACGGCATTACGACTCAACGTTCGGGTCGCGACAGCGCGTGGACGACATACACTGTCGGCGCCGGGCACTATGACTACGACGTGACGTTTCAGCAGACGTCGCCCTACGTGCAAGTGGAGCTTTCTCCGATCTCCCGCGCGCGGCTTGACGTCGGTGTGCGCTACGACCATAGCGCGTATGGTTATGACAATCAGCTGACGCCCCTCGCTACTGGTCGCTGGCGGCGGCCGGCCGATACGACGCGCTCTTTCTCGCGCTGGAGTCCGAAGGTAGGCCTAACGATCGACGTCGCGGGCGGTGCCAGCGTGTACGCGTCATACCGCCAGGGGTTCCGCGCGCCGGCACAGAGTCAGCTCTTTCAGCAAGGGGCCAATCTCAATACGCTGGGCCTCAAGCCAGTCACGGCACGCAGCACAGAGTTGGGTATGCGGGGGACGTTAGGCGGTCGAGTCTTGTTTCAGATCGCCGCGTATGACATGCGCATCGAGGACGACATTCTCAGCATCCTCGATCCGAACGGCATCCGCACAACATCCAACGCGGGTGAGACACGGCACCGAGGTGTGGAGACCGCGTTGGGTGCGGCAATCACCCCCGAGCTACGGGTGGACGCGGCGTGGAGCTCCTCCAAGCAAACCTACGTCGACTGGGTGATTCCTGTGCAAGGCCGCAACGTGAACTATGCCGCGCGCACGATGGAACTCGCGCCGCACACGTTAGGCAACGTACTGCTAAGCTGGTCGCCAGCCCTGCTGCATGGCGGGCGTCTCGCCGCGGAGTGGTCGCACACCGGCAAGTACTATATGAATGCCGATAACACACACTCGTACGATGGTTTTGACCTCTGGACGCTGCATGCCAACTATCGCATCCGCCGTGGTGGCGAAGTCTTTGCCCGTTTGACGAACGTGGCTGACTTGCGCTATGCCGAGATCGTGACGTTCAGCGCCTTCACCCGAGAACAGTTTACGCCGGGCAATCCGCGTCTCATCTACGCGGGTCTGCGCTGGTCGTGGCAATAGGGAGTGCTGACATGCGATGCCTCGCTGTTGTCCTCTTAGCGGCACTTGCAGGTTGCGGGCGTTCGCCTAGTGTCGCGTTCGGTGATCCCGAACCGTTGAATGCAGGAAATGACGTGGGCGCAGCGCCGATGGTGGCGCTGTCGCCCAGTGGCGCGCGAACCGTCGCGTGGGTCTCCGCGCCCGGCGGCGGTAGCGATGGGCGGCTGTACGTCACAACCGACGGCGGGGCCATAAACGAGCTACGCGATTCACTCGGCGGCATCGAGCCGCACGGTGAGGCGCCGCCAAAAGTCGGCTATGCGCCTAACGGGACGCTATACGCGCTCTACGCCGTTGCCAAAGTCATTCCAGGGCGTCGTTTTCCATTCACCACGCTGCGCTTCAGCGCTTCATCCGATGGCGGACGCGCATGGAGCGCACCGCAAACGGTGGCGAGCGATTCGCTCACCGGCTCACGCAATTTTCACGCATTGCATGTCGCTCACGACGGATGGGTATATGTCGCGTGGTTGGAGTCAGGGACGACCGGCGAGTCGGGGACATACCTCACGAGCTCACCCGATGGCGGCGCAACGTGGCGCACTCCCGTGCGCGTGGCGGCCGAGGAAGCATGCCCCTGTTGTCGCACCGCGATAGCGACGGCGCGTGACGGTACAGTGCATCTAGCCTGGCGCTCCGTAGCACCGGGCAACGTTCGCGACATCGTCGTCGCGACGTCATCGGATCGCGGTGCGACGTGGAGTACACCGTCGTCCGTCCACGCCGACAACTTCGTGATCGACGGCTGCCCTCACGCTGGGCCGTCGATGCACACGGATTCTGCTGGCCGCGTGCACATCGCCTGGTGGACGGGTGCGCGGGGACGCGCGGGGGTGTATTACGCTCGTTCGGACAATGGCGCGCGGGCGTTTGGACCCGCCGTTGAGCTGAGTCGAGGACGGCTCGTTAGGCCGTCACACGTACAGCTCGCATTGGACGGTGCACAGGTTGCAGTCGCTTGGGATGACGGCGTCGTTGCTGTGCCCAAAGTGCTCCTGCGCGTCTCACGGGATGGTGGGGGGAGCTTCGGTGGCGCGAGCGTGGTGAGCGACTCTGCAGCTGCCGGAATGTTTCCAGTGCTTATGCTCGGCGACGGGGCTGTTACGGTCGCATGGTCGCAGCACACACGGGACGAGCATGAGCGCGTTGGCCACCAGCAGCCTGACATGAAGGATCCGAGTGCCACGATGCCGTTACCCACTGTGGGGACACAGCGCGCTATGGTTAGGCGCGGAGTGGTCAGGTAGAACCTGACAAGCCTAACGAATGGTCGGCTCAGTTATTGTGCGAGGAGCCGTTGGAATCGGGGATCTTTGCGGATGGGATTCCAGAATGGATCTCCGCCTAGCGGATTGTCAGGCGAGCTTTTCTCCAGCGCCGCTCATTTCGGCGTCCACGTCGGCGCGTTCCCGAACAACCCGTCCACGACGCCGATCTTGTAGGCAATGAGAAGACCGAAAACGAGGCTGATGGCACCGGACGCAATGCGCAGTGTGCGATTCCAGCGCGGGGCTCTGCTTCCTGCGGCAGCGAACGGGATTCCGATCGCCGCGGTAACGAGCATCATGCCGACAATCGTCCCCACACCAAAAATCAGCAGGTACAGCAGCGACCAACTCGAGCGCCCGATGACGGCGAGCACGAGCAGCGCTATCGCGGCCGATCCCGCAAGCCCGTGGACGACACCAACGATGAGTGGCCTTGCGACACGAGATCCGCCTAACAAATCCACCGATTCAACCGGCGGCCGGGCACTCGCGTCGATCGAACGGCTGGCGCTCACGAGATTCATCAGGCCAAGCACGATGAGCATGACGCCGACAGACAGCTCCATTGAAAGCCCAACGCGATCAGGAATCAACCAGCCAAACAAAATGATCGCACCACCGACGACCAGAATCGTGAGCGTGTGCCCTAACGCCCACACTGCGCCGGTCATCGCCGCGGCACGAACGCTCCGCTGCCGTGCGACGATGGTCGATACAGCTACGATATGGTCAGGATCGGTCGCGTGCCGCATCCCCAAAAAAAAGCCTAACGCGGCTACGGCGAGCAGATGTGTCATGAGCTGCGAATGTTAACTACGATCGACCGGCAGTCAACCTCGCCACATCGAGACGTGCCGCGCGCAGAATGTCCGCGAACTGCGGCACCTTGCGGATGGGATCGTACAAAGGAGTGATCAGCGCTTCGGCTCCGAACGCTTCATCGCGCTCCAGCACCGCCGTTTGCAGCGCGACCAGCGCGCCGCTGACATCGCCGAGCGCAAGGCGAACCTTTGCGGTCGCTGCCGCGGCGCCACTGCGTGGTGGAAACTTCACGAGCCTCGCCAAGATCACTTCGGCCTCCTCCCGCATTCCATTCGCGACCAGGGCCGCGCCGAGTCCGCCCAGAATACGCGGCGTGTTCGGCGCTTGCGAGTTCGCCGTCTCCAATTCCTTGCGCGCTTCAGCCGCGCGACCCATCGCCAGGTATGCGTGCGCCACGAGCAGACGCACGATTGGGTTCGCGGGATCTAAACGAATGCCTTCGCGCGCTTGAGCCGTAGCCGAATCGGCTTGGCCCGCCGTCGCAAGTGTAAAGCTGTACGAACCGCGCAGAACTGGTGTGACGGGATCGAGTCGCACCGCAACCCGATAGAGAGCAACCGACTCTGCAACACGACCATTGACGAACAGGTTGTCGCCTAACCATTGGTACGCACCCGAGTGCGTGCTATCCAGGGCGATCGCGCGGCGGAGGTCTGCTTCACCATGCGCCCAGTTCCACGCCGAGTTATGCAAGACTCCGCGCGCCGCAAATCCATCGGCGAGCAAACTGTCCGCAGAGATGGCGCGTTCTGCCGCGCGCATCCCCGAGTCTTGGACCTGGGTGCGCGGAACGTTGCTGTACAGCGGAAGCAGGCTGTACACGCTAGCCATCCCGGCGTGCGCGCGCGCAAAGGAGGAATCGACGCGGGTCGCCGCTTGGAATTCGCTCAGTGCCTCGCGCAACGACGCCGCATCGCGCCGAGCGAAGAGAAAGCGCGCGCGAAGGAAGTGCTCGTATGCTTCAGGCTTCGTTGTTCCGTCCCCTTCTGTTCCCTTCGCGGCGCCGCTCGCCGCCACAGCCTGTGCGCTGCCGATCGTCCCGCTGATGGCGTCGACAATGCGTGTCGTAATCTGATCCTGCACGGCGAAGATGTCCGCCATCTGATACTCGAAAACGTCGGACCACAGGCTGAAATCTGTATTGGCATCAACAAGGCGGACGGCCACGCGGAGACGCTCCCCCTGCACCTGCACCGCTCCCTCCACCACATGCGTGAGGCCTAACGATTTTGCGAAGCCACCACTGGTCGTGTCGGTCTCCTGGTGCTGCTGCACAGCGCGGCGCGACACAACATTCCAACCGGGGACGCGTGCCAGCGCGCCGGTGAGCTGGTCCGTCATTCCCGCGGCCAGGTACTCGTCGCTGGAGTCGGACGAGATTGTCGCAAAGGGAAGCACAGCAATCGCCGGCCTCGTCGCAGCCACCGCCGCCGTTCTCCCCCTCGGCGACGAGTCGTTAGGCGCCGCTTGCCACACCACAGCAGCGACGACCGCGGCGGCGACAACTGCGGCGCCGCCGATCAGCAACCGTCGCCGGCGCCTCCCGTTCACAACCGCCTGCACATCGGATGTCGAAACGGCGACGCCGCTCACCATCGACGGATCTTCCAGCGCGTCCGCTACGGCCGCAGCGGTCTGCGGTCGATTCCCCGGCGACTTCTCCAGGCACTGCATAACGAGAGAAGCGAGCGACCGACTCACCCCTGGCCGGCGTACCTGAAGCGCGTCCGGCGTATATGTGAGATGCGCGGCGAGTGTCTCCGACGGTGTCGCGCGCGACATCGGGTTCTGCCCGCTGAGCATCTCGTACGCCATCACGCCGAAGGAGTAGAGATCGGCACGATGATCAGCTTTCGGGTCACCCGCAGCCTGCTCCGGCGCCATATATGCCGGCGTCCCCACACTCATACCCACGCGAGTCAGCGTGCCGTGGTCGTCACCTGACGTGTGCATGCCGGCGGCGAGCGCCTTCGCGATCCCGAAGTCGGCGACGACGGCCGAGCCAGAAGTCAGGAGCACGTTGCCCGGCTTGATGTCGCGATGGACGAAGCCCTGCGCATGGGCATACGCAAGTGCGCGAGCCACGTCGCGCAGGATCCTGACTGTCTCGGCGTTGGCGAGTTTTCCTTCACGTTCGAGCCGTGCGCTGAGCGGCTCTCCCTCGACGTACGCCATGACGAAATACGGCTCGCCCCCCGCTTCACCAGCGTTTAGAACCGGGACGATGTTCGGGTGCTGTAAGCGCGCGGAGACGAGAACCTCGCGCCGAAACCGCTCGCGCGAGACACCGCTAAGTAGCTCAGTGGATAGAACTTTGATGACGACGCGCCGCTCGAGATCGACGTCGTGAGCCAGGTACACGCGCGACATCCCGCCGCCGCCAAGCTCCCGGTCCATAACGTAGGATGCGCCGAGTGCTGCCTTCAGGGCGCCCGGTATGGCCGAACTCGCCCCTGATGGAGGAGCTGGAGGCGGCGGAGGGCCTGGCATCCCGCTATCAGAAGACATCAAGGTCGGTCACGCGGGCCATGGCACTTTGACACCCTGTAGGAGACGAGGGATTGTCTGACCAAACGTACGGCCCTCGGGATGCGTTATCATATGCTGGCGTCCTCAGCACAGCCACTCGCGCAGTGTCAAGAAACGCGCTGCCTAACGTTCGGTTTAGATAGACCTTCGGGGGAGTCATGATACGAGCCTCACGTCTTCTGCTCGGCGCGTTCGTGTTGAGCGTGCACAGCATCCAAGTTGGCGCGCAGGAAGGGCGCACCACGGCCGAGCCGCGGCCGGCGCCGAGAGTGCTGGATCCTGGCGACCTTGCAGGATGGAAATCCATCCGCTCGACGGCCTGGTCGCTGGACGGACGCATCTTCGCGTATCAACTGACGCCTAACGAAGGCGACGCGGAGGTCGTGGTCAAAACGGTTGCCGACGGCAAAGAGACGCGCTATCCAATCGGCGAGCCACCCGCGGGCTTTGGCGGCGGTGGCGGCGCCGGTGCTGCACTCGGCATCTCCGGCGACGCAAAATGGGTGGCATTTCTCAAGTATCCGCTTGCGAAAGACGCCAAGCGGCTGCGCAAGGACAGACGGCCCATTCAATCATCGGTGATGATCGTCGATCTCGCGACCGGGAAGACGCGTGAGTTCGAGCGCGTGCGTCGTTTCGCGTTTGATGGTGAAAAGCCGACGATCGTTGCACTGCACCGGTATTCCGATGCCGCGCCTCCCGCTGCTGCCCCGCCTGGTGGAACGCCGCCCGGGCCGGGCGGGCCGAGCGCCGCGCCGGCAACGAGTCAGGCTGCCGATTTGTTGATCGTCAAGCTGGCGGGACCTCAAGTCACACACGTCGGCGACGTGAGCGAGTTTGCCTTCGATGAGCAGGGAGAATATCTCGCCTGGACGATCGATACGCGCGACCGCTTCGGCAGTGCCGTGCACCTTCGCAATAACAAAACCGAAACGACGCAGGTGCTCGATAGCGAGCGCGCCGTGTATCGCCGCCTAACGTGGGCCGACAGTGGAACGTCGCTCGCCGTACTGCGTGGTGTTCCCGACTCGGCGGCGGCAGACACCAACTACTCGGTCGTCGCGTGGAAAGACGTGACGCAGCCAGCCGCGACCTACACGCCGTCAGACGCGAGTGGAATGCCGGGTGGCATGCGCATCTCGGCGGAGCGTGCGCCGCGCTGGTCCTGGGATCGCAGCGCGGTGTATTTGGGAATCGCTGCGCGACGGGTAGCAGCACCTGGGGAGAAATCTAGTCCGGACGTGAAGGCAGTTGCCGGCACGCCTGGAGCGATCGCCGGCGGAGGCGGTAGCGCGCGCAGCGGCGACGATGAGGCGCTGCCGACGCTTATCATTTGGCACGGGGACGATTCGCGTTTGCAATCGCAGCAACAGGTCGAGGAGACGCGGGACAAGGCGTTCAACTACCTTGCTGCCTATCGAGTCACCGAGCAAAAGCTCGTTAGGCTCGGCAACGACTCGTTGCGCGACGTGGTGCTGACGGGTCGCGACAGGCACGCGTATGCGTTTGACGTCCGGGCGTACGAGCGACTCGGCAACATCGACGGGAGGCGCTACCGCGACGTCTATGCGATCGACACGCGCACCGGCGAAGCACGCGTCCTTGCCAAGAAGTTGTTAGGCGTGGGCTTTGGTGGTGGCGGAATGGTGAGCGCACCTGACGGCAGTCGCCTGCTGTACTGGAACGACGGGAACTATCACGTCTATGACCTCGCCACGAGTACGTCGCGCAACCTCACCGCCGGCGCCCCGGTGTCCTTCATCAACAAGGAAAACGATCACAACATCGATCGGCCGCCAACCCCTGTCCTGGGATGGGCTAAGGACGGGGAGTCGGTCCTGATCTCGGACAATTGGGATGTCTGGCGCGTTCCAGTGCGCACGGGGACGGCCGTTAACCTAACGATGATAGGGCGCGTCCAAGGCACACGATTCCAGCGCCGCATCGTCGTCGACCCGCGCGACCGCGGCATCGATCTGACGAAGCCGCTCTATTTCGCCACGTACGGCGAACGCAGCAAGAAGTCCGGTGTTGCTCGGGTCGACGCGGCGAAGCCCGGTGCCGCGACGTTGTTGATTGACGACGCGCAGTTCTTCGCGTCGCGCGCGCGCGATGCGGACGCATGGTTCTTCACGCGCCAGACGTTCACGCAGTACCCCGACTACTGGACGTCGGACGGCACTTTCAAAAATGCGCGCCAGCTCAGCGACGCCGCGTCGCAGCAGAAGGACATCGCCTGGTCAGCAGGGGCGCGGCTCATCGACTACGTGAGCGACAAGGGTGACTCGCTGCAAGGTGCGCTCTTCCTACCGGCTGGGTACCAGCCTGGGAAGAAGTACCCCACCGTCGTGTACATCTATGAGAAGCTGTCACAAGGGTTGCACGCTTACGCCGTGCCTAACGAAACACGCGCATTCAATCCGTCGGTGTACACGAGCCGCGGCTATGCGGTGTTGATGCCTGATATCGTCTATCGCGTGAACGATCCGGGGATGTCAGCGGTGTGGTGTGTCGTCCCCGCCGTGAAGGCGGCGATCGCCACCGGCATCGTCGACTCAGCCAACGTTGGATTACATGGTCACTCGTGGGGCGGGTATCAAACGGCGTTCCTCGTGACGCAGACGAACGTGTTCAAGAGCGCGATCGCCGGTGCCGCGCTCACTGATATGGTGAGTATGTACAGCTCGGTGTACTGGAATACGGGGAGCGCAAACCAGCCGATCTTTGAGTCGAGCCAGGGGCGCTTTGCTGGCAACTTCATCGACAACTACGACGCGTACATCCGCAACTCACCGGCATTTCACGCCAAGAATGTGAAGACGCCACTACTGCTCCTGCATAACGAGCGCGATGGCGCCGTCGACTTCAATCAGGGGATCACGTACTACAATACGTTGCGCGGGTTAGGCAAGGACGTGCTGCTGCTGCAGTACGTGGGAGAGAATCACGGGCTTGCGCAGCCGGAGAATCAGAAGGACTACACGATTCGCATGAAGGAGTATTTCGACACGTATCTGACGGGTAAGCCAGCGCCGGAGTGGCTCAAGAACGGCATTCCGCGACTGCAAATGCAGGAGCATCTCAAGTCGCGGCAAAAGAAGGTCGCTTCATAACAAGATCCAAAGCGGGAGCGCGGACTCACGCGGACAATTGCGAGGACGGACGCTGAGGAGTTGCTCGGGTAAAGCCGCTTCGGTCCGCCTTTGTCTGTGAAGTGTCATGCGTCGCGTTATGCATCAGAGAGAGCCCGTGATTGCGCGCAAAGCACTCACTTGCTGGTCAAGGAGCGCGCGATCGCCCGTCCTTTGCTTCACCACTTGCTCGGCGAGCGAACGTACGGTCGCCGCGACTTCGCGCAGCGCGCGGCCGCGAATGAACCCCAGGCCGGCGAGTCGAGAGCCCGGCACAACGAGGTTGCGATACGTCAGGAGCGTGCCAGCACCATACGCCTGGAAGAACGCTTCTCCATCAACGGCCTTGGTCGACATCGCGCGAACGAGTGTCCACTGCACGCGGTAGCCGCGTGCTCCAGTTAGGCTATCTGTGACGAACGTCGTGAGTTGATCCCGTACGGTATATGACTCGTCGCGTACAAACGGCACGCGCAGCGTGTAGTCCACTTCAACAGTGGCAGAATCGATGACGTGGCTGATGTGCGAGCGCAGCACGTTAGGCAGAAAGGTGACGTGCCGCTCATAGTCCGTGAACACAGCCGCTGCGTCTTCGGGGCTTGCGGCTATGAATTGGTAAATGGTGACACGCGGCCAACTGGCCCCCGCGACCCCTTCGGTGACAACGACTTGTCGACCCGAGTCGATTTGAGCGCGCTCCGCCGCGGTGAGAGTCTGGGTGTCAGACCGAGCGGACCAAACCGGCACGAAGAGTATGACCGCAGCTAGACGGCAACGACAGCCGGTCCGCATGATCGAATGCTACTCTTTCGCTCTGCAATACGCGCTACATTCAGCGCATCGGCGTACGGCCGACGCCTTCGGAGCCCACGTGCGGTGTCCAGCGTGCCAAAGCCCGTTCGATGATCTTCTAGACTTCTGCCCAGTCTGCGGCGCGGCCGCTTCGGGTGCGGAAAGCGGCCAAGGCGGAGAAAGTGGCGACAGAGTGCGTCTCCTCCTGCAGCAGGCTCTCGGTGAGGAGTACAAGCTGCTCAGCCTTCTCGGAAGCGGCGGAATGGGTGTGGTGTACCTGGCCCGCCAACACGGGTTGGAGCGCTTGGTGGCGGTGAAAGTGCTCTCGCCATCGAGTACTGCGCCTGAGAACCGCGAGCGCTTCCGCCGCGAAGCGCGCATGGCAGCTGGACTCACGCATCCAGGCATCCTGCCGGTGTATTCCTTCGGTGAAGCGGGAGAGGTGCCATACATCGTGATGGGGTACGTGCGCAGCGAAACGCTTGCTGATCGTCTGCGCCACGACCAGCGCCTCCCGTTGGAACGGGCGCGGCAAATCCTGGTGGATCTCGCGAGTGCGCTTGATTACGCACACCGGCATGGAGTCATTCATCGCGACATCAAACCCGAAAACATCCTGCTCGAGGATGAGTCGGAACGCGCGATTCTGATGGATTTCGGGATCGCCAAGAGCCATGTCGCAGCAGACACAATTACGGCGACTGGCGTCGCGATTGGTACGCCGAGATACATGTCCCCGGAGCAAGCGCTGGGCGACCCCATCGATGGCCGCAGCGACATTTACTCGCTTGGCCTCGTCGCGTACGAAATGCTCGCTGGATACGCACCCTTCGCGGGGCCTAACGAGACGTTTCGGAGGCAGAGACGAGTTCCCACAGCACTCAGCAACGTTGCAACGAATGTCCCGGAAGACCTCTCGCTGGCGATCATGCGCTGTTTGGCGGAAGATCCGGATGAGCGCTGGCCCGACGCTCGCAGCTTTTGCCTTGCGCTAACGCGCGGCAACGCGGCCGGCGGTGTCCCGGACGAGCTGCGCGCGATGGCTGGGTTTGGCTCTTGGGCGTTGCTCTGGTTCGTCGTCTGGGGCGTCGTCGCTACGCGGGCTTTTCTCGCGGGCAATGGATCGACAATGCTTCTCCTGTCAGCATTCCTGGTCCCGCTCGGCTTTGCTCTGCAGGGATGGACTGTCCGCCGCGCCGGGTTTGGCGTGCTGCAGATTCTTCGCGTTGGATTTTGCGCGCCGCAGTGGTGGGGACTCTGGTGGCCCAGCGCGCTGCGCCGCCCTGACGACGTGTGGCACGAGCTTCCGCGATCCGCTCGTTGGGGGCGGATCACACTTACGCTGTTCTTCGTCGCCACTCCCGCTCTCGCGTATATCGAACGTGTTGTCGGGACGAGTGGGGCTCTCCGCCTAACGCCAGGTAATCTGCGCGGCATCGGCTACGCATTCATTCTGCTCACAGCAGGTGCCATTGCTGGCCTGGCGCTTCGCTGGCGAAGCCGCGGTGTAGGCGTGAACCAACTCGCGCGATGGCTCGTCGGCTCGACAACGAGCGGTTCATTTTGGCGTGAGCCTCAGATCTCACCCCATTTGCGCACCTCTGAGGCTGACCCTCCAACCGGACCATCTCGCCCGCGCGACTTCCTGCGTGCGATCTCCGATCGCGCCGAGGCGCTATCGGGATCCGCGCGTGCGCCCGGTTCAGACGCGGTTGCGGCTGCCCGTACACTGCTTCGTGCTATTCAGGCTCTCGATGACGAGCTCGTCTCGCTTCGCAGAGACGCGGATCCAGTTGAGGTGCTGCGCGTTGAAGAGCGGCTCGCTGTGCTTGGTGAGGGGACCGGCCACAGTAACCACAATGATCAGGAACAAATGCGAGTCTTGTTGCGGCGCCAACTCGAGGTGTTTACGCGGCTGAGAGCGCGACAGGAGCTAGTGCTCGATGCCCGCACACGACGGCTTGGGCAGCTGCGTTCGCTATGGGAGGGAGTGCGCGATCTAGGCAGCGAAGTCGCGACGCCGGCCGTGCGCGTGGTCAGCGGCGAGTCCCTCCGCGCATTGTGCTCGGCGATCGAGCGCGACGACCCTCAACATGGGACGGTCGACGTCTCCCCCCTCCCTGCCACGCCGTAGGAATCCCGGCGCTGCCTGCGAGACGACGGAGTGAGCCTATCGGACGACGCCAAGCCGCTCTTTAACGCGTGCGCCTAACGAACGATGGTCCGGATCGGGAGCAGGGCTAGCGCAGAAGCGCAGAGGCATATGAAAAAGGGCCCCTAACGGGGCCCATAGCAGGGGAGGGACTCGAACCCTCGACCTTCGGGTTATGAATCCGATGCTCTAACCACCTGAGCTACCCTGCCGTTCGGACACGGTTGAGGTTGAAGAAAAATGCCGGCCCCTAGGGACCGGCGCAAAGTATGGCGGGGGCGGGATTTGAACCCGCGACCTTCGGGTTATGAGCCCGACGAGCTACCAGGCTGCTCCACCCCGCGTCAGATGGCAGCAATGTAGATGCTCCCCGGGGGGAGTTCAAGCGCAAAGGTGGGACGCTTCCGCACAGCAAACCACTGGCTGCGCGATGGGCTGCGCTGCGCCCGTCGAGGCCGGCTGGCGTGGAGCTTGGCGCGGTCCCGATCATGCGTTAGGCGATTGTGTTACCTGAGGGCAACACTGTGACAGCCAAAACCAAACGCGGCGCAAAGACAACGAGCAGCGCCAAAACCGGCCGCGGCGCAACGACCGCAACCGCGCAACTCACTGAATACCGCCGCAAACGCAACTTCGCCAAAACCGCCGAGCCAAAAGGGGCCAGCCCCTCGCCTCGGCGACGCGCACTGCGCTTCGTCATCCAAAAGCACGCCGCAAGGAACCTTCACTTCGACCTGCGCCTCGAGCTCGACGGCGTTATGAAAAGCTGGGCCGTGCCGAAGGGCCCCAGTCTCGATCCTGCGAACAAACGCCTCGCAATGCAGGTCGAGGATCACCCGATCGAGTACAACACATTCGAAGGGATTATTCCCGAGGGCGAATACGGTGGTGGGACGGTGATGCTATGGGACCGTGGAACGTACACCACCCCAGATAACGGTCCGGATGCGACTGAGACGCTGCGACGAGGTTATGAAAAGGGCGACTTCAAGTTCGAGCTGCGTGGCAAGCGACTGAAGGGCTCATGGGTCCTTGTGCGTATGCGGCGCGGTGACGCCGGCAAGCCTACATGGCTTCTCATCAAGCACCGCGATGAGTACGCGCGGCCAGGTTCTGACGGTCACGTTTCGCGTGTTCCGCCGATGAAGGAAGGACAACTCTCCGGAGTCACCGGTGCCACAGCTGCGCCTTCGTGTCAAAGCACTCTGCTTCACCGTTTCCCTCCCGGCGCTCTTCGCGCTCTTTCTGGCTGGGAGCTCGGCAACAGCCTGTTCTGGCGCCGATGACTCGACCGGTCCAGCGCCAGCACAGTCCGTATGCAGCAAAGTCTCGATGTCGAGTAGTGGCGGGATCTCGATTCAGGGCACGTGCTCGGGAACGCGAAACGCCACGATTTCTGGGATCACCTACGACCAATTCTCCAGAGTCATCGCTTATAACTTCGACTTTTCATGCAGCAGCGGCGGCGAACGATTCACCGGTCGCGTGAACAGCGTGACGTACAACAACATTGGTCAAGCCACGGCGTGGTCGGTGACTGTGAACGGAACCACGTGTACCGGACCATAGCGCGTTGGCAGCGGATGCTGGTGGAACCGCCACTCATTGTGTCGCCTTTTTTGAATCCTTGAGTCAACACAGCGATCGCTGACGGCTCAGGGACCGCGAAGGGGAGCGTCAGTGCTGTGGCTAGCGGGCGATACCGAGCGAGACGTTCAGCATCCACAGGACATACGTCTCGTCGCCGGCACTCCCGCTGCCGTCCTTCCACGTGTCCTTGGATTTGAGGATGCCGAGCAGCCCACCGACGGCGATCGCGAACCCATTCGGCTTGACCCAACGATGCCCAAACTCACCTCCGGCACCGAAGATATTGGACTTGAACGATTCGTTGTCCGTGCGACCAAGTTCGATATGTGGACCGATAAACCAGCGGCGGAGCCGAGTCCCTTTGGGGTACGCGTGCCAGATTCCGTAGACGGTCCATCCTCCTTGAATGCCATCGTTGATGATGTGCGACATCACGCCTAACGAGGGAAGTCGAACCCCTACACCGAGTGCCGACGCGTTGTTTACGGCAAGCTCGTACTCCAGATTGGGACCGAGCTGCAGGAACCCGAGCGGATTTGTCGAGATGACACCGGTCAGTTGCGGCGCTGCCGCACCTTGCCCCAAGGAATCCGACGCCGCGGCAGCAACTGCAGTGAGGGCCAGCATCAGACGTAGCATAGTCGTCGCGCCTCGCGAGTGAGCATCTGCTCTCATTCATCGCGCGACAACGCAGAATGTGACCCCGAAGGTCGTCTGGTAGCGGAGGAACTCCCTGCACGTCCACGCGTCAGGCGACAACGAACCGCTCGTCACGAGCGGTTTGAGTGTTCCGCGCAGCGTCAGGCCGATGTCCTGCATACAGTCGCGTAGGCCAGCGACGCGCTGCCGCAGGGCAAGAGAGTCGATGAAGACCAGCAAAAAGCGACCCGCCGCGGCGCACTAAGGCCGCACTCGGCGGATGCTGTCTTCCAGCGCACGCACGCGGGTGACGGCCGCGGCATCATCGCTCAGGAAGAAGCCTAACGCGCTCAGCGCCGAGTCAGGGTGACCCAGCCGCAGCCATGTTTTGGCTGTCAGTAGCCGCGCATCGGCCTCGTACGGATTGCCTGGCGGCTGCGCGGCGCGCGCGAGCGCTCGGACAGCACCCGCTTCATCGCGACTCATGATCCGCGACACACCGAGGTAGAATGCAACCGCAGCCGTTGAATCACGCTCGGCCGCTCGCGCGAGCTCGCGCGCAGCCCTGCGATAATCGTGAGCCGCATATGCCGCCATTCCACGGTCCACCGCCTCTGCGATCGAGTCAGCGTCGGAGCGCGCCGCTCCTCCATCAAAGCTCGGCGGCGCAACGCGCTCTAGCGCATCCAGCGGTGTGATCCGACGCAACTGAACAGCGAGCATGACTGCCGCAGCGAGCAAGACGCCAAAGCCGAGCATGCGCCGGCCCCCGCGCGCGCCCGTGCGCGGCAAAAGCTCGGCACGCGCAGCGCTCCCGAGTCGCACAGACTCGCGACAATCCTCACACTGGAGAAGATGAGTCTCAAACGCTTCGAGCTCATCGCCGAGAAGTCTGTTCGCGACGTAGCGGTGTGCCGCGTCTTGCGCGTTGCTACACGTCATGCGTCATCTATCGCGCGAGCGCGCCCTTCGTGACCCAATCTTTGGAGCGTGACAACGCCGCTCCAAGCCGCTGCAGTGCGCGTGCCTTACGCTTACGCACCCGCTCAGCGGGTTCGCCGAGCTCTTGGGCGATACGGCCGATCGCCTCGCCATCCACAAAGCACCGGCGCAAGAGATCTCGGTCCCCTGGTGATAGACGATCGAGCGCGCCTGCTACGGCGCGGCGTTCTTCTTCGCGCACCAGCGCCTCGAGCGCGTTAGGCACTGCGGCGGCAGCTTCAGCGGCGTCGCCCTCGCCGCTCCGCGCCCGCGCGCGCAGCACATCGGAGATTACATGCCTGACAATTCCGTAAGCGACCGGAGCGAGCTCGGAGCTACATATGATTCGCCCTTCGCGCACGCAGACTAGCAGTCGGGCGATCGTTTCCTGGGTCGCGTCGAGCGCATCGTCGCGATTGCCCAGTCGTCTGGCACAGACGATCGCGAGGCCGGCAGAAATCCCTGCCAGGTGCGCGTCGACATCGAGCAGCGCCTTGGTACCGGTCAGAGCGCTTCTCCCCAAGAAATCGCGCTCAATTATACGACGGAGCAGCCGAGGCCGCCAAGATAAGGTGGGGCCGACGTGACATTTAGCCGCCGCGTTGGGGCAGCCAGCTGATCTGCGCCGAAATCACCTGCCAGCGGCAGGGCTAACCACCGTACTCGGGCGCAGTGGTCCACGCTGTTCGGTATCCGCTGCCGTGAAGGATGGGCGTGCCGGATCCGGACCGCGGCCCTGCGTTACGTCACAGCCGCGGATTCGACGTCCGAAACCGGCTAGCCACGGTCGTCAGCAGTGGCAGATTGAGAATGTATGAGCGATCGCCAAATAGCCCCAGACCTAACGAGATCGATGAGCGCCACCACCTCGCGCGCTGGACAGGCCGACACCGTCGGGGGCATCGCCTCGCTCCAGCCGGACGTTTGCATGCGCGCGTTAGGCGCACGTGATGCGCGCTTCGACGGCCTCTTTTTCGTCGGCATCACGACGACGCGGATCTATTGCCGGCCGGTTTGCCCGGCGCGGGCCTCGACGCCGGCCCGCCGGCGCTTCTTCGAGTCCGCCGCCTCGGCCGAGCGCGCCGGATTCCGTCCGTGCTTGCGCTGCAGGCCGGAGCTTGCGCCGGGGCGTGCGCTTATCGACGCCGTGCCGCGACTCGCGCGCGCGGCCGCGCATCGTATTGAAGCAGGCGCGCTAAATGGGCGTGGCGTCGGCGATCTCGCGCGCGAGCTAGGTGTTAGCGAGCGTCATCTGCGCCGCGTACTCGAACGCGAGATCGGCGTCTCCCCAATCGAGTTGGCACAGACGCATCGCCTGCTTCTGGCGAAGCGCCTGCTGGCCGACACGGCGCTATCAGTAACACGCATTGCCTTCGCCAGCGGCTTCCAGAGTCTGCGCCGCTTCAACTATGCGTTCCGTGAGCACTACCGCATGAGTCCGAGCGATTTGCGCCGCTCGCGACACGCGACAGCAGCGCTACGCGAAACGGGCTCGCGCCAGAATTCGACGGCAGGAACTCCCACAGAGCTCGTTAGGCTGACTCTCGCCTATCGCACACCGATTGCGTGGGATGCGTTGATCTCGGTGCTGCGGCGCGAGGCTCTTCCAGAAGTGGAGGTCGCGGAACGCGGCCGTTACAGACGCACCTTGCGCGTCGACGGGCGCACCGGCGTCGTGTTCGCCGAGGACGCGGCAGCAAATGCGGGCGATGGGCGCAGGACTTCGAAGACGCATCTCAACGTGGACGTGTCGCCGTCGCTGCTCCCCGTCCTCATGCCGCTCCTATCCGGTCTTCGGCGACTGTTCGATCTCGATGCGGAGCCGTCAGCAGTTGATTCGCACCTGGCACACGCAGGTCTCGGCGCGCTCGTGCGTCAAACGCCGGGCGTGCGCGTCCCAGGGGCAATGGACGGCTTCGAGGTTGTTCTGCGCACGTTGCTCGGCGGTCGCAGGAGCCGAGCCGAGGGAGAAAATCTCGTTAGGCGTGTCGTCGATGCGTTTGGTGATGCGTTTGATACCGGGTATCCCGGACTCGTCCGCCTGGCCCCCACGGCGGAGCGAGTGGCAGCGGCCACACCGCGCGATCTCATGGAGATCGGCGTCGCGCCGCGCTGCGCGGAAATGCTGATCGCTGTAGCGCGGGCGTTAGTCAGCGGCGCGTTGTATCTAGAACCGGGAAGTGATATCGAAGCGACCAGACGGACGCTGATGCGCCTTGCACGCTTAAGCGATCGCCTCGCTACAACAATCGTGATGCGCGCGCTGTACTGGCCCGACGCGCTCGTCGCGGATCGGGAGCTGCAACGCGCTGCGGGAGTCGCGAGCCGGTGCGCGTTGAGGGCAGTTGCCGAGCGTTGGAGGCCCTGGCGTGCTTATGCCGCGCTTCGACTCCGCCTGCAGACAATGACGCCGTCGTCCGCAGCAGGGCTCGATTGACCAGCCGTTCGCCACGAGCAAGCCGTCGTTGGCGCGAACGTCTGGCTCTTATCGTGCATGGCCGAGGAGCTGGAACACGAGCAAACATGGCGTCCCTGTTCCGTCGCTTTTGGCCCCAAGCGTCGCGGCGGCCGCGGCGGATCGGTCCGCAGAATACGCTTGTTCCGGAGCCCAGACAGTCAGACCCGGCGACGGTCCAGCCGACCCCTACTAGGGGAAGTCCGAGTCGCTGAGCCGGCTACACTCTGCTACTTTGGGAGGCCTTCGGACGCACCACTCGCTCCCGTCGGCCAGATTTCGGCAGTTCCTATGCTGTCGCGTTAGGCAATCGCACCATCCGCCACCAGTACGCTCAGGAGACTCGTTTATGTCGCTACGCATCGGTGATGAAGCGCCCGACTTCAGCGCCACCACAACCGAAGGACCGATCCGCTTTCACGAATGGATCGGCGACAAGTGGGCCGTTCTCTTCTCCCACCCCAAGAACTTCACGCCGGTCTGCACGACGGAGCTGGGCTACATGGCGCGACTGAAGCCCGAGTTCGACGCGCGCAACACCAAAGTCATTGGCCTGAGCGCCGATCCCGTCGAAGACCACAAGCGTTGGTCGGTCGACATCGAGGAGACGCAAGGGGCCAAAGTGAACTATCCGCTGATCGGAGACGAGCAGCTGGAAGTCGCGAAGCTGTACGACATGCTCCCCGCGAGTGCGGTGGCCGGTAAGCGTACGGCGGCCGACAATTCAACGGTGCGTTCGGTATTCGTGATCGGTCCCGACAAGAAGATCAAAGCGACGATTCAGTACCCGATGAGCACAGGGCGCAACTTCGATGAGGTCCTGCGCCTGATCGATTCGGTTCAGCTCACGGCGAAGCATACCGTCGCCACGCCGGTCAACTGGCGCCCAGGTCAGGAAGTAATCATTCCGACCTCAGTGTCGGATGAAGACGCGCGCAAGAAGTACCCACAAGGATTCAAGACGCACAAGCCGTATCTGCGGACAGTCGAACAGCCGCGTTAGGCAGGCCTGTGATGCGGGGCGGTGCGCGACGAGCGTTACCGCCCCGCTTTCCACGCATCGCGCAGTCGCACAGCCTTCGCCGTCGCACCAGGGATCTCCTCCAACCGCACGACGGGGCGCTGTAGCGGGGCGGCCACGACGGTAGCCGTTAGGCGCTTCCCTTCCCGCTCGACTTCCATCCGCGTTGTATCGCCGATCTGCAGTCGCTGCAAGACGCTACGGAAGTCCATCCACATGCGAGCCGGCGCGCCGTTGACGCTCACTATCCGGTCGCCTGTATGCAGCCCCGCTCGTCCCCAAGGAGTTTCCGGATTGGTGAGTACGAGCCGCGCGAGACCACGGGCCGGTGCGTCGACGGCATACAACCGTAGATCGACCTGTGGCTGATTGTTCGGGCCCATCGGCGTCATCCAGGTCAGCCTGTGCCGCAGACCGATGAGCGCGAGATGGCGATCGAAATCGATCGCGCCAGCACCGCGCACGTGCGCGTCGAATAGGCGGGTCACGTCGCAGCCGCATACATCCTCGATGGCCTGCTCCACATCACGTCCGACAAATCCTCGGTCGCCGGAGAATCGTTCGAGCATCAGGCGCATCACGTCATCCATTGATCGACGCCCATCCGTCGCGTCGCGGATGATGAGATCGAAGATCACACCGAGCACTTCGCCTTGCAGGTGCGTGCTCGCACTATAGTCGCCTAACGCGCCAGGCTCGGCGTTGTACGCCACTTGGCTGACGCGCTCGGCGGAATAGCGTGCGTGTCCCGGGCTTGCCAGGTAGCGCACCATGAGCCCTTCCGTGTGCGCGATGCGTGTCGAATCGTACGTGCGCAGTCCGGCACGCCGCATTGTGAGGTCGGCGTAGAAGATCGTGAGACCCTCACTAAACCAGAGTCCAGCGGTTGGAGGTTGCACGCGGTAGTCGACGGTGCGGTACTCGGCGGGGCGGATGCGCATCAAGTTCCAGGCATGAAAGAACTCATGCGCGGCTTCGGGGAGCGTGCTCAGCGGATCGCGCGCGAGCGCTTCGCTCGTTGCGCCTAACGTCACTGAGTTGGCGTGCTCCAAGCCGCCCCAAGCGCTGTCCTGAAAGACGAACGTGTAATCGCGCCAGGGCGGTCGCCCGAAGATCGCGACGGCCTGTTCCGCCATGCGGCGAACACCATCGACAAAGGCCGTCGTATCGAATCGCGCGGCACCGGGCGCTGGCCAGTAGACAACGCGATGCGGCACGCCGTCGATCGCGAAGCTCCAATCCATGAAGCTGCCCGCGAAAATGGGCCCTTCCACGAGCACGTCAAACGTAGCGGCGAAGAATGCGCGTGGGTCAGATGTCGGCGTTAGGCCGGTTGCAACCTTCCAGCTGCGCGGGAGCTCGACCGTGACATGCGCCGGGGCGAGTGTTGCCCCTACGATGTACATGAACGAGTGCGGTCCCCCGAACAATCCACCGGTGGGCGAGAGAAACGGGCGCCACGCCGCACGCGGCCGTTCCGGCGGCGTCGGCAACCGGATTCGGTAGCTCACCTTCCCAGCACCGCCGGGAAGCTGCACGTTCCAGAGAGAACTGTCGGCGCGTACAATCGACGCGGCTGCTCCGGGCGACTCGATGCGTATGTCTTCGACGTAGCGCCAAAATCGATCGTCGTATTCAGGGTGCGCTGACATAGCAAGCCGGAACGTATCGCGCGCGTTGCGGATGCTCATGGCGACGCGATACGCGCTCAGGTCCGCGCTGTCGACGTGAATTGTGTAGTGCACCACAGGCTGGGATAGAGCAAAACGTGCTTCCGCGGCCTCGCTCGGATGGCGGATCGGGTTCTGGGCGCCAGCAATCGAGTTGGCCACGGCCAGTGGCATCAAAAGCACGAACAGGTTGCGGCTTATCATATGTATGGGCGCAGTGTAGGAACTCCACGTGTAGGATGCCGCGGAGCCTCCAAGCGCTGCACTAGCGCGAGACGCTGTCCAGAGCGGCAGCTATTTTCGCGCACGGTTTGGCTGGCCTGGGATTTGAGTTTTCGTCGCAGCGAGCCGGGCGACTAGTCACCTCGTCGCCGAGCAACGAGCACTGCGCGCGCCTCGTCCAGTGATGAACCGGCGGCTTGCAATGCCACAGCCACGTGATAGATGAGATCTGCCGCCTCTTCTGCCGCTCGTGCCGCGTCTTCGTCCGCGCATGCCGCGATGAGCTCCGCCGCCTCCTCACCGAGCTTTTTGAGACGGCGGTTGCGATCGCCTAACAAGGTGGCTGTGTAACTGCCGCCAGTCACGGGCGCACTCGCCCGTGCGCGCACAACGCTACTCAGTGCGCTGAATGCTTCGGCGTCAAACGCAGCGTCTCCGAAACATGACCTTGCGCCCATGTGACAGGCGGGGCCGGCCGGAATAACGCGCGCAAGAAGTGCGTCACCATCACAGTCGCGAGAAAGCGCGATGACGCGCTGTGTGTTCCCGCTCGTGGCTCCTTTGTGCCAGAGACCGCGCGTGCGGGAGAAGTAGTGCATTTCCCCACTCTCGATCGAGCGTTCAACGGCGTCGCGATCCGCATGTGCGACCATGAGGACAGCAGCTGACGCGGCATCTTGCGCCACCACAGTTACACGACCACTTCCCTTGGTGAAGTCGATGTCTAGCGCGTCTACGTTAAGCATACGTGCGCTGCTCCTGCACGACCTCGCGCATGCGATAGCCCGCGCGACCGAGATATGCCTTGAGGCTTGCCACTGTCTCTTGCCCGCGATGGACGATGCCGGCTAGCAGAACTGCGTCGGCGCCACGCTGCAGCGCGTCGGCCAGATGCGCCGGCTGTCCCGCACCGCCTGACGCGATGACTGGCACACTCACACGCGCCGCGATCGCGCGCGTGAGCTCCGTGTCGTAGCCTAGCTCCGTGCCGTCGCGGTCGATACTCGTCACGAGTAGCTCGCCGGCGCCTAACGCCGCAGCGCTGGCCGCCCAGTCAACGGCATCGAGCGTTCTTTCGTGCCGTCCGCCATGAGTCACCACGTGCCAACCATCCTCGGCCCGTCGCGCGTCGATGCTCACGACGACGCACTGTGCGCCAAACCGGCCCGCCGACGCTGTGATAAGCTGCGGATCTTCGACAGCCGCTGTATTGATCGCGACTTTGTCCGCTCCGGCGCGCAATGTTGCCGCGATGTCATCGACTGAGCGGATGCCGCCGCCGACAGTAAGCGGTATGGAGAGCGTAGACGCAGTGTTTCGCACATCGTGGAGCACCGTCTCCCGCCCCGCTACGGTCGCCGAGATATCGAGGAAGACGATTTCATCAGCACCGTCACGTTCATAGGCCGACGCCATGCGCGCCGGCGTGTCATGCGTGCGCAGGTCTTGAAAGCGCGTCCCTTTCTTCACTCGACCTGCATCGACGTCGAGGCAGACGATCAATCGCGGCGTCAACATTATCCGCGTACCGCGACAGCACCTTTGGTGCTCATGATGGCTTCGCCTGGAGCTAGCGCAGCACGCAGCGCGAAGCCGAGCGCTTTGAATGCTGCTTCGACGACGTGGTGCCGATCACTCCCGCGGAGCACACGAATGTGCAGCGTGCACTCGGCGTGCTCCGCAAACGACCGCATCCAGTGATCGTAGAGTGCACTAGGCAGCGGGCCGCGGTAGTAGCGGCGGCCGCCCATGTCGAGGGTGACGTCGACGAGCGCGTCATCCATCGGTACGACAGCGTGTCCATAGCGCACACACGCGTTAGGCGCCGCACCGCGGACCGCCGCCCCGACGGTGATCGCGACATCCTCCAGGATGTGATGACGCAAGTCGCCCGACGCTTCGACGGTCAAGTCGGCCCCGGCGTAGCGCCCCATGATGATGAGCATGTGGTCGAGGAACGGAACGGTCGTGCGTATCTGCTGCAGCGCGCCGCCTAACGCAAACGCCACACGCACCTTCGTCTCCCGCGTTTCGCGCAGAATGTCGCTCATGCCGCAAACTCCTTCGCTATCGCGCGTGGATCGAGCGCGCCGCTGTACAGCGCCATACCGATGATCGCTCCCGCTGCGCCGCGTTCTGCAAGCGCGTTGAGGTCCCGCCGGGACGCTACCCCGCCCGCGATTAGAACCGGCCACTTGCACGCTGCTGCGACGCGCGCGGTGAGGCTAAGGTCAGGGCCGCGCATCTGTCCTTCCACGTGCACGGCCGTAACGAGGACACCGGCGAGCGGCAGTGCGTTCAAGTCAGCGATGATGTCGTTGAGCGCGCGCGCTATCGAACGGCTCCAGCCTCGGCAGACGACGACGTCCTCTTTCACGTCAACCGCGACAATGATCCCGCCTGGGTGCTGCTGCGCGATCGCGTCGAGCCACAGCGGATCTTCGACAGCTCGGGTGCCAAGCAGTGCATAACGAGCGCCGGCGGCCAATATGGCGTTGACGCTTTCATCGCTGCGCACGCCGCCGCCGACTTGAATCTCCAGCGACGTGGCGCCGAGCAGATCACGCACAACCGCGGCGTTCGAACCGCGCTCAGTTGCGGCATCGAGATCGACGATATGCGCTCTGGTGAATCCGCAGCTCTCCCACGTTTGCAGCACTGCGATGGGGTTGGGCAACCGCACGCGTTCAGCGCTGTAGTCACCGCCGACCAGCTGCACACACGCCCCGTCGCGCAAATCCAGAGCGGGGATTGCAATCATGTCACAACCTCACGCAAGAAACCCGCGATGAATCTGAGACCGGGCTGCGAGCTCTTCTCCGGATGAAACTGAACGCCGACAGTGTTTGCGTGGCGCACGATAGCCGGGAAGCGCTCGGTTTCGTGCGTTGTCCAAGCCAGCACCGTGCTCTCCGCTATTGGGTGGCAGATGAAGCTGTGTGCGAAGTACGCGCTGGTGAGGCCAGCAGCGGTCACCAACGGTGCGCTGGCAGCATCGACCGAGTTCCAACCCATGTGCGGGACTTTGACAGTCGTTAGGCGCTGCACGGCGCCCGGAATGACTCCGAGCCCGGCACCGCGCCCTTCCTCGCTACGATCCAGCAAGAGCTGCATGCCGAGACAAATACCCAAGCAGGGGTGCCCGTCACGCAGCGCCGCCGCGATTTCCGCGCGCGCGCCGCCTAACCGGTCGGCAGCGGTCGTGAAAGCACCTACGCCCGGTAGGACGAGGAGATCCCCGCGCAAGACGTTTCGCGCCTCGGACTCCAGCACGACGTTCGCACCGGCCGCCTGCAAGGCCTGCGTAATGGAATGCAGGTTTCCGGCTCCGTAGTCCATGACGATCGCCTTCATTGGCTAACCTCGACGAGGGCGTCCGCCACGCGTCGCATCGCATCGAGAGGAGCGACGGTGATTCGCAACGCGTCGCCGATTTGTGTGAGACGAGTGAAGGCGCGCACGCCTATCCCACGCTGGGACAGCCGCTCGGCGATGCGTCGCGCGTCAGTCACCGGCACCAGAACGAAGTTCGCAGCCGATGGGAGCGGCGCAAATGAGCGCTCGCGCAGGAGCCTAACGAGCTCCTCGCGTGCCGCGATGGCCTCTTGAACGCGACCTTGGACCCAGGCGAGATCGTTCGCGAGTGCCACCGTTGCCGCGCGCAGCGCCACATTGGAGACAGCGAACGGACCGCGCGCTTTCTCGATCTCGAGCACAAGCGCGGCTGGCCCGATCGCGTAGCCGATGCGAAGGCCGGCGAGCCCGAAGGCTTTGGAGAAGGTCCGAACGACAATTGCGCGCGCGTGCTGCACCACTTCCCGCACCAACGTTTCGCCAGTGAACTCGGCGTATGCTTCATCGATCATCACGACGCCCTTCGCCCGATCCAACAGCATGCGCAGGTCGCTCACGGCCGGCTGCAAGCCGGTCGGATTGTTCGGCGCGCAGATGTAGACGACGGCCGCTTCTGTCGCGAGCAGCGCCGCTGCGTCGGCCGCCCCGCCGGGACGCACAGGCACCGGAACCGGCGTCAGACCGTTGCTCAGCGCGAAGTAGCGCGCCATCACGAACGTCGGGTCCGGGAAGGCGACGCGCTGACCAGGCTCGCAAAACGCACGGAAGGAGCAGTCAATGACGTCGTCGGCGCCGCAGCCGAGCACGACTTCGTTAGGCTGCACGCCGAGGTACGATGCGATCGCCTCGCGCAGGCGCGGGCCGGACGATGGAGGGTATTCAACGACGTCCGCCTGGCGCGTCTCCTGGATCGCCTGCAGCGCGCTCGGCGGCACACCGAACGCGTTCGTATTGTCTGCCAGATGCAACGGAGCCGTTGGAGAATCCGCGAGATATGGCGTCAACGCCGCGAAACCACGCCGCGGGGCGAACCCAACGTTAGGCGCACGCCGTGTCATTGCACGGTTCCCGCGCGCTGAGCCGCCGCGGCGTGACCGCGCAGGCCCTCCGCAATAGCGAATGCACTCGTGAGAGGGGCGAGCCGCCGCGCCGCAAGCGGCTCTACCGTTTGCACAGTTGTCCAGCGCATGAAGGTCTCTGTTGAAAGGCCCGAGTGCGTGCGAGCATAGCCCAAAGTGGGAAGCACGTGATTGGCGCCGGTGATGTAGTCGCCAAACGCTACCGAGCTCGTCAAGCCAACGAACACAGCTCCTGCGGTGCGTGGCAGCTCGGCGAGACGTGCGGCATCTCGCGTCGCGATCAGCAGATGCTCAGGTGCATAAGCGTCCGCAAAGGCGAGCGCTTCGTCGATCGATTGCGCCTCCAGTAGCGCTCCGCGGCTGGCAAACGCTGCGCGCACGATATCGCGGCGCTGCAACTCGCGCGTCGCGGTGACGAGCGACGCTTCAAGCCTTGCTGTGAGATCCGCGCCAATCAACACGGCAAGGACCGCGCTATCTGCGCCGTGCTCCGCCTGTGCGCACAACTCGGCAGCCACAGCGCAAAGATCCGCGCTATCATCGGCAACGATGAGAAGCTCACTAGGGCCAGCGGGGAGATCAGTTCGCACCGTGCGCGTGAGCTGCAGCTTCGCCTCGGTGACATACGCGTTGCCGGGACCTACGATGCAGTCGACGCGTGGAATGGACAGCGTGCCTAACGCCATCGCAGCAATCGCTCCCGCGCCCCCGACGCCGAACAGCCGCGTAGCACCGGCAATCTCTGCGGCCGCCATGACGCTCGCGGCGGGCCGGCCGTTCTGCAACGGCGGTGAGCAGACCACAATCTCACGCGCGCCTGCCACGCGTGCGGGGATCACGCCCATCAATAGAGAGCTAGGGTACGCGGCGCGGCCGCCGGGAGCGTACACACCCACCCGATCGAGTGGTAGTGGACGGCGCAGTACGTGCACGCCAGGTTCGACCTCCATCTCGCTGTGCTGCGGAAGCCAGGCGGCGTGCACGCGTGCAATATTGTCGGCTGCGTGTTGCATCGCATCACGAACGTCCGGCGGAAGCGCACCTAACGCGGTTACCCACTCCTCGCGCGGCACTTCCAGTTCGGCGACGTCTGCTCTGTCGTGAGTCAATGCGAGCGCGCGTAACGCCACATCGCCGTCGCAACGCACGCGCTCGATGATGTCGCTCACGCTGTGACACACAGTGACGTCGATCGCTGCGCGCCGATCCGTAAGCTGCGCACGCACGTTCGCCGGGAGCTCGTTCAGCACACCCCTGACAGCGATCTGCAGAGGTGTCATGGCATCAACCGCTCGATGCGGGTTACCAGAATACCCTCGCCGCCTAACGTTTTTAGCGCCGCGACAGTGCGCGACAGGTCACTCGCCGCAACAACAGCGTGTACCGCGACAAAGTGACCGCCGTTGAGGATCTCGGTGACGGTTGGGCCATTCAACCCCGGTAGCACGTCACGAACGCGCTCGAGCGCCGCGCGAGGGAGGTTCGCCATGAGATAGCGTTGCCCCCGCGCACGGACGACGGACTCCAAGGTCGCGACCAGGCCGTCGAGTTCGCGTGCGACGCCGGGGTCGCGTTCACTGGTCCGTGTGATAAGACGGGCTGACGTTTGCTGTATCGTCGCGATTTCACGCAGACCGTTGGCTCGCAACGTCGATCCCGTTCCAGTCAGATCGACGACGGCATCGGCGATCCCGAGACGCGGTGCAGCCTCCACCGCCCCGGAGATGGGAACGATCTGGACGTCGAGCCCACTGGCGCGGAAGTACTCACTCGTTAGGCGAGGAAATGTCGTTGCCACCCGCGGCCGCGCTTGCAGATCTTGTAACGTTTGCACAGCGCTTTCGTCCGGCACGGCAAGTACTAGCCGGCACGCGCCAAAACGAACATCGAGCCGGTCCCGCAACGGCCGCGTCGACTCGCACACGAGATCCCACCCAGTGATGCCGGCGTCCGCAGCACCGTCCGCGATGAACTCCGGAATGTCTTGCGACCGCGCGAATACAGCCTGGTAGTGGTCGCCACACGGCGCGCTGAGTGCCCGCGCGGTCGACGCCCGCACGTCGAGCCCCGCGTCCTCGAGTAGGACACGAGCTGGCTCCATCAGACGACCCTTGTTAGGCAATGCGATACGAAGCATGCGACGCGGCGCTAAAGTGGTCAGAAAACGAAACGGCCCGTCCAGAGAGAGAACGGGCCGCAGAGAACCAACGTGTGCTTACGCGATCAACTACCAGAACGCATCACGCCGTCATCCGCGACCCTCCGGGCCGTGGACATGCTCATGATGCCGATGCTGGCGTTGCTGCGCGATCATATGGCTAACGTATCCCGTAAGAAATGACGCGTCAAGGCCGTTAGGCTAGCGACTCAGCTCGGCTGCGCCGAATCCGGGCGCGTTCCTGCAATACGGCAACGATTCCAGGAATAAGAGACAGGATGATGATCGCAAGGATGACGATTGAAAAATTGTCGCGTACGACCGGCAGGTTACCAAAGAAGTAGCCGGCGAGCAGCATCGAGCTGACCCAGACGATTCCACCGACAACGTTGTACGTCGCAAACCGAGCATAGGACATCGCGCCGGCCCCAGCCACAAATGGCGCGAAGGTGCGAATGATGGGGACAAACCGCGCCAGAAAGATCGTCTTCCCACCGTGACGCGCGAAGAAGTCGTGCGTGCGATCGATGTGCGCCTTCTTGACGAGCGGCAGCTTTCCCGCGGCCGCGCGGTCACCGAATACAGTCCCCGCCCAATAGTTCACGGCATCTCCGGCGATCGCGCAAATGATGAGCAGCGGCAGCAGTATTGCGATGTTCAGCGTGGAGGCTGCAGCGATCGCACCCGCTGCGAACAATAGTGAATCACCTGGGAGAATCGGTGTGACTACCAGTCCTGTCTCGGCGAAGATGATCAGCGCCAAAATCACATACGTCCACACACCCGCACTCGCGACAAGCGCCGCGAGGTACTTGTCGAGGTGGATGACGTAGTCGATTGCAGTTTGCAGCAGTTCGATCACGCAACCTTCCGTTCAGTGACTGGTGCGACGTTGGCTGGCGCAGTGGGCGCTGGATGCGTAAATGACGACAACATGCCGGTGACGAACGTGAGCGTAGTGCCGATCAACACGTACCAGGGCCATGCAACACGCGACAGGGGGCCTAGAGTGTTTGCAAGCGAAGGATAAGCGGCTGACAGCTGCCGAGCGAAGACGACGAAGCTCATCGCCGCGATACCCACGATCAAGCCGGTGATGGCGTCACGCTGAATCGCCCGGGGCCAGAAATTCCCTAAAAAGAACGTGCCGAGCAGGCCACCATACGTGAATGAGGCGATGCCAAGAGCGACAACGACGACGGGCGTTCCCTGCTCTTTGAACAGCAACGCGCCGCCGGTGAGCCCCACTCCCCAGATGAGCGCGAAGAGCTTGCCGGCGCGTAGCGTGCGCGGGTCGTTAGGCGACCGTTTGGTAAGCGGGAGGTAAATGTCGTGTGTCGTGGCCGCTGCTAGTGAGTTGATCGCGCCCGAATGTGTGCTCATCGTTGCCGCGACAATGGCCGCGATCAGCAGCCCGACGAGCCCTGGTGGCATCTGTTCGACGATGAACGTCGGGAAAATCGCGTCAGGCGCGGGGAAGGTGCGACCACCGTACAGCACGTACAGCCCCACGCCGATCATCAAGAATAGTGTGAATTGAACGAAGACAACGATGCCGCTGCCGATGATGGCACGCTGTGCGTCGCGCAGGCTGCGCGACGACAGCAAACGCTGCACGATGAGTTGATCGGCGCCGTGCGACGCCATCGCGAGAAACGCGCCCCCGATCAGTCCCGCGAACACAGTGTGCGGTCGATCGAGTCCGGTATAGAAGTCGATAACATTGAGCTTTCCCTGAGCCCCAGCCATCGCCAGGATAGCGCTCCAACCGCCATCGACAGCCCGGCCAATGAGCACGATGGCAGACAGTCCGCCGAGCAGGTACACGGACGCTTGCAGGATCTCCGTCCACACCACCGCCTTCATCCCGCCGCGGTACGTGTAGATCACCGTTAGGATGCCGAGTATGACGATCGCTGCCGGCATGACCGCCTCGCGAGGCACACCTTCACCCAGAATCAGGGCGACGGGAATCGCCGTGGCGAAAACGCGCACGGCGTCCGCCATCCCGCGCGTGACCATGAACACAATCGATGTGAGGCGTCGCGTAGCAAGACCGAAGCGTTTCTCGAGCAACGCATACGCGGTGACGATCTCACCTTGGTAGTAGCGCGGGAGGAGGGCGAAGGCTACGACGACACGCCCGATGATATAGCCCGCTGCGACTTGCAGAAAACCGAGATTCCCGATATACGCCAACCCGGGGATGGAAATGAATGTCAGCGCGCTGGTTTCGGTCGCGACAATGGAAAAGAGGACAGCCCACCACGGGATCGCACGATCGGCGACGAAGTAGTCCCTGGCGTCCTTCTGTCTGCGACCGACCCACATGCCTAACGCAGTCGTGCCGGCGAGATACACCACGAGCACCGCGGCATCGAGCAGTGTAAAGCGCGAGCTCACGCCGACCTTGGGATGCTAGTCGGGACCGCGTCTCGCGACCGATCGTTCGATGCTGGCTGTCGCATGTCGGTAGAATACCAAGCCGAACGGCAATATGTTAGTTCGTTAGGTACCACGGCCTCTGTGCAGGAGATCCCACGTGACGAAAGGACGGCTCGAGGCGTTCAGTGACGGCGTGTTGGCTATTGTCATCACGATCATGGTGCTTGAACTAGAGGCGCCGCACGCGGCGGATTGGTCGGCATTGGCTCCGTTGCGCCACGTCTTCTTGGCATATGTCCTCAGCTTCATTTTCGTCGGCATTTATTGGAACAATCACCACCACTTGCTGCACATTGTGAAGCGAGTGAACGGGCGTATCCTGTGGGCGAATCTCCACCTGCTCTTCTGGCTCTCTCTCGTGCCATTCGTCACACGCTGGATGGGCGATACACAGTTCGCCGCTGAGCCAGTGGCGGTGTACGGGATCGTCCTGCTCGGCGCTGCCATCGCCTTTACGATTCTCGTGCGCTCATTGATCGCGCACCATGGCAATGACTCCAATTTGGCGGTCGCGTTAGGAAGCGATTTCAAGGGCAAGATCTCAATCGCGATTTACATAGCGGCGATTGCCCTGGCTTACGTGAGCCCGATGATCTCCGGCGCCTTGTACGTAGTGGTCGTCGTCATATGGTTGGTGCCGGACAAGCGCATCGAACGCCATCTCGCGAATCACAACCCATGAGGCAGCTGCTGGCGGCGGCAGGGCTGATATTCGGCACAACCGTAGTGCGCAGCCAGGCGCCTGACTCAACTCTTTCTGATTCCGGACCGCGTGCGCCGATCCGCGCGGTAACACCCTGCGTCGTTCTACGGATCGTCGACGGAGACACGATCCGCTGTCATGACCTCGGTCTCGTTAGGCTCATCGGCATCGACTCACCGGAGCCTACACAGCGGCCCTTCGGCTCCGCCGCAGCAGCCGGTCTCGCGGCCATGCTGTCAGTCGGCGATACAGTCCAACTCGAGTCCGACGTCGAGGCGCGCGACCGCTACCGTCGTCTCCTTGCCTACGTCTGGCACCGCGGCGCGATGCTCAACTGGTGGATGACGCGACAGGGCTGGGCGATCGTGCTGACGTATCCACCTAACGTGCAATGGGCGGATGCCTTCGTCGCGGCGCAGGAGCAAGCCCGCGCCGAGCAACGCGGGCTCTGGAAGGTAGATGGCTTTCGGTGTCTTCCGCTGGAGAGACGGCGCAAACTCTGCTGAGTCAGAGCGCGTCAGCGCAGTCGCACGCGAGCGACCCGTGCCGGGATAGCCGCTGGTGAGGCCCCATTCGCAAGCCAGACGTCATGCGCGCGCGGATCGATCGCCATCTCCTCCGGCCCTCGCGCCAAAAGGAGATCCTCGCTTACCTCAATTCCCTCAAACAGGCGGAATCCGTCTCACGAAAACGTGGTGCGGGTCGTTCGGCCGCTACGTATCAGCGGCAAAAGGCGCCCCTAGCCATTGGGTGGTGCTGCCACCACCGGTGTTGACGCCCTGCAGCGCGGGCGACCACGCTGTGGAAGTGGTGCCACAACCACTGAGGCGCAGGCCGTCGGCAGAGCCGTTCCGCCGCAACCGAAACCAATCGACAGCACGGCGAAATCGCGGTTTTCTCTGGGGAATCGGTTGCCGATCGGCTGTGATCGCATTGCAGCCGTGAGACTCTGCGGTGCGCGGCGTACGGGAAGGAATCTTGCCCTATGCGCCGCCGTCTCGTCCATGAGGTATGTTGCAGCTGTGGTCCCCCCCCTCCCCTCCCCCTCCCATGTAGGTCGGATTTACCGATCGAACGCGCCGGCGGTGCGTAAACGTCGTGAATCAGCTAGCAGTTGATACGCGCGTTAACGTCTGGTGCCTTCCCCTCCTCCAGCGCTTGGAAGGCGGCAGGAGCTTGCCGTTCGCCACGCCGGGTGAGTCCGTGGAGTCGGCCCTGGGACGCCTGGCCGCGATGCTGTCACCCGAAGAGCGCGCGATTGCCGCGGGCTTCGATTCGGTCGATCGCCGCCGCAGCTACGTCGTGGCCCACGCGCTTCTACGCGCGATTCTTGGCCGGATCACCGGCGTGGCGCCTAACGAGATCGTCTTTCGTTACGGGCAGCGGGGAAAGCCGGAGATCGCAAGTCCGGAGCAGGATGTGCAGTTCAACATGTCGCACTCACGAGACGTCGTGCTCGTCGCCGTCACGCACGGCCGTCGAGTTGGCGTCGATATCGAGCATATCGACGAGCCTGGCGACGTACGGCGTATCACGGCGCGTTTTCTCTCGCCGCGCGATCGCGACGCGATCGAGCAGCTTCCGGCGGATAGGCGGCGCGACGCGTTCCTGCGTTGCTGGACTCGTAAAGAGGCCTACATGAAGGCGCGCGGCGACGGGATCTCGCGCCCACTCGACGATTTCGACGTGACTCCAGCGCCTGACGCGGCGCGCGCACGTCTGAGCAAAGCCGCGTCCGACCCTAACGACACTGAAGCGTGGGAATTGGCCGACGTTTCGGCCCCGCGCGGTTTCATGGCCGCGATTGCCGTGGAGGGACACGGGTTCGAGGTCGTGCAGCACGATGACTGGAGCCCCGTCAACTGAAGGCGGTTCCCATTGAGGGTAGCGCCCCGCTTTATTTCGACGTTTGCGCCAGTGCCCAATTCATGACTGATACCGTCAGATGTGCAGCTTACAGGAGAGAGGAGATTGTTGAATGACCGAGGTTAAGAAGAAGCCCGTGGTTATCGCGGGGGGCGGACCGGCGGGCAGTGTCGCTGCGCTCTGCCTGCGCAAGCTTGGCCACGAAGTGGTTCTCTTCGAGCGCCAGAAGTTCCCGCGTTATCGTATCGGCGAATCGCTGCTGCCCGGGACGATGTCGATCCTAACGAGACTTGGCGTCGCCGACAAAGTTATCGCGGCGAAGTTCACCAAGAAGCGCGCGGCGACGTTCATCTGGGGCGGTGGACGCCCACCCTGGTCCTTCACATTTGCGACGCCAAAGACGGCGCCGTGGACGTTCGATCACTCGTATCAAGTCACGCGCGCCGAATTCGATCAGATTCTGCTAAACGCCGCTGCGGAACGCGGCGCGGACGTCCGCGAACTGCACGAGATCACCGAGTTCGAGTTAGGCGACGGCAAGGGGCCCGTGCAACTGCAGTGGAAAAACGGCGATCAATCCGGTGCTCTCGAGACGGACTTCTTTATCGACGCGACAGGCGCGAGCGCGTTGATCGGCCGCAAGTACAATCTGCGTCAGTGGGACGAGTACTACCGCAACACAGCGGTGTGGTGGTACTGGAAGGGCGGCAAGCGATTCAAGGGTGATCTCGAGGGGAACATCTTCTCCGTCAGCTACGAAAACGGGTGGATGTGGATCATCCCGCTCAAGGACGACGTCTACAGCGTCGGCGTCGTGACCGATGTGAGCGCGAATGAAAAGATCCGCGCGATGGGCCCCGAGGCCTTCTATCGTGGCGAAATCGCGAAGTGTCCGTTAGCGACCGAGATTCTCGCGACGGCAACGCCGACAGACGAGCTACGCGTTCTCCGCGAGTGGTCCTACGACTCGAAGAACCTCTCCATGGGTCGCGCATTCATGTGCGGCGACTCCGGCTGCTTCATCGATCCCCTCTTCTCGCAAGGCGTCCACCTCGCGACATACTCGGGAATGATGGCGGCCGCGGCGATCGACTATCTGTATGAGCACCCTAACGACGCGCCCGCCGTGCACGAATGGTACGAGAAGTCCTATCGCTCGGCATATCAGCGGTATCACAAGTTCCTCGCGGGCTTCTACTCCTGCAACGGACATGATTCCGCATTCTGGCGCGGGCGTAGAATCGCGGGAGCAAGCGATCAGCGCCTCGCCGGCAAAGAGTGGTTCATGACGATGACGGGCCAACAACTCGATGCCGGTGCCGAAGGGACGCGCGAACTGGAAGACGGCGCGGCGATGCTCGCGACGCTCTGGCAGCATCGATCGGCCGAGATGACCGATGAATTTGATGAGACCGAGTTGCAGAGCCGGCGTCTTAAGTGGGGAACTGAGTTGCTGAAGCAACTCCAGTCGATCACTGAGATCCGCTGGAAATCAGATGCAGTCGTGTTAGTGCGTTCGTTCAAAGTTCATCCGACGTCCTTCAAGCTCGAGCATCAGACATTTCTCGGGAATGAGCACGGCCGCACGATGACATCGAACGTGTTGACCGAAGAGCATCGTCAGGTTTTCGCGAGTCTCGCTGACAAGCCGCTCAGCTTCGAGCAGCTCTCCGATAAGCTCAAGCACATCAAGGGTGGTCATGGCAACCCGTTCGAAGTGATCCGTCGTCTGTTCGAAGAGGGCTTCCTCGAAGGACGCAACAAGAACGGTGAGATCGTGCACTTGCAGAACGTCCTGCGGTTTGGCGGTGTGGGCGCCGAAGACGACATCAGCTAGCTACGAGCTAAGACCTAAGAGCTAAGGATTATGGTTTATGGATAGGCAGCGACTGATCGGCATGATGACCGGCTTGCTCCAGGCAACACTGAATGAGCAGAACGAACACGGCGCAACCGTCGCCACAACGTCGTTGCCGCTCGTTGGAGACAACGCTGCGATCACGTCGATGCGGCTCGTTTCGTTCATCGCGGACCTGGAGACGACGCTCGCTAGCGACTATGACCTCAATATCACGCTGGTGAGTGAACAGGCGCTCTCGCGGCAGAAGAGTCCATTCCGATCAGTCGATGCGCTGGCGGACTACATTCTCGAGTTAACTGGCGACGAGCGGGCCGTCTCGGCGGCCTAACGGGTGGCGGAGCAGATGTCGACATCGCACATCGATTGGCAGCTCGAACGATTCCGTGAAGCGCCGGAGCGTACGGCGATCGTATGGAATGATCGCGAGTTCTCATATGGCGACCTGCTGCAGGGCTACGAACACTGGCTTGAACGGCTGAAAGAAGCCGCTGTGGAACCCGGGAGTGTCGTGACTGTCGCGGGTGACTACTCACCGGCCTCCGTCACGTGCATGCTCGCACTCGTACAACTCAACTGCGTGTTTGTGCCACTCTCGCGCGAGTCGAGCGCGCAGCACAGCGCCTTTAAAGAGATCGCGGAGACCGATTTCGCCATCGAGATCGACGCCGGGGACAACGCGCGCGTCGAACCGGCCACCTTCCGTCGTAACCATCCCTTGCTCGAGCAGTTGCGGGCGTCGGGTCAGGCCGGCGTTATGATTTTCAGCTCCGGTTCGACGGGAAAGCCCAAAGCCATTTTGCACGCGCTCCCGCCGATGCTCGAGAAGTTCCGCAAGCCGCGGCACTGCTATCGCACAATCACCTTTCTCCTGTTTGACCACATCGGCGGTATCAACACGCTCTTCTACACGTTAGGCAACCTCGGTTGCGTTGTTTCGCCAGGGGACCGCAGCGTGGCCAAGGTCTGCCGTGCCGTTGAACGCTACCGCGCCGAACTGCTGCCGACGTCGCCGTCCTTCCTGAACTTGATGCTCATGGCGCGCGCCTACGAGCAGTTCGACATGTCCTCACTCAAGCTGATCACGTACGGCACCGAAGTCATGCCGGAGCGTACGCTCGAACTGGTCAGCGCGGCTTTACCTAACGCGACGCTGCAGCAGACCTACGGCCTTTCAGAGCTCGGGATTCTGCGCTCCAAGTCGGCGTCGAATCAGTCGCTCATGGTGAAAGTGGGCGGCGAAGACTACGAAACCAAAGTCGTCAACGGCACGCTGCGCATTCGCGCGAAGTGCTCCATGCTCGGCTATCTCAATCATCCGAGCCCGTTCGACGCTGAAGGGTGGTTCGATACCGGCGACGCGGTGATCCAGGACGGCGAGTACCTGCGCATCCTCGGCCGGCACAGCGAGATCATCAATGTCGGGGGACAGAAAGTGTACCCCGCCGAAGTCGAGAAGGTGATCGCGGAGCTGCCTAACGTGATCGACGTCGCCGTGAGCGGCGAGCCACACTTGCTCCTGGGACATGTGGTCGTCGCCGTCGCGCAGTTGCGCGAGCCGATGCCCGACCTCGAGTTCAAACGCAAGGTGATCGAGCACTGCAAAGGACGACTGCAGCCGTACATGGTGCCTACCAAGGTTCGCGTCGTGATGGATACGCTCGTCAACGAACGTTTCAAGAAGATCCGGCGTCAGGACAAACTTCCCGTCGCACAGGCGTGACAGCACCCGCAGTCATCGAGCGGATGGACCCAAGCAACCGCCCCGACGTTGAAGCGGTTTCCGGTTTGCACGAGCAGTTTCTGGGTGACAGCCCGGTGGCGAAGATGGGCCCCGCGTTCGTGCGCGACGTGTACTACAGCAAGCTGCTCAAAGATGGACTGTACGATTGCCTCGTCTGCCGTTCGGGGGGCCGTGTCGTTGCGTTTCTATCGTACACGGACCGGCCGCTCGATCTCATGTCACGCGGATTGAAAGGGCACTTCTTCGCGGTGGCGTGGAGCGTGGGACGCACGGTTGTCATGAATCCGCGACGGTTGCGTGATGTGCTGTACGTTATGCGCATCATGGGGGACCATAACGACGCAACGGGCGACAAGGCGTTGCTCGACGGAGCGGCTGAAGCGTTGTCAATGGCGGTGCTACCGGACTTTCAGAATGTCGTACCAGAAGGCGGGAAATCGCGCATCGCGGTGCGACTCATCGAGTCGATGGCTGCCGACCTGCGCGCGCGGAAAGTGCGCGATATCGCATTTTACGTAGATCCGGCGAACCGCGCAGCCAACCTGCTTTATAGCGCGATGGGGTGCAAATTCGAGAAGGTCATGCACGGTGGCGTAGCGCGTCACCGCTTCCTCTACCCCGTTGCTCCTCGTCTCGACGCGGCCAGGTAGGCGCCGCCGTTCACCAACGATTGCCTAACGACGCAGAGACCCCCGTCGCGCTGGTCACAGGAACGCGCACCGGCGTGGGACGGCATCTGGCCCAGATGTTGCTCGAGCGCGGCTACGCCGTGATCGGCTGCAGTCGCAAGCCCCTCGATTGGGAGCCGGCGTCGGAGCAGTACGTCCACTTCGACACGGACGTGACGAGCGAGGAGCAGGTGAAGAAGCTGTTTGGCGAGATCACGCGACGCTTTGGTCGGCTCGACGTCGTGATCAACAACGCCGGCGTCGCGTCGATGAACCACGTGCTGCTCACTCCAGTGTCGTCGTTGCGCAGAATGCTGGACACACACGTCTGTGGCACCCACGCCATCAGCCGCGAAGCAGCGCTCCTGATGCGCAAACACAAGTATGGCCGTATCATAAATTTTAGTTCAGTGGCAACGCCACTGAACTACGAGGGACAAGCGGCGTATGTCGCGTCGAAGGCATCGGTGGAAGCACTTTCGCGGGTCATGGCTAAAGAGCTTCGCGAATTCGGCATCACGGTGAACGTGATTGGACCCGGGCCCACACCTACGGACATGATCCGCGGCGTCCCCAAGGCGAAGCTGGAGAAGATGGTCTCGGTCTTTCCCGTCAAGCGCCTAACGACAATGGAGGAAATCGTAAGCGCGATCGACTTGCTGCTGCTACCAGCGAGCAGCGCAATATCCGGTCAAGTTATCTATCTCGCAGGCGTCCCGAATTCATAGGGCAAACGTCAAGAGCAACTGCTGTCCGGATAAGTCGGATCTTTGCGGATTGATCGAATTCTATGCGTCGGCAGGACTCCGCTCCGAGTCCAGACGGGCCTTACAAGAAATGAAGGCGAAGTGATCCGTCTGATCCCTATATTTCCGACACATCCGGATTGTAGTTGCCCTTGATCTTAGGTTACTACATCGGCAAAAACGGTGGACTGGCCGTGGCTGCCCGCAACGAGTGGCCAAGGTAAAGCGTAGAATGGAGCGACTAACTGAACTATCGCGCGAGCGCCGATCCCGCAGAGTTGGCGCCGTATCGCGAGACGCTCAAGGCATTTCTCGATGCTGGCGGTACGGTCGTCGACACCGCCCCTTCGTACGGCAACTCCGAAAGTGTTCTCGGAACACTTATCGCCGAGCTCGGCGCGCGCGACAAGGTCTTCCTGGCTACAAAGGTTGGTCGAGAAGGAAAAGAAGCAGGCATTCAAAGCCTGAACGCCTCCTTGGAAAAGCTCAAAACTCCAAAGATGGACCTCCTGCAGGTTCACAACCTGAACGACACGGCGACGCAGCTCGCCACGTTTCGCGAATGGAAAGCGGCCGGAAAGGCCCGACTCATTGGCGTCACGACGTCGTCAGCTAGGCAGTATCCGGAGCTCGAGCAGATCATGAACCGCGAGAAGCTCGACTTCATCCAGGTCGACTACGCGCTGGACGCGCGCGACGCCGATGCGCGCGTCCTTCCGTTGGCGCTCGACAAAGGTGTTGCCGTACTCATCAACCTACCCTTTGGCCGCGGCCGTCTCTTTCAGGCGTTAGGCAGCAAGCCACTCCCGGACTACGCCAAAGAGATCGCTTGCACAACGTGGGCGCAATTTGCGCTCAAGTTCGTCGTCTCGCATCCAGCTGTGACGGCGGCAATTCCCGGGATGACCAAGGCGCATCACGCCGCTGAGAACATGGGCGCGGCGCGAGGGCAGATGCCCGATGCGGCAATGCGAACAAGAATGGAGGCGGTACTTGCCTAACGTGGGAGGCCCCAACCCTTCCCAAAGGTTTGAGGGAAGAGCTGTGAGTGTTTCTGGAATGAGTTCAGACGTGACGACGTCCTTGCGTCTCCCCTGAAAACTGTGAAACGGACAGCTCTTACCTCACAGCTTTGGGCAGGGGTGGGCGGAATCGGCGCTACTATTTCGACGGCGCATCGGTAAAGCGGTACACCAGCTCCTTATCGCCCCTCACCATCCCGAACTGCTCACGGGCGATACGCTCCTGAAGCACGGGGTCGCTGAGAATCTGCTTGCGATAGTTCTCCAGCGAATCGATCTGCCGCGTCAGCGAATCGATCTCGGACCGGAGCCGCTGCTTGCGCATGCGCTGGCGGATCAAGTCGCTCGTACCGTATTCGCCGCCTTCGATAGCAAAATACGCCACGCCTAACGCGGCGAGCACTCCTAACGCGCGTTTCGCGGAGAGCCGTCCACGCGACTTAGCCACGCGTTATTCGAGACCGTAAATCGCGCCACCTGGATACTCGGCGGCACTACCCAGCTGCTCCGCGATGCGCAGCAGCTGATTGTACTTGGCCACGCGATCCGTGCGCGAAGCGCTACCCGTCTTGATCTGCCCTGCCCCGCTGCCCACCGCGAGATCCGCGATGAACGTGTCTTCCGTCTCACCGCTGCGGTGCGAAATGATCGAGAGATACCCGGCGGAGCGCGCGAGGTCGATCGCCTCCAGCGTCTCCGTGAGCGTGCCGATCTGATTCACCTTGATCAGGATCGCATTTGCCACACTCGACTCGATGCCGCGAGCGAGTCGCTCCGTATTGGTCACGAAGAGATCGTCGCCCACAAGCTGCACGCGCTCGCCTAACTTCGCCGTTAGAGCCGCCCACCCGTCCCAATCATCCTCGGCGAGACCATCCTCGATGCTCACGATCGGGTACTTCTCCAGCCATGCGCCATAGAGATCGATCATCCCATCGGACGTGAGTGTGCCGGCTGCGCTTTTCTTGAACGTGTAGTTGCGCGACTTCTTGTCGAACAGCTCAGACGCCGCGCAATCGAGTGCCAGCGCGATCTCTGTGCCCGGTGCGTAACCTGCGGCTTCGATCGCCTCGATGATGACCGTAAGTGCTGCCTCGTCGTTAGGTAGGTCCGGTGCAAAGCCTCCCTCGTCTCCGACTCCGGTCGCCAGGCCGCGCTTGATCAACACCTTCTTGAGCGAATGGAACACCTCCGCCCCCATGCGCAGTGCCTCGCCGAACGTGTCGGCGCCTACAGGAACCGCCATGAACTCCTGAAAGTCGACAGTATTCGTAGCGTGCGCTCCGCCATTCAGAATGTTCATCAACGGCACAGGCATCGTACGCGCGAGCGGCCCACCGAGATAGCGATACAGCGGCAGATCTGCCTCCACGGCGGCTGCTCGCGCGACGGCCATCGACACACCGAGCATCGCGTTGGCGCCGAGCTTGGCCTTGTTAGGCGTTCCGTCAAGGTCGATCATGCGACGATCGATTGCCATCTGATCTGTCGCGTCGATACCGGCGAGTCCGGGCGCGATCACGTCGATGACGTTGCGCACAGCCGTGGTCACGCCTTTGCCGAAGTATCGTTTGGCGTCGCCATCGCGCAGCTCCAGCGCTTCATGCTCCCCCGTCGACGCACCGCTCGGTACGGCTGCGCGGCCAGCCGCACCGCTCGTTAGGGTCACATCGACCTCTACGGTCGGATTCCCTCGAGAATCGAGGATTTCGCGGGCGGTCAGTTCTGCGATCGTGGACAAGTTCGAAAAGGTCGAAGGTCAGGGTCGGGCCGGGGCCAGATCCCGGTCTGTCGCAACGCTGGTCACCGCGTATTCGCGTTCCATCGCATCGGCCATGCGTTGCCAGGTCTCGCGCGCAAGACGATCGCGGTCCTCATACGTCATGTCTCTCGTAATGATCGGCTCAAGAAAGTGCACATCCACGACCCCTGACTGGATGCGAAATGATCCCTTCGGCTGGATCGGAATCGTGCCGTGAAGGATACACGGCACCAGCGGAACCTGCGCGGCAACCGCGAACACGAACGGCCCTTTTTTGAATGGTCGGATCGCGTAGGTGCGACCCCGCGTTCCTTCAGGAAACACGACAACCGATGCCCCGCGTCGGATCTGGCCCGCCGCCTGGTCGTACGACGCAAACGCTGATTTCCGATTGTCGCGCTCGATCGAGATCATTCCCGCCGCCTTTGCGGCGCGGCCAAAAATTGGAATGCGAAAGAGCTCCGCCTTCGCAACAAACTTGTAGTACGGAAGGATCGCCGCGAGCGTGAAGATATCGAACCAGCTTACGTGACTCACGACGTAAATGCGCGGTTCGTCGTGGCGCATACGCTCCACGTTATGCAGGCTGACGCGCACACCAGCCGCCCAGAGGATGGCGCGACACCAGAATCGAGGTGCCCAGTCGAAAACGCCCCCAGGACGATCGCGCACGCCGAGTAGCCCGGAAAGGATCACCAGCGTCCCGAGCGTTGGCGTGAGCACAAAAAGTGTCAGGGCGACAAGCAGTGTTCGCATCACCGGGAAAAGTGATCGTAGCCCTTTGGGAGGTCAACGCGCGCGCCACTGGTCTTGAACGTCACTCCGCCTGGTCCTGCATCTTGGGACACCTGGCCGATCGCCGTCAGCGGAAGTTTGAACGCCTGCATGAAGTCGGCGACGTCAAGGGTGCCGGGAGCGGTGAACAACAGCTCGTACTCTTCCCCGCTGTGCGCCGCGTCGCGCGGCTCGCAACCGCGGATCACAGGTAACAGGTCGAGATTGATCGTTAGGTGCTTTCCACTGGCGACGGCAAGATGCTCCGCGTCGCTGACCAACCCGTCCGAAAGATCGATCATCGCGCTGGCGCCGTGCGTCGCGGCCCAGAGACCCTCACGCACTCGCGCGCTCGGTCGGGCAAAGCGGTCACGATGGGCCGCCGCGGGATCACTCCCGCGCACTAACGCACGCAGCGCCGCGCCGGGACCGCCGAGGAGACCTGTTACATATACGACGTCTCCGATTTGCGCCCCCGACCGGCGGACCGGGTGTGCCGTGGCGCCAACGACGGTGACCGTGCAGTGCAGCGCTTCCGCGCGTGAAAGATCGCCGCCGAGGATTGGGCACTCAACAGTGCGTGACGCCTCGCCGATCCCGTCGGCCAATCGCCCCAAGTCGCTGGTCCAGTCCTGCGGCAGGGCGAGCGCCACGGTCATGCCTAACGGTCGTGCGCCCATCGCGGCAAGATCACTGATCGCGGCCATCGCGGAACGGTATCCGATTTCGCCACTGGTGAGCCAGCGACGGCGAAAGTGCACGTCTTCGACGCTCGCGTCGGTGCTCACAACGAGCTGCTCCCCGGCTGGCGCGTCGAGCAACGCGGCGTCGTCGCCGAGGCCGCGCGCTGCCCGCCCCCAGCGCGCCTCGAGCTCGCGGATCATGTCGAACTCGCTGCCACGACCGAGCGGCGTGTGCTCGGCCGCCCTTTTCGTGTGTGCTCCTTCGGTCATGCGTTAGGCTGTGCTTACGCGCGGTAGCCGCGCTAACACGGGCGGCTCCGGCGGCGCCAGCGGCTCGCGCCAGACGTCGCTCAGCTCGCCGAGCAGGTCGTCAAGTATCGCACCTCTCACGCCGCGCTTCGCGGCGAGTAGCTCGGCCGCTCGGCCGTGTACCCAAGCGCCTGCGCTGGCGCTGAGGAACGGATCGCCCGTTTGCGCCAAAAGGACGGCGATGATGCCGCTCAGAACGTCGCCGCTGCCGGCTGTCGCGAGCGCGGGATTACCGGTTGCACTCACGGCAACGCGGCCGTCGGGCGCACTGATCACCGTGGGCGTCCCTTTAAGCAGGACAACGGCTCCGAGAGAACGCGCGAGCGAGAGGCCGACATCGAAGCGCGACTGCTCAACGCGCTCGTTGTTTTCCCCCGTTAGGCGCGCACACTCGGCGACGTGCGGCGTAAGTACGCACGGGCGATCGCCAAGTAGGCCGCGCACGGAATCCATGTGTCGCGCGGCGTGCGTCAGGGCGTCCGCGTCGAGAACTACGGGGCAAGACGAGCTCGCCAGCATGCGTTCCATGGCGTTGCGCGACGCATTCGTTAGGCCGAGACCCGGTCCTATGCACAGCACGTGCGCCCACTCCGCGATCCCCTCGGCCGCAGCATCGTCGGAAGGCCAACGCTGCGCCGTGGAAGCGATCGCGGCTCCCTGCACTGCCGGCAAACTGACGTCCTCCACGATCAAGCGAGTCATGCCCGCGCCGGTGCGCTGCGCGCCCATTGCAGCCAGCACGGTCGCCCCAGCCAGCCCTTCGCCACCGCCGACAAAGCCGATGCGGCCACGCGTTCCTTTGTGTGCGTCGGCGGCAAAGGGTGGTGCCGCACGCATCGCGTCCTCCCCTCGGACCAGCGCTGCCGCCGCGTCATCCAGATCGTTGTGCACGCCAAGACCGATGTCGACAACGATGATTTCCCCTGCCGCCGCCCGCGCGATGAGGAGACCGCGCTTGATCGTGCCGAAAGTAATCGTTAGGTCCGCGACGAGCGCGTGCGAGTCATCCCCCGTTGTTGCATCGAGACCGGACGGGACGTCGAGTGCCACGAGCGCAGCGCCGCGGTTACGCTGGGCGCGCATCGCCTCGAGAACGCCCGCGATTTCGCCGCGTGGCGCGCCATGCGCACCCGTACCGAGGACACCATCGACCACGACGGTCTCCGCACCGTGCACATCGCGCACGTCACACGAGGCCAACGTGTGCGCTCGTTCGGCTCTGGCATCGTCAGTGCGCGGCTCACCCAGCGCTCTTACATTCGCTGCGACGCCTACGGCCGCGAGCGCTCCGGCGACGACCCATGCGTCGCCGCCATTGTTGCCGGGACCGGCATAGATTGCAACACCGCTCGTTAGGCGGTCGCGATACTTCCGAGCGATCTCATGGGCGGCGGCAATCCCGGCGCGCTGCATCAAAGCTCGCGACGGAATACCAGCCGCGATGGCCGCGGCGTCGCGTCGTGCTGCATCATCTGCCGTCACGACGCGCAGGGCCATGAGTTACGTGATCGGAGAGTGCCTCGGCGGCAGACTTAGGACGGGCGAAGCGCTCTTACTTCGTCGATTGCCCCAACGCTCGGCCGTAGCTCAGCTCGCCGTTGTCGATCCGGATGTTGAAGCCGCAATCCGGGTTGTTGCACACCCACGCTTTGAACGTGATTGGGGCGCCATCGCGCCCATAGTCGCTCATCGGGAGGAGCGTACCCTTCTGACATTTCCGGCAGCCGGGCAGTTCCCCGATTTGAGCCACTGTACCTCCAATTCCTGTCATCGATAGTGCCACCAGGTCGTTAGGCTATTGCGATAGGTTTGCCGTACTCCAGGGATACTCCTCCCCGAACGCCCCGTCGAAGTCGAATACGTCGACAAAATCCAGCCGCCTGTCCGACGCCTGACTCATGAGCAAGCCGAGTTCTACCAGCGTAAACACGACATCGCCGATATCAGCGGAGCGCTGGATCCCCCAGTGCTCCAACACACTTCTTGCCAGCACCCCATATCTCTCGATGGCAAGATCCCGACAAGCCAGCGCAAGTTCCCGGCCGTCGATGTGCCTCCGCGTAGCGAGCCTCGCCTGGTGGTACTCGAGCGCCGCGAGCACGAACAGATACGCGTGCTCGTGGAACCGCTGCTCTCGCAGCCGGATCATATCCATGATACCGTCTCGAAATACCTGCTGCTGACTCACGCCTTTTTGGCACCTCGTAATGGCTTCGCACCACGCTGTTTCGGCCCCGTCCCAGCAACGCAGTCGACAATCTGAGCCTTAACACCTCGCTGCACAACCCAGTGAGGGGACTCGTTTTGGACGCTTGACTCGGGGCGTCACGCTCTTTTGCGCGCTCACGCCTGGGGCAGAAAAGGTGGATCCCACGTCCCGACTGGACTCCCAACGCATGCGCGTCCAGCCGGTCGCGTCTTGCGGCAGCTGTCAGCTGCTTGGGGACGATCCTCGTCGGCTTGTGGGTGGGCGGAATCGCGCAGGTCGCCGCCTTGCTCCTGCTCCTTGTCGTTATGCTGAGTTTGGAGCACGCTGGCGCGCGGCAGCCGGTGCACGCCTAACGCGGGCCTTGAACGCGATAGCTGCGCCCCGGTGCACCAACCAATGAGCGGGAGGGAGCGACATACTCGATGCTCCGCATTGGTGGTTGGCTGCACTGCCGGCGACTCGCCAAACGTCTGCGCCGGCGCCATACTCCGCGCGTCAAGTGACCTTATAGCCTCGCGTGTCAGCTGATCCGTTCTCGTTAGCCGGTCGTGTTGCCGTCGTAACGGGCGGCTACGGCGTGCTAGGCGGCCACCTCGCTTCCGGCCTCGCTCGTGCCCGCGCAAAGGTTGCGATCCTTGGCCGTCGACATGACGCCGCGCAGGCCAAGGTCGACGAGATTTGCAACGCAGGCGGTGAGGCGACCGCCCTGGCCGCTGACGTCCTGGACGAAAGTCAGCTGCGCGCGGCACGGGATCAGCTCCTGGCCGCGTGGGGGCGCATCGATATCCTCGTGAACGCTGCTGGCGGGAACGTCACTCGCGCGCGTAACGACACCCGCAGCGTATTCGAAGTCCCGCTTGACGCCACCGATGAGGTGTTGCGGCTCAACCTGCATGGTACGCTGATCCCTGCGCTCATTTTTGGCGAGGTGATGGCGCGACACGGGTCTGGTTGCATCGTCAACATCTCCTCGATGGCAGCAAGTCACGCATTGAGCGGCGTGTTAGGCTACTCCGTCGCGAAAGGAGGGGTCGATTCCTTCACCCGCTGGCTGGCCGTCGATCTCGCGCGCAGGTACGGTGGCGCGCTGCGGGTCAACGCTGTCGCGCCAGGATTCTTCGTAACGACGCAGAATCGTGCTGTGCTGTTGAACGGCGATGGGAGCTATACGGCCCGCGCCGAGGCCATCATTCAGCACACGCCGATGGCTCGCTTCGGAAAGCCGGAGGAACTGATTGGCGCGGTACAATGGCTCTGCAGCGATGCGGCGTCGTTTGTCACTGGTGTCGTCATTCCGGTGGACGGCGGTTTCAGCGTGTTCAGCGGCGTTTAGTTAGGCACCATGGCAGCGACACTGAGCGAAGCCGAGTTGATCGATCTTCAGCTGCATGAGGATCGCTTTTTCGACGCCGACGCCGCCGTGCGGCGGATCGCGCGATCGCTGTTCGACGAAACGCGGGTGCTCCCGATCGTCAGTCCGCATGGGCACGTGGATCCACAGCCGCTCGCCGACGACAGCCCGTTCCCGGAGCCTACGGCGTTGATGATCCTGCCGGATCATTATGTGCTGCGCATGCTGTACTCGTTAGGTATTCCCCTGCAGCGTCTCGGTGTTGTTCCGCGCGATGGCGGCGATGTCGAGCGCGACCCGCGTGCCATCTGGCAGCTGTTAGGTGACCACTATTACCTCTTTCGCGCGACGCCAACCGCGATCTGGTTCAACTATCAGCTTGTCCACGTCTTCGGCGTGCGCCACAAGTTCGACGGCGCGTCAGCTCAACGTATATACGACCAAGTGCTCGAGAAGCTCGCCTCACCGGAATTCCGCCCGCGCGCGCTGTTCGAGCGTTTCAATATCGAAGTCCTAGCGACAACCGATGCGGCGACGGATTCGCTGGAGCACCATGTGGCAATCCGCGCGTCAGGTTGGAAGGCGCGCGTCATTCCTACATTTAGACCCGACGCCCTCCTGCAGATCGCGGCGCCCGGGTTTCGCGAGGAGCTCGCGAAGCTCTCTCACGTGCACGGCTCAGAGATAGCCGACTACGCGAGTTACGTGCGTGCGCTCGAAGGCCGCCGCGCCTTCTTTCGGACCATGGGAGCGACCGCGACGGACCACGGTGTCGAAGAGCCGTTCAGCCAGCCTGTGTCCGCGAAAGAAGCAGCGCGACTGTTTCAACGCGCATTGACAGGCGACGCCGGCCCTGCCGACGAATGCTGCTTCGAAGCACATATGCTCATGGAGATGGCGCGGATGGCCACTGAGGACGGTCTCGTTATGCAGTTGCATGCGGGTGCCGTTCGTAACCATAACCAGCCACTGTACGACAGATTTGGTCCCAATATCGGCGCTGACATCCCGGCGCCGATCGTCTTCACGCACAACCTCCGGGTGTTGCTGAACGCCTATGGCAACGATCCGCGCTTCCGCCTCATCCTCTTCACGCTCGACGAGTCGACCTACTCGCGCGAGCTGGCTCCACTCGCGGGACACTATCCGGCCGTTAGGCTCGGACCTCCATGGTGGTTCCATGACAGCATCGAGGGGATGTCGCGCTACCGGCGCGGAACCACGGAAACCGCCGGCATCTACAACACCGCGGGGTTCAGTGACGACGCGCGCTCCTTCTGTTCCATCCCAGCACGGCATGACTTGTCGCGCCGTGTGGACGCGAACTGGCTTGCGGGCCTCGTAGCGCGGCATGTCATCGATATGCAGGACGCACGCGCGATGGCGCGTGCTTTGGCGTACGAGCTCGCCAAGGAGGCGTATCGACTGGACCAACGAGCGTCGGGCTATGGCGACGTTAGGCCCAGTGCCGACAACCGCTGAACGGTGCCCTTGTGTACATGACCTTTCGCTGGTTCGGGCCGCAGGATGCTGTCACCCTAGCGAACATCCGTCAGATCCCGGGTGTGCAAGGCATCGTGACCGCACTCTTCGACATTCCGGTGGGAAATGTGTGGCCTACCGAGAGACTACAGCGCGCCGGCGATGACGTCGCAGCTGCTGGGATGCGCTTTTCGGTCGTCGAGAGTATTCCGGTGCACGAGGACATCAAGCTCGGCCGCCCGGAACGCGACCGCTTCATCGATAACTACTGCACCAGCGTCGCGCACATGGGCGTGCTGGGAATTCCGGTGCTTTGCTACAACTTCATGCCGGTCTTCGACTGGATGCGCACTTCGCTGCAGATGCGCATGGCGGACGGTTCGTTCACCATGGCGTATGACCATGGCGCAATGGAGCAGATCGATCTGTCGCACGGCCTGCTCGCGCTCCCGGCCTGGGCCGGTGCGTATGACGGTGATGCGTTAGGCAAGCTCCTCGCCGCGTATCGCGCTGTCGACGCCGAGCAACTCTGGGAAAACCTGGCATATTTTCTCGCGCGAGTAGCGTCGGCGGCCGAGGCGGCAGGCGTCAAGCTCGCGCTGCACCCTGATGACCCTCCCTGGTCGATATTTGGCCTGCCCCGCATCATCACCGACGGCCCCGCCCTCGAGCGCCTGATCAGTCTCGTCGATAGTCCCGCCAACGGAGTTACCTTCTGTACCGGCTCGTTAGGAGCGCTGCCTACCAACGACTTGCCGGCGATGATCCGACAGCTTGGCTCTCGCATCCATTTCATGCACTGCCGGAACATCCGCGTGACAGGCGAGCGAGCCTTTCATGAGACCGCGCATCCCTCGCGCTTTGGTAGCGTCGACATGGTGCAAGTCCTGCGCGTCTTACACGACATCGGCTACGAGGGCCCCATGCGCCCAGACCATGGACGTATGATCTGGGGCGAAGATGGCCGCCCGGGTTATGGGCTGCACGATCGCGCGCTTGGTGCGATGTATCTGCAGGGCATCTGGGAAGCGTTAGGCACGCGTTCCAACGGCCCGCGTTTGCAGTGAGCGCCGTTACGCAGGCCCTGGCTCGGTCGCGGATTGTGCCGGTGCTCGTCATTGCCGATCCCGCGAACGCGGTGCCGCTCGCACGGGCGCTCACCGAGTCCGGCATTCCCGCCGCCGAGATCACATTCCGCACGTCCGCGGCGGCGGAAGCGCTGCGCTGCATCAGCGCGGAATTCCCGGATCTCCTGGCCGGGGCCGGAACCGTGCTCACCACTGATCAAGCGGCGTCGGCGAAAGCCGCGGGCGCGAAGTTTGTCGTCTCGCCGGGGTTCAATCCGCGCGTCGTCGACTACTGCCTAACGCACGGGCTGCCTGTTTATCCAGGCGTCTGTACGCCCACGGACATCGAAGCCGCGCTGGACAAGGGCCTGCGCGTGTTGAAGTTCTTCCCGGCCGAACCGATCGGCGGTCTGCCATACCTCAAAGCCATGTCCGCGCCCTACGCCGATATCGACTTTATTCCAACCGGTGGCATCAACGCGAGCAACCTCGCGACCTACCTCGGCTTCAAACGCGTTCTCGCGTGCGGCGGGTCGTGGATGGCGCCTGCGGATTGGATCGCCGAGCGTCGTTTTGACAGCATTCGCGATGCATCGCGCAAGGCGAGCGAAATCGCGCGCGCCGCGAGGCGAGAGCCGGCATGACGCGCGTTGTCACGTTAGGCGAGATCATGCTGCGCCTGAAAGCACCGGGATTCGAGCGCCTTTTTCAGAGCAACGTGCTCGAGGCGTCGTTTGGCGGTGCCGAGGCCAATGTGGCTGTCTCGCTGGCGCAGTTCGGCGTGGAAGCCCGCTTCGTCTCCACCGTCCCGCCGAACGAGGTCGGTGACGCCTGCGTGGCAGAGTTACGGCGCTTCGGCGTAGACACGAGTGCAATCACGCGCCAGGGAGACCGGCTTGGCGTCTACTACCTCGAAAACGGCGCGAACCAGCGGCCGTCCAAAGTCACGTACGATCGGGCAGGATCCGCCTTTGCGCTAACTCGGCCTAACGAATTCGACTGGAGCGACATCTTCACCGCCGGCGACTGGTTTCACGTGAGCGGCGTTACGCCCGCTGTCAGCGGTTCTGCGGCGGAGCTCGCGATGGCTGCCGCCGGCGCTGCGCGTGCCAAGGGGCTGGTCGTCTCCTGCGACTACAACTACCGCAAAAACCTGTGGCGTTATGGCAAAAAGGCGCCCGAAGTCATGCGCCACCTCGTCGCGCTCGCCGACGTCGGTATTGCAAACGAGGAAGACTGCCAGAAAGCGCTCGGCATCGATGCCGCGCTTGACGTGTCAAGTGGAAGGCTCGAGACCGCGAAGTACCGCGCGCTCGCGACGCGCGTGCTCGATGCATTTCCTAACCTCAAGCGGCAGGCGATTACGCTGCGCGAAAGTCATAGCGCCGATCGCAACGGATGGTCCGCCGTTCTTGCCACGCGCGGCGCGTTCCTGCAGAGCAAAACGTACGAGATCAGCGATATCGTCGATCGCGTTGGTGCCGGCGATGCGTTCGCGGCGGGTCTCATCTACGGCCTGTGCACATACAACGACGATCAACAGGCGCTGGAGTTCGCAACAGCCGCCGCGTGTCTCAAGCACTCGATCAGCGGCGACTTCAACCGCGTGACAGTCGCTCAAGTCGAAGCGCTGATGGCAGGCGAAGCGAGTGGCCGAGTCCAGCGTTAGGCAGGTTGCGGGAGCATCCGCGAGGCGCATCGGCTATCGCTGGACGATCGTTGCGCTGCTCTTCACGGCTACAACGATCAACTACATGGACCGCCAGGTCCTCGGCATCCTCGCTCCAACTCTGCAGCAGGAACTGCGCTGGAGCGAGACGGACTACGGCGGCATCGTCTCATGGTTCAGCCTCGCCTATGGTGTAGGGTTGTTGGTCATGGGTCGCGTGGTCGACTGGGTCGGCGCGCGTAGGGGGTTCTCTCTTTCAATCATTGTATGGAGTCTCGCGGCGATGGGGCACGCGCTGGCGCGCAGCGTCGCCGGCTTCTCCTTCGCTCGCGCACTCCTTGGTGCCGGAGAGGCGGGCAACTTTCCCGGCGCCGTCAAGACGGTCGCCGAGTGGTTTCCCAAGAAGGAACGCGCGCTCGCTACCGGGATCTTCAACGCCGGGACCAACGTCGGCGCGGTGATCGCGCCGCTCATCGTCCCATGGATCGCTCTCTCGTTAGGCTGGCGCTGGGCGTTCATTATCACCGGCGCGACTGGCTTTGTCTGGCTCGCCTTCTGGCTCCTGCTCTACCGCGAGCCCGAGGAACATCCGCGTGTGTCGCCGACCGAGCTGGCCCATATTCGCAGCGATCCGCCCGAGCAACCAGGGTCGATGCCATGGCGCCGCTTGTTAGGCTACCGTCAGACCTGGGCTTTCCTGCTGGGCAAGGCGATGACCGATCCGGTCTGGTATTTCTATCTCTTCTGGCTCCCCAAATTCCTCGATTCCAACTTCGGTGTGAAGCTGGCAGGTCTCGCCGCGCCGCTCGTCGTCATTTATGTGTTTGCCGATGTCGGCTCTGTTGGCGGCGGTTGGATGTCGAGCGCGTTGCTCACGCGCGGTTGGACCGTAAACCGCGCGCGTAAGTCGGCGCTCCTTGTCGCCGCGCTGTGCATCGTTCCAACCATGGTTGCCCCTTCGGTCGACGGCATGTGGCTCGCCGTCTCCCTCGTGAGCGTCGCTGCGGCGGCGCACCAATGGTGGTCCTGCAACTTATTCACGACAGTGAGCGACATGTTTCCACGCAAGGCCGTCGCGTCAGTCATTGGAATCGGTGGTTCGCCGGTGCGATGAGCGGCATGCTTTTTCAGCGGGCAACAGGTCGTTTACTCGATGCAACCAACGGCGACTACAGCGCGATTTTCGCCGTCTGCGGCGTTACGTACCTCGTCGCGCTTCTTGTCATTCACATACTGGTCCCGCGACTGGAGCCAGCGCGTGTGGCAAAACCTTAGTCATCTTGCCCACCTAACGAGTTGATAGCTACCGTGACTCACTACGCGACGCAGGACAGCTACACACCCAAGCCTGAACACCACTTCACGTTTGGTCTCTGGACCGTCGGGAATCCAGGGCGCGATCCCTTCGGTGATGCGGTCCGAGCACCCATGCCGCTCGCGCGCATGCTGCGCAAACTCTCGGCGCTTGGGGCCTACGGCGTGAACTTGCACGACAATGACCTCGTGCCTCGCGAGGCAGCCGCCGCCGATCGCGATCGAATCGTCCGCGAGTTCAAGGCGGTTCTGGCGGACAGCGGTATGCGTGTTCCAATGGCGACGACGAACCTTTTCAGCGACCCTGTCTTCCGTGACGGGGCGTTCACGAGCTCCGATCCGCGCGTTCGCGCCTACGCGCTGCAAAAAACGATGTACGCCATCGACCTCGGCGTCGAGTTAGGGGCGGAGACGTATGTCTTCTGGGGTGGGCGCGAAGGAGTGGAGACAAACGCAGCCAAGGATCCTCGCGAGGCGCTGCGGTGGTATCGCGAGGCGCTCAACTTTATCTGCGAGTACATCCTGCAGCAGCGCTACACTCTCAAGGTAGCACTGGAGGCCAAGCCTAACGAGCCGCGCGGTGATATCTTCCTCCCCACGACAGGCCACATGCTGGCGTTCATCTACACGCTGGATCACCCGGAGATGGTCGGGCTCAACCCCGAGGTTGCGCACGAGCAGATGGCGGGCCTCGACTTCTCGCATGCTGTCGCTCAAGCGCTGGACGCCGGCAAACTCTTTCACGTCGACTTGAATGGGCAGAAGCCGGGTCGCTTCGACCAGGACCTGCGTTTTGGCAGCGACGATCCCAAAGCCGCGTTCTTTCTCGTAAAGGTGCTGGAAGACGCCAACTGGCCAGGGATGCGCCACTTCGACAGCCACACCTATCGCACGGAAGACGAAGACGGCGTGTGGGATTTCGCGTTAGGCAGTATGCGCACCTATCTCGTCCTTAAGGAGAAAGTCAAGCGCTTCAACGCGGATGCCGAGATACAGGGTCTGCTGCGCGAACTGCGCGCGCGCGGTGGCGAAAGCCCAGCAAGCATCGTGTACAGCGCCGACCGCGCGCGTTCCCTCAAGGCACAGTCGTTTGATCTCGATGCGATGCGCCGGCAAGGGTACTCGTACGAAAAACTCGATCAGCTGATGATGGAGATTCTGCTCGGAGTGCGCTGACGTGCTCTCCGCGCGCGAGGTGTTACTCGGAATCGATGTCGGCACCAGCGGGGTCAAAGCGATACTCGTGACGCCCAGCGGTGATGTCGCTGCAACAACGACGACACCGCTGACGCTATCCACGACACATCCCGGATGGGCTGAGCAGGACCCGGACGCCTGGTGGCAAGCATCGCTGGCGTCGATCCGTCGTGTGCTGCAAGGTGCAGACTTTCGCGTGATTGCCGTCGGGATATCTGGCCAGATGCACTCGTCGGTCTTTCTCGATGCTGCCGGGCGCGTCATCCGGCCAGCTCTCCTCTGGTGTGATGGCCGCACGACCGACGAATGCCGCGAGATAACAGAGCGCGCCGGAGGCGAGGACCGCCTGCGCCACCTGGTGTGCAATCCGGCGCTCGAGGGGTTCACGCTCCCTAAAATTCTCTGGCTGCGAAAGCACGAGCCCAATGCGTTCGCCCGCCTCGCGAAAGTGCTGCTGGCCAAGGACTACATACGGCTGCGCCTAACGAGTGAGCTCGCTACAGAGCCATCAGATGCATCCGGCACGCTGATGTACGATCCGGCGCGGCTTCGGTGGAGTCGCGAGATCATGGACGCGGTTGAGTTGCCGCTGGAACTGCTACCTCACGTGGGAGAGTCAGCCGTGGTCCTGAGCCGAGTAAGCGGCGACGCGGCACGAGCGAGCGGCCTGACCGAAGGTACGCCGGTTGTCGGTGGTGGTGCCGACAACGCCTGTGGCGCTGCCGGCGTGGGAGTCGTAGCTCCCGGCGAGGCGGTCGCGAGCTGGGGAACGTCCGGAACCGTGCTGGCACCAACCGCTGAGCCGCGCGTCGATCCGGGCCTTCGAGCACACACCTTTTGTCATGTCGCCACGAATGTCTGGTATGTGATGGGCGTAGTGCTGTCAGCCGGCGGAGCGTTTTCGTGGTTTCGCGAGCATTTTGCCCGCGACCTCGCCGGGTCGGAACTGGCCAGCGATAAGCTCAATGCGGAGGCCGCTGGCGTGCCGCGTGGTGCTGGAGGCGTGACCTTTCTCCCTTATCTCCAGGGAGAGCGCACTGCGCACCGCGACGCCTCAGTTCGCGGGGCGTTCCTTGGGCTGAGTCTCGCACACACTCGGGCACACCTAACGCGAGCAGTTCTCGAAGGGGTGTGCTTTGCCATGCGCGACTCGTTCACGATCCTGCGCGAGTTGGGCCTCGCTCCGCCTTATCTCCTGTTGACGGGCGGCGGCGCGCGCAACCGATTTGTGCGTCAGATGCAAGCGGAGGTTTGTGGCCTGCCGGTACGCACCGTAGCCCGCGAAGAAGGTCCCGCCTATGGAGCAGCGTTGCTCGCTGCCGTTGGTGCGGGAGTGTTTCGCGACCTGTCTGAGGCAACGCGTGCGACGCTCGTGCGCGGTCCGTTGGAAACGCCGGATGCCAGCGCGCACATCGAATACGAGCCGGCCTATGCTCGCTTTCGTGCCGCGCACCGGGCCGCTCGCCTCGGCTGATGCGCAGCGCACTTAGAAAGCTGTCAGGTGCTCAAGAGGCCGGACTAATCGTCGTCCTGGTCTTGGTCGCGCTGCTCCTTACGGCGATGGCAGGTTCGCACGTCGATCGCCGAACAGGGGAGGTTGTCAACAACTTCTGGAATTCATACACGCTCATCCAGACCGCGACCGACGCGAGCTTCTTCGCCATCATGGCGATCGGTGCGGCCGTCGTGATCATCTCGGGTGGGATCGACCTGTCGGTCGGATCGATCTACGCGCTGGCTGGCGTGAGCGCGGCGATCCTGCTCCGCGCCATGGGGCCAATGGGGGATTTCGCCACGGTGACGCTTGCTTTCGTCACGTGCGCGGGCGTCGGGCTGCTCTGCGGCATCGCCAACGGCGCCCTTGTGGTGGGGCTGCGCGTGCATCCGTTCATCATCACGTTAGGCACGATGTGGATTCTTCGCGGCATCGCGTTTGTAGCGACGCAAGCCGAAAGCATCCTCGTCCCTCCGACGCTGACCGCGGTAACAAAGGCCTCGTTAGGGCTCCCCGGTGGTCTGTACCCCGTTCCGATGTTGAGCATGTTGCTCGCCACGCTGCTGGGGACGCTCTATTTGCGCCGCACCGTGATGGGGCGCCACGTCTTCGCCTTCGGTGGCAACCTGGAAGCAAGCCGCTACGCCGGACTTCCGCTCAACCGTATTCAGATCGGGGTCTTTGCGATCTCAGGGCTCACGGCAGGCGTCGCCGCCTTCTTGGGTGCGAGCTTCTACGGCTCCACGTCGTCGGGCGATGCGCAAGGCTACGAGCTGTACGTCATCGCGTCGGCCGTCGTTGGCGGCGCGAGCCTCACAGGGGGCCGCGGCAGCGCGCTGGGGGCCACGTTAGGCGCGCTCCTGATCGTCCTGATCCGCCAGTCCATCCGCACGCTGCACTTCGATCAGAACTACGAGTGGATCGTGATCGGCACCGCCATCATTATCGCCGTGGTGGTTGACCAATGGAGCACGCGACTTGCCGCGCGGCGACTACGCGGCGCACACACCTAACGCGGACTCCGCGCGCAGGAGCAATCAATGCAGAATCGTCTGGATTGGAGACACGCACTCGTTGCTGTCATCGCAAGCGCCATGGCGTGTGGCGGCGGTCAGGATGCAGGTACCGCGAAACAAGACGATACGATCACGATCGCTGTCATCGCAAAAAGCTCCAGCAACCCGGTCTTTCTCGCCGCGCGTACAGGGGCAGAGGCTGCGGCGAAAGCCATCTCGGATAGCGGCACCGTGCAAGTCGAGGTGCTCTGGCTCACACCGCCGCAGGAAGACGGCCAGGTGCAGGCTCAGCGTATTCAGCAAGCTGTGAATGACGGTGCGGACGCGATCCTCATCTCTTGCTCCGACGCAGGCAAGGTTAACGGAGCAATCAATGACGCTGTCGATCGCGGCGTCGCCGTCATGACGTTCGACAGTGACGCGCCGGATTCCAAGCGCTTCGCTTATTACGGCGTGGATGATCTAAAGACTGGGGCTAGTACGATGGCAGAGCTGGCGACGCTCATGGGTGGGAAAGGCAACGTCGCGATCCTCGCCGGCAACCAGAACGCGCCGAACCTACAGCGGCGTGTGCAAGGCGCGCGTGAAGAAGCCGCAAAGCATCCGGGCATCGAAGTCATCGGCACTTTCAATCACATCGAAACGCCGCAGGACGCCGCCGGCGAAGTTGTGCGCGTGAACAATGCGTATCCCGAGATTGGCGGCTGGGCGATGATCGGTGGCTGGCCGCTCTTCACGCAGACGCTGCTCACCGACATCAATCCGCAGCGCATCAAAGTCGTCGCCGTCGACGCGCTGCCTGCGCAACTGGCGTACGTCGACAAGGGCATCGCTCCGGTCCTTCTCGCGCAGCCCGTCTATCAGTGGGGCTACGTGGGCGTCCAGACGATCGTCGACAAGCTGCACCACAAGAAAGACGTTCCCACGATCATTCCGATGGAGCTCGTTAGGGTGACTCGTGAAACGCTTGGCGACTGGGCGCGCCAGCTGCAAGCCTGGGGCTTTAGCGACGTCCCTGCCGAATACCTACAGCGTTAACGTCGATGGCCGCAGCCGTTCGCTTCGAGGGGATCACCAAGACGTTCCCGGGCGTTACGGCGCTCAGCGATGTCACACTCGAAATCGACGCTGGAACGTGCCACGCGTTGTGCGGCGAGAACGGCGCCGGAAAGAGCACACTCGGGAAGATTCTTGCCGGGATCCATCGCCCTGACGCGGGGCAGCTCATCTTCGATGGCCAAGCGCGACGCTTTTCGGGTCCGCGCGATGCGCTCTTGGCGGGGATCGGCATGGTGCATCAGGAACTTGCCTTTTGCCCGAACCTATCGGTCGCGGAGAACCTGTGTTTGGGCGCGCTGCCGACGCGACGCGGGCTCGTATCGCCTAACGAGATGGCGAAGCGCGCTCGCGCCATGCTCGCCGAAATCGGGACGACCCTCGATGTGTCCCGTGCGGTCGGCGAGCTCACCGTGGCGCAACAGCAGTTGCTGCAGATCGCGGCGGCGGTCGGTGGCGGCGCACACACAATCGTCTTCGACGAGCCGACCAGCAGCTTGAGCCAGGCGGACGCTGAGCGACTCTACGACCTCGTCGCGCGTTTGAAGCAACGCGGCGTGACCTGCATCTACGTCTCGCACCGCATGCCGGAGATCTTCCGTATTTGTGACGCCGTGAGCGTGCTACGCGACGGGCGGCACGTGGCCACACGACCTATCGGCGAACTGTCGCAAGACGAGCTCATACAACTGGTGATCGGCCGGCCTCTCAGCGAGTACTTCCCTGACCTAACGAGGCAGGCCGTCGGAACAGAAGTGCTCGAGGCCCATGGGCTGTCGTCTGCCGGCAGATTCCAGGACATCTCGTTCTCGCTGCGAGCCGGAGAGGTCGTCGGCCTGGCTGGGTTGGTTGGGGCAGGACGCTCAGAGCTCGCTAGCGCGATCTTCGGACTCGATCCTAACGTTCGCGGACAGCTAACGATCGACGGCCGTGCCGCGCACCTGCATAGTCCGCGGGATGCGATTCGGCGTGGCCTGGGTCTCGTCCCCGAAGACCGCAAGCGGCAGGGCATCGTTCCCTCAGCAAGCGCACTGCACAACATCTCACTCGCGACGCTCAGGCAGTTGGCGCACCTAACGTGGCTCCGCCTCGCGACAGAACGTGCTCAGGGGCGGACGTTCTTCGAGCGACTGCGGGTTCGGGCGCCACATATCGACTCCGTCGTCGCCGGCCTTTCCGGCGGCAACCAGCAAAAAGTCGTGCTCGCGCGCTGGCTGGCCGCGCGCTCCCGCGTGCTCATCCTGGACGAGCCGACGCGCGGCGTGGACGTCGGTGCCAAAGCAGAAATCCACGGACTCGTTAGGGAGCTTGCCGCGCAAGGGACCGGCATCCTGCTCATATCCAGCGAACTGCCAGAGATTTTGAGTTTGTCCGACAGAATCCTGGTGCTGCGCGAAGGACGCCTTGTTGGCGAATTGCCGCGCGAAGCTGCCACCCAGGAAGGACTCCTGCGCCTGATGGCCGGACTACCGGCCGTAGCCTAGCGCGTCTCACGCGAACGCGGCCGGCGCCTCCCACTGCTGTGTTTCCGCTGATCGGAATAGCGCATCGATCACGGCCATGTTGGCAACAGCGTCGTCCACACCGACAGGAACACTCGCCCAGCCACGTACCGCTTCCGAAAACCTGTCGCCTTGCAACGTGTATTGGTCCACAGCGGGAAACGTGAGCGCCTGAATGCTGGCACCTGTCAGATCGCGGCCATCGTCCACAAACACGCGGCAGGAACGTTCGGGCGGAGCGTTAAACGGAATTTCGACTTCGATGCGACCACGTGTCCCGAATAGGTGCATCCGTTGATACGGCACGAGCTGCCCAGCGCATGTAAACGACGCCTGTCCCGAGGGAAAGCGCAGCAGAGCCGACGTTAGGCGGTCGATTGCGAGGTCGGGGTCGCGTTCAATCAGCGCGATGACAGCCTCCGGCTCGCTGTTGAAGATCCAGCGCGACAGCGTGATGGGGTAACAGCCGATGTCGAGCAGTGCGCCGCCGCCGTACTCCACGTGACTGCGAATGTCATCAGCGTCACGCTTGAAGTAGCTGAAGTGCCCGGCGATGAGCCGCAATTCGCCGATCTCGTCACCGTGGACCATCTGCACGACTTTGATCCACTGCGGGTGCGCCCGCACCATGAAGGCCTCGGCGATTTGCACGCCCGTATTCTTTCGCGCGGCATTGAGCTCGCGCGCCTCCTGAGCGGTCAGCGCGAGCGGCTTCTCACAGAGCACATGCTTGCCGGCGTTTGCAGCCCGGATCGACCAGGGAACGTGCAAGTGGTTAGGCAGCGGGTTGTACACCGCTTCGATCTCCGCATCATCTAGCAGCTCCTCGTAGGAACCGTAGACACGCGGAATGCCCAACGAGCGGGCAGCCTCCTCCGCCTTTTGACGATCGCGCGACGCGATCGCGACGATGGAGGAGAGTGTGCTGCGCTGCATCGCGGGAATGACTTTCTTGAGCGCGATGTTGGCGGTGCCGAAAACGCCCCAGCGAACTGGCGGTAGTTGTGTAGTGAGGGACACGCTAGCGTTCGCTCCTTTCTGTCACGGTCTCTCCGGCTCATGTCCGCAAGACTACGCTGTGACGACCCAAGCGCTATCCGACCTAATCATGCGTATACACAACGGCTGAGATCAAACGGATGTTCGCTACGCCTGACTATCGCGGACGCGGAATCAGTCGCCGCGTGCTAGGCGCGTCGCCCAAGGCTACTCACCTAACGAGCCCTGCTTGAACATGGCGTTAACCTCTGCGAACTCCAGACGGTTTGCGAGCGCATGATAGCTGCCGCTGCCGAGCAGCTCACGCGCCGCCGCCTGCACCGTCGCCAGGGCCGCTTCGGCGATACGCGGCCCCAGGCTGACGCGAGCAACGCCAAGCGTGCCCAGCTCCGTGATACATGGGGCGTTAGGCCCGGCCATGATATTCAGTGGCGCATCGATCGCTCGCACCAACGCTGCGATCGTAGGGCCGTCCACGACGCCAGGAACGAAAATGCAATCAGCAGCAGCGGCCCGATAAATGTTGGCTCGGCGGACGGTTTCGTCGAACCATGTCTCCGGAGCGCCGACCTGCATGAGGTACACGTCAGTGCGGGCGTTTATGACCACATCGCCACCAGTGGTCTGCGCCGCTTCGCGCGCAGCGCGGATGCGATCGGCGTGCCTCTCGGCCGCTAAGAGCGGTTCTCCCTCACCGGGCGAATCTTCCAGATTGATGCCAACTGCGCCTGCTGCGATCACTCCGCGCACTGTCTGTTCCACGTCGCGCAGTGAACCGGTTCCATAACCGCCTTCGACATCGGCCGTAACGGGAACGTCGACGGTTTCCACGATCCGTCGAACAACTTCGAGCATCTGTTCGCGACGCATCCCGTGACCGTCGCGTCGGCCATAGGTCCATGAAACGGCAGCGCTGGTGGTTGCAATGGCCGCGGCGCCGGCGAGCTCGATCACACGCGCGCTCGCTGCGTCCCATGCGTTAGGCAGGACCAGCGGTCGTAGCGAGTGCAATTGACGGAAACGTTCCGCGCGATCAGGTTGATTCACGGTACCTAACGGTGAACGAGGATAACGATGAGTTACTGAGCCCGCAGATCCTGGCAACGGATCTGCGGGGTTGCGATCCGGAACGGTCGGATCACGGCTTCTTTGCTTCCGGCGCGGGCGAGGCGACAGCAGGTGCCGTGTCGCTGGTCGCTTGACCGCGCGGTCGCGGCGCCACCGCCATTCCTTCAGCCATGCGCTCGAGCCCACCTACGACAACCTGCTCGCCTCCCTTCACGCCGGTCACAATTTCCACAATGCCTTGCGAGCGAACTCCGAGTTGGACGACTCGGCGACTCGCTTTTCCGTCAGTAACGGCCCACACGATGTTCGCTGTCCGCAGCGGTTGCACAGCGTCTTCCGGCACCACAATCGCGTTCGCACGCGTCGCTGTTGCCAGCCGCGCTTCGATGAACATGCCGGGGCGTAGCAACCGATTTGGATTCGCGGCGCGACCTTTCACTACGATCGTGCGGTTTTCGTTTTGCACGACCGGATCGATGAAATCAACTTGCGCCCGGAACACACGGTTCGGCTGAGCAGCGACGGTGAACTCGACAGTTTGCCCAGGGCCCAGACTCGCTGCGTGCCGCTCGGGTACTTCGATGACGGCTCGCTGCGGATCGACGGTCTGCAACGTTAGGAGTCTGCTCGCCGTCGTCACGTAGTCCCCGGTGCTCACGAAACGTTGCCCCAGCACACCAGAAAACGGCGCGCGGACAATGCTTCGCTCGATCTGCAGCTCGAGCATCGCGAGCGCTGCTTCTGCACTGCGCGCAGCTGCTTCGCCGCGTTCCAAATCGGCAGGGGACGACGCGTTCTGCGCGCGCAGTCTCCGAACACGATCGAGCTGCTGCTTCGCAAGGTCGCGATCTGCCTTCGCGCGCTCAGCGGATGCGCGCAACATCGCGTCGTCAATACGAACGAGCGGCGTCCCGCGCGTCACGTATTGTCCCTCGCGGAACAGCAGCTCAGTCACGCGCCCTTGCTCGTCCGGTCGTAGCTCGATCGCCTGTACCGCCTCAATGCGACCAGTGGCGCGCACGGCATCCACTACCGGTTGCCGCCGCGCGGTGTCGACATCAACGGGCATTGGCGGCATTCCGCCGGGCGGGCCTCCACCACCAGCGCCCTCCTGCGCCGTCGCCGCATCGCCATTTCCTCTCGTTAGGGCGAAGATGAGCGCCAAACCAGCGACGATCGCCGCGCCGATAAGAAGCGGTCGCCGCCGTGCCGGTCCGCGCTCGTCTTGGATTTCGGGTGAACCTCTCATTTGGTCCTCAGCGTTCGGTCTAGTCAGTGGTCGGTGCGTCAACAACTCGTCTGCCTAACAGGGCCTCGATTTGTGCCAGTGCCAGCCGCGCCGCGAAGCGAGCCTGTACCAACCCGGCGTCCGCCTCGCTTAATGCGACCTGTGCTTCAAGCAAGTCCAGGATCGTAGTCGCGCCCTCGCGATAGCGCGCGCGCTGCACGCGATAGGTCTCGGTCGAGACAGCGACCCCGACTTGTGCAAGCTCAATCCCGGCGCGTGCCGTGAGATAGCCATGGTACGCGTGTGACATGCGCTCTGCGGAGGAGCGTTCGCGCTCGTTGCGGACCGCTCGCGCGACGTTGCGGTCACCTTGGAGCCGCGCGACCGCCAGTTCGCGTTGGCCACCGTCCCAGAACGGTAACGACACGGTGACGGCGAGTTGTGACCGCTTGAGCGCTGATGGGAACAGCTGGCTGTCGTAGGCACCTGTCGTATATCCTAACGAGAGCTGCGGCAGATACTGCTCGCGCTGAGCAAGGAGCACAGCGTCCGCGCGTCGCTCATCGGCTCGCGCAGCCTCCACATCGGGACCGCGCGCGCGCATTTCGCGCGCTGCCTCTTCTTCAGTAAACGGCAACGGCGGAGGCAGCGCACTGTCGATCACGGCCGCGTCAGCAGGACCGGAAAAGCCAATCTGATTCCCCAAGCGCAGCTTTGAGGTAACAAGCGCTGAGTCGCGACTGAGGACTCCCCAACGTGCCCTGGTCACTTCGAGCAAGAGCTGCAATGAGTCGGACGCAATCGCTTCACCCGCCTGCACGCGGACGCGCGCGATCCCAAACTGCTCCTCGGCGCGCTTCAGACGATCCGCTGCGACACGGGCAAGCTCACGATCAGCCAACACAGCGAAATATGCTGCGTCGGTCGCCAGCGCGGTCTGGAAACGTGCCGCTGTCTCGTTCAGTTCCGCACTTTCCAGCGACGCGCGCGAGCTCTTGAGCGTCCCGAGCTTCCCAGCCCCTAACACGGTGTAGCGCGCTTCCAGGGTGGCTGACGTCGCGTTAGGGCTGATCGCGCCCGTCCCGAAATTGAAAAATGGCTCGGAGAACCGGATGTAGCTCACGCCTCCCGTTAGGGTCGGCGTGAACAGATTTGTCATTGCCGACCGCCGCTCCCATGACGCTGTCGCGACGCGGCTGCGTGCCACGACCGCATCCGGATCCACCATCGCAGCGCGACGCCGTGCCTCGGCGAGACCGACAACGGGCGCGGCTGGGCTGGCTTGGCCGCGCACGGATGAAGGAAGAACCGCGCCCGCTACGAGCGACGCGATAAGGATCGAGTGCGAAAATCTATGAGCGCTCACTGCGCCTCCACTGTTGCAGTCGCGGATGTTGCGACCGGATGAAATGCGGGCCGCGCGGCCGTGCGCCGGCCCCGGACTTTCTCGAACACAACGAACACGGCCGGGACGAGGTACAGCGTTAACAGCGTCGACACGATCAACCCCCCTATGATCGCGTAGCCTAACGGGCGCCGACTTCCCGCCCCTGCGCCGAGCCCTAACGCAATCGGCAGCGCGCCAAAGACAGCCGCCACGGATGTCATGAGGATCGGACGCAAGCGGATACGTCCCGCTTCGCGCATCGCCTCGATCGCGGCCTGCCCCTTGGCACGCAGGTCGTTGGCGTAAGTCACGAGCAGAATGCTGTTCTTCGACACCAACCCGATCAGCAGGATCATGCCGACCTGGCTGTAGACGTTCAGCGTCGAGCCGGCAAGCCAGAGTGCTCCCAGCGCACCGGTGACCGCCAATGGCACGGCGAGAAGGACCGTGAATGGATGGAGCAGCGATTCGAACTGAGCGGCGAGCACCATGAATACGAAGATCAACGCGAGCACGAACGCGAAGTACAACGTGCCGCCGGCGTCGCGGAACTCGCGCGACTCACCCGCGAGATCGAGCGTGCTCCCGGGAGGGAGCACCTCGTTTGCGGCAGCAGTCAACGAATCGATTGCCTGCCCTAACGTGAAGCCCGGTGCCATACTCGCCGAGAGCGTGAAGGATCGTACACGGTTGTGATGGTTGAGCTGCCGCGGCCCGCTGCGCTCCTCGACCTTGGTCACCGCGTCGAGCGGGATGAGTGCTCCATCCTCGCCACGGACTTGCAGTCCGCTGATGTCAGACGGCGTCGCCCGCTCCTCAGGATCGAGGCGCAGTATCACGTCGTACAGCTTGTTGTCGGACGTGAAGCGACTGACGTCGCGGCCGCCTAACAATGTTTGCAGCGTGGTGGCAATGTCTCGCGCGGGCACGCTGAGATCTTCTGCGCGATCGCGATCGAGACTTACCACCAGCTCGGGCTTCGTCACGCGCAGGTCAGTGTCCACGTTCATGAGACCGGGGGTCTGACGAGCGCGGTTGGTCAGCGCATCCATGCCTTGGACCAATGCTTCGAAGTCGCGATGCCTAACGACGAACTGCACCGGTGGCGCGAAGCCGCCGAATGCCGGTGGATTCGTCGCAAACGCGAACACACCGGGGACTCCGAAGAAGAACTGCGGCTGCACTTCGGTGATCACATCCTGCGCCGAACGCTCGCGCTCCTCGAAGTCGCTGAGAATCGCGCCGAAGAAACCGGAGTTAGGCGCACCACCAAAACCGATCACTGAAAACGTCGATCGGATATCCTTGGTGCGGTGGGCGATCCCTTCGATCTGACGCAAATACTCGTCGGTGTACTCCACGGTCGCTCCTTCTGGCGCGACGACTAAAGTGAAGAAGAACCCGCGATCGTCAGGCGGCACGAATTCGCGTTCCAGAGCGTTGAACAGCAGCGCCGCTGACGCCGTGAGCAGCGCGCCCCCCGCGATTACGATCGAAGGCCGGCGCAGCGCACGTCCGAGCGAACCGACGTAGCGACCCGTTACACCGTCCAGAACCTTTTGCACGTTGCGATGGAATGCCGAGTCCTTGGTCGACACACGCAGAATTTTTGCCGAGAGCATCGGCGTTAGGGTGAGCGCGACGATGCCGGAGATGAGCACCGAACCTCCCACCGCGACGCCGAACTCGTTGAAGAGGCGCCCCGTCGCCCCGGTGAGGAACAGCAGCGGCGAGAAAACGGCGAGCAGAGCGATCGTTGTCGCGATCACCGCCGTTGTGATCTCACGGGTGCCGTCGATGGCTGCCGTCTGCGGATCTTTGCCTAACTCCTCCTGATGGCGATACGCGTTCTCCAAAACGATGATCGCGTCGTCGACGACGATGCCGATCGCGAGGATCAATCCCAGAAGCGTGAACGTGTTGATGGAGTAGCCTAACGCCGCTAGTATGCCGAACGTCGCGATGATCGACACCGGGATCGCGAGCGCGGGGATAATCGTCGCCCGCAGCGTCGCCAAAAACAGGAAGATGATCAGAATCACCAAGCCCGCGGTGAGCAGCAGTGTCTCGCGAGCTTCAGCGATCGATCGCTGCACGAAGACCGTCGCATCGAACGCCATATCCAGCTGCACACCGGGTGGCAACACGGCACGAATGCCGGGGAGTTCCTCGTTCACCCCCTCGGCAACTTCCAAGACATTGGCTTTTGACTGGCGGACAACGCCGATAAAAACCGCATCCTTCCCCGAGTATCGCGTAACGGTGCGATCATCTTCCGGTCCCGGCTCCACGCGCGCCACATCGCCGAGCTTGACGAGCTGGTTGTCGCCGCTGGCGACGGTGAGTCCTGCAAACTCCTCCGCGGTCTTCATTTCGCCGAGGTAGCGGACCGAAAATTCGCGACGCTGCGACTCGATGCGGCCGGCGGGGATCTCGACGCTGCGTGAACGGATAGCGTTCGTGATGTCCTGGGCCGTTAGGCGCCGCGCCGCGAGCTCGCGCGGCGAGAGCCAGACGCGCATCGAGAAGCGCCGTTCGCCGTAGATCGGCGCTCCGGAAACCCCCGGAATCGTTTGTAGACGCGGCTTGATCTGCCTGTCTGCAATGTCCGACAGCTCCATCAAGCTGTAATTCGGCGACGACAGGCTCATGAAGATGATCGGGAACGCGTCCGCTTCTTGCTTGGCCACGACGGGTTCTTCGATGTCTTCAGGAAGGAAACCGCGCACGCGCGCGACTTTGTCACGCACATCCTGCGCGGCATCCTCGATCGGCCTGTCGAGCAGAAACTCTAGCGTGATCGTACTGACTTGGTCGGCGCTCGCGCTCGACATCGTACGCACACCTTCGACGCTGGAAAGCTCCTCCTCCAGCACGTCAGTCACGGCTGACTCGACAACCTGTGGGCTGGCGCCCGGCAGAATCGTTGTGACCGTAACAATTGGAGGATCGGCATCGGGGAATTCGCGCACCGGCAGCCTGGTGTAGCCGATCAAGCCGATCAGCACCAAGCCGAGGCTCACCATACTGGCGAGAACGGGACGACGAATGAACCGCTCAGCGAACTGCATCAGCGTTTCTCCTATCGCCCTTGTTAGGCGCGATGCGGTAACTGGCGAGACGGACGGCAGCGATCTCGCGGGACGGCCGCGCGACGGACAACACATCGAGCAGCGCTGTTGTAAGCCTGTGAAGTCGTCGATTCAGCAGCGCCGAAATCGACAATCCAGGGGTACCGAAGATAACCCGAAAGGGCGCGATTGCAAACGCGGCTTTTGTCACGATGCGACACCGCGGGCACGTTGGTCGGCGGCGAAGCCGCTGAACATCGCGATGACGCCCATCATATGGATAAACAGTGCGCTGTCGTATGTCGTCATCTCGTCAGCAGCGTCAGTTACGTGTACAGAATTGAAAAGGACGGCGCGCTCACCTCGGGACTTGATCGAAGACGATCGGGCACGATCTCGTTAGGCGTAACCCACCGCCACCGCAAATCGCCCCGATCGCCTCCGATAGTCTGCGCTCGTTATGAAATCGGAATGCGGTAGGACAATCCCCCGCTCCAACCCAATTCCACTTGCGACTTGTCATACGTCGCGAGCGCGCCGTTCAACTTGCTGAGGTTGTAGACCCAGCCCTTGCCTTCGATGAACAGGCCGATGCCTGTCTGCGGCAGCTCGTAATTGACGCCAAGTCCGAACGTGCTGGCAAACTTGGTTTTTGTCTGGGCGCTCGAGCCGGCCTGATCCAGCGTTACCCCACCGACGCCACCAAAGGCATACGGCGTTAGGCCGCTGGCGTTCCGGTATTGCAGCTGCAGCGCTGCGTCGTAGAAGTAGCGCCGCAGTTTGTCGCCTGCAAACGCGTCGTTGCTGCGCAGCTCATTCTCAGCAAACGTGAAATCACCGCGCACGCTGAGGAAGCGTGTGAGCTGCAAGCCAACTCCTGCCCCAACGTTATAGCCGACTTTCTTGAAGTCGGCGGTACCCGCGGCGTTGAGATCGGTGAGACCCTGGAAACCGCCGCTGCGCGCAAACAGGGTGACTGCGCGGTCCTGTGCTGCAAGAGGCGACGCCAGCAACAGAGCGGCGAACGCGACTCCCAGCATCCTGCGTGTGTACAACATGGTCGAGGTTCCTTCTTTCGTTGCGAACGAACACTGCCGTTCGCGTGATTCGCGTGGATCGGCCACACACCGTGAGCTCTCGCGTCGCCGCGGACGTCGCCCTAAGCTCGCTCTGCCGCGGAATTGCAGTGGCTCCACCCGAAGGCGCGCATCACCGGTCTTCCGCTGTCGTGATTCTAGTGGCGCGCTACAATGCTGCGCGTCCGGTGAACTGCGTACTCTTTGGCGCCCGCGGCAACTCGTTAGGCTCACGTGCCGGACGATCTCGCCACAACCCATGGCGGAAACTACGCAGACATGGATTCGTCGCGCTATTCGCGCGTCGCGATGCCGCGACGAAATGCGTAGGCCGTCGCCTGTGCGCGGTTATGTGCGCCGATCTTGAGATACACGTTGCCGATGTGCCGCTCCACGGTGCGCGTCGAAATTGAAAGCGCGCGCGCAATTCCCTTGTTACTGGCGCCGCCGGCCAGCAGCGCCAGAATCTCTGTCTCGCGCTCGGTGAGCCCAGAGGCCATTCGCCGTGCGTTAGGCTTGGCCAGAAAATCATCCACCGCCGCGAACACATCGCTCAACTCACCCAGGAAAGGCAGCGCGCCGGAACCGTCGAGCAAAACGAGACGCGCGGACGGCACGTCCGCCGCAAGCTTGCTCACCAGTTCGGTCGATGGGAATGCCGCATCGCGCCGATGCAGAATGACAACCGGCATCGTCAAATGGCGGAGCAGCGAGGAGACGTCAAACTCGGTGAAGCGCTCCATCGCCTTGAGATACGGCTCCGCGTTGGCGCACTCGCGTAGATACGCCGCTAAGCGACGCGACTGTTCCATGTCCTTCCACGACGCCGCCACCTGTGCGATCAGCTCCGTATACGTCGTCCAATCCTTTGCGGCCGCGGCCCGCGCCGCCTGTAACGGTGGCGACGATTCCAAAAACTCGCGATAGCTCGGAAACGGCGACCACAATACGAGGTGCGACACGCGTGCCGGATTGCGCGCCGCGTACGTGATCGCTGCCCCAGTGGTATGCAGCTGACCCAGTAACGCGAAGCGCTCCAGTCGTTCTTTGTCAGCCACGGCCGCGATATCGCGGGCACTCAGCGTTAGGTCGAACGCGACGTCGCGATCCGATAGCCCGGTGCCGCGATGATCCAGCCGAAACACCCGACGTTGCCTCGCGAGCCCTTCCACCCACGCGCGCTGCTCTGGGTATTGCCATTCACGCGCGAGGTGGCTCAACCCCCCTCCGCCAGCGAGCGCGATGAGTGGCTCTCCAGCACCGATCCCATAATACGCGATGTCGATTTCGTCGCTCGTGCGCGCATACTGGATGCGCGGCTCCCGTGGTTCTACGGCTCGTGGTGGCGCAACATCGAAGGCGCTGGCCACTCGCGACAGGCGACGCGGGCGTTCCAGAACGGTGGAAGGCATCGCGTTAGCCCCGCGTTAGGGGCCAGGCTCGGCCGCGTACGAAGGGGACCCTGCCACAACCGGTCACCGGAGTCAACTCGGTGCCGCAAAGCGCTCCTGCGGAGGTGCTCAGCATCAGAATCGGACGTTGAACAGTATCTATGAGGATGCTTATATTATTGCAAGTATGGTAACTATTAAATTGTTCAGTGGCTTGTACTGTTCAGTCCAGGCGGCTTGGCAGTCTCGACCGAACGGACGCCATCGCGTCCCAGGAACAGCCGGTTCGCGCCGCGCTTCTGCACTAACGGTTGAGCGCACTACGCGGTTCCCGGCGCGGTCGGTTCAGCATGGCGATTGACCGGGCCGCTGCGCACCGAGCGCTGGCGGCGCACGTCTGGCGCCAGGTGTTTGACCTGTTCGTGCGTACGCGCGGGCAGCGCGACCATGTGCTCAAGCGTCTACAGCTGTCGCCTAACGACGCCAAGACGCTCTGCACGATGGACGCCGTCACGGCGAAGCCGATGCACGCCCTCGCCGAGGCGTGTTGCATCGACGCATCAAATACGACGTGGGTGGTCGATCGCCTCGAGGCGCAGGGACTCGTCGAACGCCGGACCGTTCCCGGCGATCGGCGAGTCAAGTTGGTCGGCCTCACGCCACGCGGAGTGAAAGCGCGCAGCGCCATCATGGAAGCGATGCACGAGCCCCCCTTAGAAGTCCTCGCGCTCGACCGGGATGAACTCGACGCGCTCGCCGCAATTCTCGACAAGATCCCGCTCCTCGCAGATGGCGCGCAGCTCGCGACGCCGCCGAGCCAACGGCAAGCAAAACGGCGACCGGTTCCCCGAGCCGCAAGAGCTCGCGGCGCCAAATCCAAGCAGCGCACGTAGCGATCACGCGCCCGACGGCCATTGCGCTCTAGCAGCACGACGGTGGCGATTGTCTCTCCTGCATCCCAGTCCTCCCACGTTTCGCGATGGACGATGCGTGCTGGTCGCACAACCTCCACAAACACGCCGCGCTGTCCGACGTCTTTGCCGTCAGGCCGCCGCGACACGTAGCGAACTCGCGAGTCAGCACGACCTCGCGATCGGTGGGAGTCGTGATCTGTACAGTCGCAGGTCTCGTCATATCGATCGCCCTATCGCGTCGCAGCCACGACGAAACTCGCTGCCATCTTGTCAAGGCACTGCCCTAAACCGGCTTGCGATAGTTCCACGATCTGATCCGACTCGTAACCGTCCTCCTGGACAGTCATTCGCGATTTGCCGTTGCCCAAGTCGTCGAAGGTCACAACGTGATGCACCTCAGCTGGCATACCCGGGGGAAGGCCTAACGCGGCGGGATCGATCCGGTTGCCGTCCGGGTCGCAAAAGTGAAAGACAAACTCGATGCGCTGCTGCGGAACGATCTTGGTATACGTCCATATGTTGAACATGTCCTGGCCGCCGAATTCTTTTGGCGCGCGCATGCAGACCAGAGACGTGCCACCCTCACGAAAATCGATCTCAGCCACAGGACAAGTGAAGCCAGTTGGCCCCCACCATTGCTTGACATGTTCGGAGTCACTCCAGGCGTGCCATGCGAGCGCGACGGGAGCGTCAAAGTCGCGTGTTACCACGAGAACCTTCTTCTGTGCGGATGTCATTGGTGATTCAGTTGAGAGATGAGGCGTTAGGTATTCGTGCTGCGATGCAGGCGACCGCCCAAGATGGTGAAGAGCGGGCCGCTGACGGCGAGCGCGATTGGATACCACGCGGGACCGAGTTTCATCGGAACTGTTCCGATCGCCGCAGCGACACCGAGTACCAGGCCAATACCCGCAAGGATGCGCACATGCCGCGTCGGGTTGCGCGGTGCCAACTTCGCCGTGATGTAGCCGCCAAGTACGGTGTACAGACTGCGGTAGCCTAACGCGAGGAGGTTGAGACTCGGCTCCCACATTGGCTGACCCCAGGACGGGTAAACATTGGTCATGTGCAGCACTTGGTCAGTCGCGAGGGAGAACACGACCACCGCAAGGAAGCCGACAGTCACCGCAGCGATGCTGCGCGCGCGGTTAGGCTGCGCACTCGAGTATGGCATCTGGGTTGGAATCGGCGTTGTCATTGATCGCTCACTTGGAACGTCGGTAGCAGCGCTTCGAGACGGTCATAGCCGGCTGCCATTCCCTGATCCATGCCGGACTTGAGAGCCCTGTCGCGCGCCTCGCGCGATTGATAGCGAATCGTGAGCGTGAGGGTGGTCTTGCCGCCCTGTTCGCTGAAGACCGTCGTATCGATCGCCTCACCTGGGTACCAGGCTTCGTCGAACACTTCGCTGGCGACGATGCGCTCCGGCGGCGTGATCTGACGAATGACCCCACGCATCCCCATTTCCGTACCATCCGGTCCGCGCCAGACGTAGCGGTAGGCGCCGCCGAGCTTTGCGTCCATCTCGCAAACCGGGAACGTCCATCCCGGTGGACCAGTTAACCAGCGCTTGATGAACTCCGGCTTTGTGAACGCATCGAAAACAAGTTGCCGCGGGGCGTCGAATACGCGAGTGACGACGATCTCTTGGTCGCTTGGCGTCGTGACCTTGAATGTTCCGGAGTTCTTCATCGGTGAATCTCGTGGTTCGTTGTTAGGCGCGGCCAGTCGCCGCTACCGCTTGCTGCGGCCCGGTTTCTTTTGCATCGCCTTCATCTCCTCGAGCAGCGCGTCGAGGCGTTGGAAGTTTCCTTCCCAAATCTCGCGATAGCGCTCGAGCCACCCATTGGCTTCGGCGAGCGGCTGGGCTTCTAGGCGGCGCGGACGACGCTGCGCGTCGCGACCGCGAGAGATCAGACCGGCACGCTCCAAGACTTTGAGATGTTTTGAGATCGCCGGCTGACTCATCGAGAATGGCGCAGCGAGTTCGTTCACGGAGGCTTCGCCTGAGGCCAGCCGCGCCAGAATCGCGCGGCGGGTTGGATCGGCAAGCGCTGCGAACGTGGCATCAAGACCGTGCGTCATTCGTCCATAACCCGTCGGTTGCATAACTGTGCAGTTATATACATCGCACCCGGGCGCCCGTCAAGCCCGCTGCGAGCGCGCCCTGCTAGCCGCCGCTTCTTATGTCGGTTGCGAGGACGTCGTGGTGGGTGACGAAGGGCTCTCGCTCGAGCAAGTAGTCGTCATCCTCGCCGTAGTAGCGGGCGCGTTCGTAGTCGTCGCCGGCAAAGCGGCGGATCGCCTCGACGGAATCCCAGAAACTCGTTAGGACGAAGTGCGTAACGTCGCGTTCATCGCGACGCAGCACGAGAACGCCGCGGTGACCTGGGGTCGCGCGATAGTCAGCTAAACCGGTGCGTTGCAGGTACGCGTAGTAGGCATCGGCCTTGGCAGAAGCGACGCGCCCATGCCATGTGCGTGCAATCATGCGCGGCTCGCGAGGAGGTGTTCAAGCAAGTCGGCCAGCCGTGCGGCGGCTGCACGATCGGGGTCCAGCACGGGATCGTAGATAGTGAGCTCGACGCCTAACGCGCAAGGATGCCGCACAAGCGGCAGGAGCAGCTGTTCTAACGTACCGAGAGTCACGCCATTTGGCTCTGGCGAATCGACGGCGGGCATGATCGCCGGGTCAAGCACGTCGGCATCGACGTGAATCCAGAACGATGCGAGCGGCTCGCTGCTGAGCCGCTCGAGCGCGTCTCGCGTGATGATCGACGGACCGCGTTCACGAACCAGCGCGTTGGTCAGATCGAGCACGCCGTTAGGCTCCAAGTCGTCCTGCCCGTACCATGGAGCGGCGGCCTCATCGCGCCTCCCGATCAGGACGACATCTTCGCCGCGGACGAGCGGCTCGGCGCCGTTCAGACGCGCCAACGGCGTGTCGCCACGTCCGACAGCGAGCGCGAGACACATACTGGCGACAGAGCCGGTGCGTGACTGCTCGGGCGTCGCGAAATCGGCGTGCGCGTCGACGTACACAAGACCGACACGACTCTGCGTCTCCCTGAGACCCAGCAGACAGCCGAGGACAATGCTGCAGTCACCACCTAACGTGACGACGAAGTCTCCCGCGGCAATCGCCGCCGACACCTCCGAGGCGAGCGCGCGGGAGTACGCAACGACGCCGGCTTCGTTGCGCGGGCGTCCCACGGGCCGCGTCAACTCCCGGTACGGCGGCGTTGCGATGTCGCCGCGGTCGCGAGCCCGCAGGCGCCTGACGAGGCCCTGTTCACGTAAGGCGTTAGGCGCGAGGTCGAGTCGGCGCGGGTGACCGTTGTCGTACGGCCGGATCCCGATGTTCGATGGCGCGCCGACAATCGCAAGAGGACGCTGCACGTTCGCTCCGGTTCGCAGTTTTTGCGTCTCACCATCAATATAGCGATTGATGGTGATGTTTGTTGTATCACCTGTCAAGGCCATTTTGCTGGTACAATGGTGCGGAGCCTGCTACGTTGGAGCATGGGCAGCCATACGTTCGAACTGGTCGGCGGCAACGTCGCGCTGGATTTCGTGAACACGATCCACGATTGGACGGTGCTCGAACCGCGCGACCACATTCCCTCGTTTGCCGAAGCACTACGCTTTGGCGCGGCCGCGAGCGTATTGTCGCCGGCCGAGGCGCGGCGTTTCGCAGCGATGCCCTCCGGCATGGAGCTGCGTCGGCTTCGCGAGCTGAGAAGTCGGCTGGAACGCGCGTTTCGCGCGTTGGTCGTGTCCACAGCCCCGCTTCCCGCCGACTTGACTGCGATCGCGCGCGACGCGGCGGAGGCGGCGCGAAGTGCGCGCTTGCGGCGCACTGGCGGGCAACTCGTGCGCGCGATCGACGCGACGGCTGCCGGTGTTGCTACACTGCGCTGCCGCATCTTGGAAGCCGCGCTCTCACTTCTGACTTCAACTCACATCGCGTACCTGAAGACATGCCCGTCGTGCGGCTGGTTCTTTTTGGATATTAGCAAGAACCGGTCACGGCGCTGGTGCAGCATGGCCGCGTGCGGGAGCAGCGCGAAGGCACGGCGCTACTACTGGAGGAACAAGAGAGGTCGCTGATCATCCCGAGACGTTGATTCGCTCGTCGCATCAGACTAACTCATGCAAGCAATGAGTCATCTCCGGACCGCCTTCGCTCTAAGCATCGCGTGCAGTATTGCGTTGAGTTCCACAGCAAACGCGCAACCGCAATCGCGACCGAACATCCTCTTCATATTCGCTGACGATCACGCGTCGCACGCGATCAGTGCGTACGGCTCTGCGGTCATTACGACGCCGAATATCGATCGCCTCGCACGCGAGGGAATGCTCTTTCGGCTCGCGTTCGTCACGAACTCTATTTGCGCACCGAGCCGCGCCACGGTCCTCACGGGACAGTTCGGCCACCTCAATGGCGTGCCCACAAACACTGAGGCGCTGCATCCGACGACGCTGACCTTTCCCAAGTTGCTGCGTGCGAGCGGATATCAGACCGCAGTACTTGGCAAATGGCACCTCAAGACGTTGCCGGCGTCTGACGCGTTCGATCATTACGAGGTGGTAAACGATCAGGGAGACTACTACAACCCGCTGTTCATGCGCCCGTCAGACACGGTCCGTGTCGAAGGGTACGCAACCGAGATCATTACCGATCGGGCGCTCGCATGGCTACAACGCGGACGCGACGCCACGCGGCCGTTCATGCTCATGCTGCAGCACAAGGCGCCACACCGACCGTGGCAACCAGGGCCAGGCCAGCTCGGGATGTTCGAAGGAGTCCACTTCCCCGAGCCGGCGACGCTGTTCGATGACTGGAAAGGACGCGCGTCACCGACGCGCGAACAAGCGATGACCATCGCCCGGCATCTCGACGACAACGATCTCAAGCTCGTCGCGCCGCAGAACCTCACGCCGGCGCAACTGGCGCGCTGGAACGCAGCGTACGATGCGCCTAACGCGGCCTTTCGCACCAAGCAGCTGGAAGGTGACGCGCTCGTGCGCTGGAAGTATCAGCGCTATATCGCCGACTATGTGCGCGTCGTGACGGGAATCGACGACAATATCGGCCGCGTGCTGCAGTATCTCAATCAAAGTGGCTTGGCCCGCAACACCATCGTGATCTACTCGTCAGACCAGGGGTTCTTCCTCGGCGATCACGGCTGGTTCGACAAGCGCTGGATGTATGAAGAGTCGCTGCGCACGCCGCTGCTCGTACGCTGGCCGGGCGTCGTTAGGGCAGGCTCTGTGAACCAGGACCTCGTGCAGAACCTGGACTACGCCGAGACGATGCTCGAGATGGCAAACGTGCCAGTGCCGCAGGAGATGCAAGGCCGCAGTCTTGTGCCGCTGCTGCGCGGCCAGACACCGCGCGATTGGCGCGACGCCATCTATTACCAGTACTTCGAATACCCCAGCTGGCATATGGTGCGGCGGCACTACGGCGTGCGCACGAAGCGCTACAAGCTCATTCATTATTACGAAGTCAACGAGTGGGAGCTATTCGACCTCGAGAAAGATCCGCGTGAGCTGCACAGCGTCTATGCTGAAGCCGGCTACAAAAGCGCCCTCGCCAGCATGCAAACGAAACTGCGTGAACTGCGCGCGCACTATCGCGTTCCAGATTCGGATCCCGTGCCCTACCGTCCGTGGCCACCGCCACGCTGAGACCCTAACGTATGCACCCACGCATTGCTGAGCTGCTGGCGTATCTCGATAAGCAGCACGAGAACTTCAGGTCTGCCTATGAGCTCGTTGCGCCGGAGCTACGCATGTTGCGGCCGGCGGCGGAGCGCTGGTCCCCAGCCGAGATCGTGCATCACGTCATGATTGTCGAGCAGCGCATTGTGGAGTACTTGGTCGCGCTTGTCGACCAGGCGCGGTTGCAGCCGGCAGAGTCCGACGTCAGTCCGCTCTTTCCGATGCGGACAGCGGCGATCGTTGAGTTGCGTACGCGTCGCGTGCGCACGCTGGACTATGCCGAGCCTCGTGACACCGACGCCGAGCGCATCTGGAGCAACTATCTGACAACACGCGCGGCACTGAAGCAGATCATTACCGACAGCGACGGACTAGCGTTAGGCGCTGTCACGGCTGAGCACCCAACGCTCGGCGCGCTCAGCGGGTACGAGTGGATCGCTTTTGCCGGCGCGCACGCGGCGCGCCACGCGGATCAGATTCGGGAGATGACGCTGTCGCTGGCGTAGCTCCTTCCATCGGCTGGAAATATGCCACCATCATGCGTTTAAGCTCGCGCAGAAGAGGGGCGCGGCTCTCGCGCGGCATTCGCGTCGCCGTGATCATCACCGCGTGAATCGTCGCGACCGACGCGACGGCCGCCGTTTCGCGCGCTTGCGGCGACAGCCCGGGCACACGTATCGCGAGGAAGTCGCGAACCTGGCCAACGATCGCTTCGAAAAGATCGCCGGTGATAAACCCGCCGCGCCCCTTCAGTACCGCATCGTACACCGCCCCGAACGCCGGCGTCTCATCCACAAAACGCGCGTGCGAATCAATCACACGGTCGAAAATCTCCTCGAGCGGCATATCCGCCCGTTCGAGTGGAATTGCCCGTGCATTGAGCTCGCGCTTTCTGTCGGCGAATCGCCGCGCAAGCGCCTCGATGATCGCTTCTTTGCTCGGGAAGAAGTGGTAGAGCGACCCGACCGACGCACGCGCGCGATCCGCGATGGCGTTTGTTGAGGCCGCGTCCACGCCCACTTCGGCGATGACAGCCTCCGCCGCATCGAGAATCGACTCGACGCGTTTGAGTCCGCGGTCCTGCTGCGGGGAACGCGCGGGCTTCGCGTCGTCTGCGACGACGCGAGCTGGGGCCTTCGCGGCAGGACGCCGGGGTTTGCTAGCGCGGTTACCTGTCACAAAAAGAGTAGAATAATCGCTCTAGTATTGACAACTAGAGACCTCTCTCTATTTATTGCACTCAAACTAGAGAGAGCGCTCTACTATGTCCAGGGTTCGATGCAACTCCGTTGCGAATATAAGGGTGCTCGCGGCGATCGTCGCGGTGACAATTCTCCAGCTGCTCGGACGGCCCATTGCAGCACAGCCGCTGCGCGCGCCGAGTGCGCTGGATGCACTGGTGGACGTTGGCCTGCAGCGGAACCTCGGTAAACGGCAACACGATTTGGCCGTTAGGCGCGCCGCAGCCGCAGTGCGCCAGGCACGCGGACTGTACCTGCCCAGCGCCACGCTGAACGCGCGCTACTCATCAGTATCCGGTAGCGTGGTCGACCTCGGCTCTGTGGTCAATCCTGCGTTTGATGCGCTGAATCAGTTACTGCAACGTCCAGCGTTCCCCACCAACCTCGATCTGCGTTTGCCGCAGACGCAGGAAACCACCGTGCGGCTAACGCAGCCGCTCTTCGAGCCGCAGATCATCGAAGCCAATCGCATTGCAGGCGCGTTGGCAGACGCACAAGTCGCCGAACGCGCGACCTTCACACGGCAGCTCGCCGCGGACATTCGCAGCGGCTATCTGAACTACGCGAAGGCTTCGAGGTTCGTCGAGCTGTACGAGACGACGATCCCGTTGCTGGAGGAGAATTTGCGCGTGAGCGAGCGCCTGGTCGCTGCCGGGAAGGCGACGCCGGACGTTGTATTGCGCGCGCGGGCCGAACGCAGTGACGTCGTGCAGAAGCGCGACGAAGCGGTTCAAGCCGCTGACGCTGTGCGTCAGGCCTTGAATTTCCTGCTGGATCGCGACTTGGCGACGCCTGTCGCTTTGATCGCGGATTCGCTACTCGGGTTTGCGGAGCCGCCGGAGCTCGACGCTGTTACTCGTCAGGCAGTGCTCGCGAGGGAGGAGCTGCGCGGGCTGGACCACGCCATGCGGGTCAGTGGCGCGCAGGAACGCGCCGCGCTTGCGACCTTCTTGCCGAGCGTGGCGATCGCTGTGGACTATGGGTTTCAGGGGAACGATTACCGCTTCGATTCGCAGCGTGATCATACGATCGCATCGGTTGTCCTCAGCTGGAATCTGTTTAATGGAGGGCAGGACGTCGCGCGCGCGCACCAAGCGAGCGTCGAGCGACGGCGGCTGGAGTATCGGCGCAGTGAGCTGGAGAAGCTCGTCGCACTGCAAGTCCGTACGTCTTGGGAGTCGGCTCGTGTCGCGCGCAGCGCGATCGGGACGGCAGGTGACAGGCTAGAGAGCGCGCGGCGCACATTCGAGCTCGTTAGGCGGCGTCACGAAGCCGGGAGTGCGTCACAGATCGAGTTTCTCGACGCACGAACGGCCTACACCAGCGCTTCGCTGAACCAGATCCTTACGACATACGACTACTACTTGCGGCGCGTCGCGCTGGATCGCGCGTCGGCGACCTACCCGTTGGAGGTCCGATGACGAATCATCTGAAATACCACGGCGCGCCTGCTGCTGGGCGCCTAACAAGCATCCTGCTGATAGCGGTCGCGGCCGCGTGCGGCGGCGATGCGGATGCCAGCGTCGCGAGCGGCGAAGCGCAGGCGGTTCCTGTCCGCGTGGAGACGATCGCATCGCGTTCGATCGCCCCGAGCGTGACCGCTACAGGCATGCTCGCGGGGAAGGAAGAGATCGCGCTCGCGTTCAAGATCGCCGGCGTCGTTGCGCGCGTCACTGTTGACGAAGGCGCACACGTACAGCAAGGACAGATCCTCGCCGAGCTTTCTCAAACCGAGATCGGGTCGGAAGTAGAGAAAGCCGTGCAGGCGCGTCTCAAGGCGCAGCGCGATTTCGACCGCGCGCAGGCCCTGTATCGTGATTCCGTCGTCACGTTGGAGCAACTGCAAGACGCCACGACAGCGGTCGAGGTCGCGGAATTGAACCTGCGCATCGCGCGCTTCAATCGCGATTGGTCGGTTATCCGAGCTCCAGCGGCAGGGATCATTCTGCGCAAAACAGTGGAGGCGAGCCAGCTCGTTTCTGCGGGTACCCCGGTCCTCGTTATGCGCACTGCACGCAAAGGGCTCGTACTACGGGTCGGACTTTCGGATCGCGACGCCTTACGCTTGGGCTTGGGTGATCGCGGGACCGTACGGTTCGACGCGCTGCCAGGAGAATCATTCCAGGGGTCGGTCGCGCAGATCGCGAGCCAGTCGGATGCGGCGACGGGGACATACGAGGTGGAGGTCGCCGTGCAAACGCGTGGGCGCTCACTCGCGTCGGGCCTCGTCGGCACGATCGACGTGGCACCGCGCACGACTGTGAACGTGCCGCTCGTGCCTATCGAGGCGCTCGTTGAAGGCGACGGTGATTCGGCGACAGCGTACGTCCTTTCGCGCGACGGTCAGCGCGCACTGAGGCGCCGCGTACACGTCGCGTTCATCACCGGTTCCTCTGCTGCGATATCCGCAGGGATCACTGGCGGTGAGCGCGTCGTCACGTCGGGCGCGGGCTATGTGCGTGACAGCTCAGTGGTGCGCGTGGACACGGCCAGCGAACGCTCGCTGGAGAAGAAACCATGAATCTCCCAGCCTTTGCAGTACGTAACCGCGCCTTCACGATTGTCATCTTCGCGGCGCTCATAGCGTTAGGCGTTTCGTCGCTCTTCGCGATCCCCAAGACGGAAGACCCGACGTTTCCCTACCCTAGCTTCGCCATCGTCGCGATCTACCCAGGCGCTAGCCCGACAGATCTCGAAGAGCTCGTCGTGGATCCGATCGAGGATCGTATCAAAGAGCTGGAGAACGTGAAGGAGCTCCGCGCATCTATCGAGGACGGCGTGGCAGTGGTGCGTGTGGAGTTCACAGCTGAAAGCGACGCCGACGAGAAGTACGACGAGATCCTGCGCGAGATCAATTCGCTGCGAGCGTCGCTTCCTGGCGATCTCTACTCGCTGGAGGTGGAGCGTTTTAACGCGGCTGACGTGAATATCGTGCAGCTCGCGCTTGTCTCAGAGACGGCGCCGTATCACGACCTCGAACGACGCGCGCGCGATCTGGAAGACGCGCTTACCCGTGTTTCCGGAATCAAGACAGCCGACAAGTGGGCGTATCCGCGGCGTGAAGTACGCGTCGCGATCGATCTCGGGCGGCTGGCGCAGTACCGTCTTTCACTGACGCGAGCGCTCGGCGCGATTCAAAGCGAGAACGCCAACGTTCCTGCCGGGGCCGTCGACGTAGGGAATCGCAAGTACAACGTGAAGACGAGCGGCAACTACGAATCTCTCGACGAGTTGCGCGAGACGATCGTGGGCGCGACCGACGGGCGCGCGGTGCACCTGCGCGACGTTGCCGCTGTGCAGTGGAGTTACGCGGAGCTGAACTACTTCGGCCGATACAACGGCAAGCGCGCTGTGTTTGTGACAGCGAACATGAAGGAGCGCGAGAACATCATCACGGTCCGCGACGCGGTATGGAGTATGCTGGACCGTTTTGAGGCGACGCTGCCGCCGACGATCACCCTCACGCGCGGCTTCGATCAGTCGCGCAACGTCGTGCATCGCTTGACGCACCTGGGACGCGACTTCGCGATCGCCATTCTGCTCGTGCTCGTGACGCTTCTGCCGTTAGGCTTCCGTGCTGCCGGCATTGTGACAGTCGCGATTCCGTTGTCGCTGGCGGTCGGCGTCACACTGCTCAACGCGGCCGGATTCACGATCAATCAGCTGTCGATCGTCGGTTTCGTGATCGCGCTCGGTTTGCTTGTCGACGACTCTATCGTGGTTGTTGAAAACATCGCGCGCCACTTGCGCGCAGGACTGAGTCGACGGCAAGCCGCTGTCACGGCAACGCGACAGATAACGCTGGCCGTTATCGGTTGTACCGCGACGCTGGTGTTTGCGTTCGTTCCGATCCTGCTGTTGCCTGGTGCGGCTGGGAAGTTCATTCGCGGGATGCCAATGGCGGTGGTGTTCACAATCCTCGCGTCGTTGCTAGTATCGCTGACGATCATTCCGTTCCTGGCCAGCGTATTCCTGCGCGAGCAGCGCGATGAACACGGCAATGTTTTTCTTCGTGCACTCAACCGCGCAATTGATGCGACGTACGCACCAGTCCTGCATCGGGCGCTTGCCCGGCCTGTCATTACGCTGGTTACGGCTGGCGTTCTCTTCGTTTTATCGTTAGGGCTCGTGCCGGTCGTCGGATTCTCTCTCTTTCCCAAGGCCGGGACGCCGCAGTTTCTGGTCACTGTGGAGACGCCGACCGGTGCTTCGGTCACAGAAACGGATTCGGCCGTACGATTCGTCGAACGTGCCCTAGTCCCGCGTCCCGACGTCGCCAGCGTTTTCGCCAGCGTTGGACGCGGAAATCCGCGAGTGTACTACAACGTGATATCGCGCGCCGAGCGCCCGAACATTGGCGAGGTATTCGTGCGTCTGCACGAATATGACGCAGGCCTAACGCCAATCATGCTGGATTCGCTGCGGCAACGCTTCGATCGCTATGCTGGTGCGCGCATCGAGGTGAAGGAGTTCGAGAATGGGCCGCCGATCGACGCGCCGATTGCGCTTCGCGTGAGCGGTGCGAACCTGGACACGTTGCGCGCGCTGGCGGGTCGGGTGGAGCGTCTCTTGGAGAGCACAACAGGTACTCGCGGCGTTGTGAATCCGCTGCGGCTGGAGCGCACCGATCTCAAGCTCAGCGTGGATCGGGCGAAGGCCGGTCTGCTCGGCGTACCGGCGATCGAGATCGACCGTACCGTGCGCGCTGGAATCGCGGGGCTAACCGCCGGGAAGTTTCGCGATGTCGACGGCCAAGAGTACGACATCACACTGACGTTGCCGCGTGGCGCTCGCCCGACGCTGGATGCCCTTGACCGTATTTACGTGAGCGCGGTAAGCGGCGCGCAGGTACCGCTGCGCCAGCTCGCCACAGTGCGTTTTGAGGCGTCGCCGCCCGTCGTGCAGCACGAGGATGCAGAGCGATCCATCACCGTGACATCGAGCGTGCGCACGGGGTACAACACTGACCGCCTAACGAAAGACGTGCTGGCGCAGTTGGAATCGTGGACGCTCCCGGATGGATACACGATCAGTGCCGCAGGCGAGTTGGAGAGCCGTCAGGAGAGCTTCGGCGGCCTGGGTACGGCCATCTTGCTCGCGACGTTCGGTATTTTGGCTATTCTCGTTTTGGAGTTTCGGACATTCAAGGGGATGGTGATCGCAGCTTCTGTCATCCCGTTAGGCATCATCGGCGGGCTCGTCGCGCTCCTGTTTGGCGGCTACACGCTCAGCTTTACAGCGATGATCGGCTTCGTCGCCCTCATCGGGATCGAGATCAAGAATTCGATCTTACTGGTGGATTTCACGAATCAGCTGCGTGCGGAGGGAGTCCCACTCATCGAGGCCATCGAGCGGGCCGGGAACGTTCGATTTCTCCCTATCGTGTTGACAACGATGACTGCCATCGGCGGGTTAGTGCCACTGGCGCTCGAGCGTTCCTCGCTCTATTCGCCGCTGGCGCTGGTGATCATCGGCGGACTCGTCAGCTCCACGATACTAAGCCGGCTGGTGACACCGGTGATGTATCGTTTGCTGCCTCCGGCGCTCCCGGCTGTCGAGGAAGCGACCGCCGTGCAAGCGGCGTTCGTGCCGGCAACCGCTTAGGTATTGCGAGGCCTAACGAACGCGGATCGGCATTGTCAACAACAACTGACCAACCGCGGACTTTATGTCGAGGAGCAGATCCGCGGGCTCCACCGGCGTGAACTCGAAATCGTACGTCTCGCCATTCCCCATCTGCACTTGGGACCGGCGAACTTCAACTTGATCCTTGGGAAGAAGCATCCCGTCCTTGGCGACTGTGCGCCACTGCATCACGGTCGAATCGCGCATAATCCGCATGACCATGCTCGCTCGAAACGTGTGCACGTTGATGAAGCGCAGCCGGTACGACGTTCCAGCCTTCATTGCAAGGGGCGGCGGTGTCGGCGTCCCGTTCAACAACACAACGTTATTCTGCGCGTTCAGTCGCGGCGCCGTTACAAGCATAACGAGATCAGTCGCCGGGTCGTATTTAGCGGGATCGTCAACTACGAGTAAGGCTCCAGACAGGCCCGCGCGCTGCTGTCTGACTTCATCGACGTGCGTGTGGTAGATGAACGTACCGGAACGTGGTGGCGTGAAGCGCGCGTCGAATGAATCGCGCGGTGCAATCGCAGGCGAAACCTTCCCCGGCACACCCGAGAAGCCCGCAACTCCATCGAAGTAGCTATCCAATTCAATGCCGTGCCAGTGAACCGCTGTCGGTTCTTGTAGCTCATTCACAACCGTTATGCTTACCGGCTGGCCGCGCTTGAGTACCATAGTCGGCCCAGGGAGATATGGCTTGGCGCTGGTCGTTGTTTTGCTCCCTTCATGAAGTGTGTAGCCGTACGCCGGCTCAGGTTCACTGTGTCCCGTATCAACGCGCGCCACGAGACGTAGCTTGCGCCGCTCGCCGGAAGGTTCCGCGGGGTCCAGATCGCGCCCCTTCACGTGGAATCCCATGACGGGTCCACCCATCATCTCCTCGGCGTGGTTTCCAATGTGACCGTTCGCGGTAGGACGACGTGCGCCGCCCGCGAGAGGGACGTTGGGAAGGATGTGCTCATTGTCGTGGCAGTGGAACAGCCAGTTCCCGGCACGCGTCGGCACCCAGGTCAACGAGAACGTACGACCAGGCGTGAGGCGCTCGGTTACTGCCATGCGTGGTGACGCGTTAGGCGCAAAGACTGTATCGACACGCTCGTCTCCGCGGCTGTCCACCCTGAAGTAGAAGCCGTGCAGGTGCATGGGGTGTACCGCCTCGCCGGCGTTGACCATGCGTATACGGACCGTGTCAGCGACGGCTACGGAGATGCGCTCGGTGTGCGGCCACGCTTTACCATTCATGACGATGCGGTTGCGACGTGGGACTGGAGCGCCGGCAGTGATTATCGAATCACTCCAGAGGCTCATGACGATCACACGATCGGTCCGCGGAGGTGCGTCACGTGGCTCGATGACGATGGCCCCGGACAGTTGCGTGCTCGCACCACGACGTCGACCGAGGACAGGGTCACGGTTGGCTGCGGCCCAGTAGTAATACGTCCCCGGCAGACCTGCCACAAAGCGCACTTCGCGCGTCTCGTTAGGATTAACCTGAAACGTGTCCGCACCGCTTTGGCCGCGCGGATAGAGGCCGTGCAGTGTCAGCGTGTCGGTGCCGAGTGCGTTGCGCACGAAGGCCTGGATCTCGGTCCCCTCTTTGACGCGGATCAGAGGACCGGGGATCTGCAGCTGCTTCCCCTGTTCGCCAAACGCCTGCACAAGGGCGCCGGGATCGCTGTCGCGATCGGGGTGCCACTCCCCTTCGCGTGCCACGAGACGGATCGTTAGGACGCCGTTTTGCAGGCTTCCGCCGGCGGCACGGTTATCGTTGATGGCGATCTGCTCGGGCGCTACCGATTTGATGCCGTCGGTGACCCCCGCACACAGGATCGCTGACAACATGACGAGGCCAGGGCGAAGCACGGTCGAGGGCGCGGGTGACGTCCGCATGCGGCGAGCTCCGGGCGGGAGGAAGAGGGAGGAGAGAGCGAGGCGTCTGTTATTACCGCCAAGTATACTCCGGAGAGCAAGGAGTAACACCTAGGGAAAGCCCGAGGTCACTGAACATGCCACGCATACATCCGGTCGACTACGACGCGGCGTCGGCCGCGCAGCGCGACGCCCACGAGGAACATGAGCGAGATCATGGGCGGATGACGAACATGAAGCGCACGCTCCTTCATTCGTTGCCGTCGTTTCATGCGCTCATGGAGTGGTACACACTGCGCGATACGGTGCGACCCTTCTTAGGCGATAGAGGTGCCACCGTGTTTTCGCACGCAATCTCGGCGGAGAGCGACTGTTTGATTTGCTCGACATTCTTTCGCCGAATCCTCATCGATGCCGGCGAGGATCCGGACGAGCTGGCGCTCGACGAGCGTGAGCAGCTATTGGTGGATTTTGGCCGCCAGCTTGCCAAGAACTCGAAAGGGGTGGACGATGTCCTGTACGGCCGCCTAACGGGCGCGTTTGCGCCCGATCAGATCGTCGCCCTGACGGCGTTTGGCGCGATCATGCTTGCGACGAACATATTCAATGATGCGCTGCGGGTGGATCTTGACGGCCATCTGGAACCCTATCGCCGCCTGCCTGTGGCGCGAGCGCGGAGCGACTAGTGGGCGACTTTGACGCAAAGGTTGCGTTCATTACCGGCGCGGCGCACGGCCAGGGGCGCGCTACGGCTCTTGCACTGGCGCAGGAAGGGGCGCGCATCGCCGCGTACGACGTGGCGAGACAGCTCGGCTATCCCACTTATCAACTGGGCACGCCTAACGAGCTTGCGACCCTGGCGCGTGCCTGCCGACAGCTGGGGTCTGAATGCCTAACGCTTGAAGGCGATGTGCGCGACGACGCCGCGATCGAGCGGGCCGTGAGCGCGACCGTCGCCGAATTCGGTCGCATCGACATCCTGTTCAATAACGCCGGGATTTGTGCCTACGGACTTTCCCACGAGCTGAGCGAAGAAGCGTGGGACGCGATGCTCGACATCAATCTCAAGGGAAGCTGGCTTGTGGGACGGCGCGTGATCCCCATCATGATCGCACAGCGATCCGGGACAATCATTAATAACGCGTCGATCGCGAGCTTTCGTGGGATGCACCGGTTGAGCCACTATGCGGCATCGAAGTGGGGGCTCGTCGGGCTGACGAAGTCGTGGGCGATCGAGTTGGCGCCGCATAACATTCGCGTGAACTCGATCCATCCCACGGGAGTGAACACGCCGATGAACGACGGTTTGGCACAGATGGAGGGCCTAACGCCGCGCGAAGTGGCGGAGCGATCGGCGGGAAATCTGCTGCCGGTTCCGTGGATCGAACCCGAGGATGTTGCGAACGCAGTGCTCTACCTGGCGTCCGATCGCGCGCGCTACGTGACCGGCACAACCTTCGTGATCGACGCCGGGCTTCTAACGCGCTAGACGGCGCCTCGAGGCTCGCCAACATCCAAACAGCAAAGCTCACACAGATTAGTCGGATCGGAACGAATTATCCACATCGTGAGGTCTGTCGCGCCTAACTATTCTGTAGAATTTCGCCAGCGGTCCGAAGTGCAGAAGAAGCGCGAGTTGAAGCTTCGAAGCTTGAAGGTATCCACCGACTTGCCGTGACGTTACGGGATGGAGTTCTAAGGTCGATTTAGTCTCAACCACTACCTTGTGGTCTACGACCATGTCGAGCCGCTGAAATCCAAGCACGTGGCCCTTATAGAAGACGCTGAATAGAACCTCGCGCGCGACGTGATGACCGCGCGTCGTGAGCTCGATTTCAAGAGCTCTCGCATATATCGACTCCAAAAAGCCGGGCCCCAACCGGTTGTACACCTCGAAGAAGGCTCCTATGACGGAATAGCTGAGGCGCGCTTCGATAAGCTCGTGAATGGCCACGACCAAAAGTGCCACGCATCATTCAAATCGGGCTCTTCGGGGAAATGAGTGGGTAATTTCGGGCAGTTCCGCAAGGCGTTAGGCGGCGGTTTTTATAGAGAGACCAGGGGTTGCTGCGGGGTCGGAGGTAGGCTGAAGTTCGTGCATGCTTTCCAAAGTCTCCTCCAAACGCGAGCTGCGGGATGCGTACCGGTTCCCGGGCTTCGTCCCTGCCTGCACGATCGTCGGCGTCTTTGGTGATCCGAGGGCACGGATCGTCTCACTCACGCGGCGCGCAAAAAAACAGTCTGCGGCACCTGTGGCCGCACGGCACGGACGTGGTACGATCGCCAACGACGCCGCATTCGCGATCTGCCGTGTGGCGATCTTCGGATCTATCTCGAGTTCGATCTACGTCGGGTTCAGTGCCGGCGGTGCGGGGGTGTGAAGCGGGAGCGGCTCGACTGGCTGGCGGCCAACCCGCATTACACGAAGCGGTTCGCGCTCTACGTGGGGAAGCAGTGCCGCAGCGCTTCGGTGA
>JBQTIF010000061.1:0-46636 GCA_052388395.1 Gemmatimonadaceae bacterium | reverse complement strand
CCCGCGCCGGTAACGATCGCGGTTGAGGCAGCGCGCGACGAACATGGTCACTTTACGTGATCCATTTGGATTCTGCGATGCGCGCCGACGTGTACGTGGCTGGACACGATGCGCTCACTGTATGGGCAATGCAGCACAAAGTAGAGCGCATGGTGGAAGGTCAGGTTGTGCAGTTCGCGCCGATCGAATACGCGATCGCTTACAAACTGCGCTACTTCCAGTTAGGCGGGGCTGATCGGCACCTACGCGATGTGGCGCGCATACTCGAGATTAGCGGATCCGAAATCGATGAGCCCACGCTCAAGTCCTGGATCAAGGAACTGAAGCTCGGCGATGCGTGGAGCAAAGCGCGATCCTTTTGATAATGAGTCATCACATGCGCCGCCGCGACTTCCTCCTTCAAGGGACTGAAGCAGTTCTCTCGGACTTTCGCTGCTCCCGATCATTAGTTGTTCGACCCAAAAGCAGGAGCCGCCACCCCCGATCGAAACGCCATTGTTAGGCGGCGCACCGATTTGGAAAGCAAAGTTCCGATGTGGATGACGGCATACAATGTCCCTGGGGTGTCGATCGCCGTCATCGAGAACGCGCAGATCGCGTGGCGTCGAGGGTTCGGCGTCAAAGACGTCGCCTCACTGTGCGAGGCCGGCGTGATGGACATCGATACTCCGCTCACAAAGTACACATCCGAGCGATTCCTCGAAAGTGACGCGCGGCTCGACCTCATAACTGCTCGTCTAGTACTCACTCATACGAGCGGTTTTCGCCGACATCTGGGTGCTCGACCTGGAGACTAAGACTCTGACGCGCCTAACGACTTCGGGTGGTGCGCGCAACCCCGTCGGGAGTGTGCAGATCTTTGTGTAGAATCGGCGGTGAGCTGATCGCTTCGATTGGTTGATTCGCAGTTGCTGTTGAAGTGAAAAGACCACCGCACATCTTCTGGGTGAAGAAATCACTTTCACCGCGGGTTGTCGCCCGCACACCCAGGAGAGGAACGATGGCCTTTGATCGCAAGGTTAGTCTCTCGGTCGTCCCGGAACAAGAGACCGCGCCTGACGACGCACTCCGGCAAATGCTGACCACGCTCGTGCACGACGTCATCGAACGGGAGTTCACGCAGTTTGTGGGCGCGGCGCCGTACGAACGCAGCGGCGGTCGACGTGCCTGGCGCAATGGGTATCGCGAGCGTACGTGGCTCACGCGGGTCGGTCGCCTCGCCCTGCGCATTCCGCGCGATCGCACTGGGCGCTTTCAGCCGAGCCTCTTTGCGCGCTATGAGCGCAGTGAGAAGGCGCTCGTGCTCGCGCTGGCCGAGATGTACGTGCAGGGTGTGTCGACGCGCACAGTCACGCACATCGTCGAGCAGCTCTGCGGCGTGAGCATCTCGGCGTCGGAGGTGAGTGTATTGGCCAAGAAGTTCGATACGGAGCTCGCGGCGTGGCGCAGTCGTCGCCTCGACGGCACGAGCTATCCGGTGCTGGTGATCGATGCGCATCACGAGCAGGTGCGGCGTGATGGCCAGGTGCGATCCACGGCGATGCTGTGGGCGATTGGCGTCTCCACGGAGGGTTATCGGGAGCACTTAGGCTGCTGGTTAGGCAACAGTGAGAGTGTCGAGAGCTGGAGTGCGGGGCTCGCCGATCTCACCCAGCGGGGACTCACGGGCGTGCGCTACGTCGTGTCAGACGAGCATCAGGGCTTGGTGAGCGCGCTGCGACGGTTTCTCCCCGATGCCGTGCATCAGCGCTGTCAGGTGCACTATCTCCGGAACGCCCTGGCAAAGGTGAGTCGCGGGCAGCGGCAGCAACAGCTGCTCCTTGCGCTGCGGGACATCTGGGCGGCCCCGACGCGGGCTACCGCAGAGCAGCGCCTAACGACTCTCGCCAATGCTGTCCGCAAACCCCTCTCGGCCCTCGCCGAGTGGCTCGAGACAACCGGCCAGGAGACGCTGGCCGTGTATGTGCTGCCGCCCGGAGAACTCCGGCGCCGGCTACGCACGACGAATTCGATTGAACACGAACACGGGGAGATGCAGCGGCGCACGAAGGTCGTGCGGATCTTCCCCAACGATGCCAGTCTCCTACGGCTCGGCACCGCCTTAGCCATCGAACGAAACGACCAGTGGCTGGAACGCCGTTATCTGAAACCAGAGGAGCTTGCCCTTATTCCTGAACCGAAAGCCCGTCTCACGACAACTGCCTAACGTCCTCTAGCCCAGAAGAGCCGATTCTACACAGCCTCCTGCACTTGACCTCTGGAAGGTTGAGTTCAGATACACCTATATTGATTAGTCTTAATCAATATCAATCAGCAGGATCAGCTAATGAGAAAAGCGAAGGCAACAACACTTCACCGTATGCCGATTACCAAGGCGCGGATCAACCTTGGCGATGTGGCCCGTCGAGTCACGAAGTACGGCGAGTACTTCATTCTTGAGAAAGACGGGATTCCAGTGATCGGGATTATGGGGCCGGATGAACTCGAGGATTACCTCGAGTCGAGAGATCCGAAAGTCCAAAGGCTTATTGAACGCTCCCACCAAGAGTACATCCGTGGCAGGACACGCCCGGCCGAGGCGCTTCTTGAGGATCTCAGAACGGCGAGTCGGCGGAGGGCGAAGTCGAGTAAGTCACGACCCATATAACCGCTCCGGCACGCATCAAATAAGGAAGCTCACGAACGTCGAAGCTATGAACGGGCAGTTTCGACTGCGTTTGGGACGCTGGCGGTTTCGCTATTCGCTGTACGACAAGACAGTCGTGCTTTACTGCTGCGGTCTGCGGCGTGAGGACACTTACTGAGTGCGCAGGAAGCCGATTTTTGTCCCTCGTAGTCTTCGCTTCTTATTTAACTGATGCGTGCCGCCTCCTCAAACGTCGTTAGGCCTTCGCTCACCAGCCGCAGTGCATCTTCGCGCAGCGTGCGCATTCCGCCCGCAACAGCGATCGCGCGCAGTTCTTCTGTCCCACGCCGTCGCTGCACCTCTGCGCGCAGCGCATCTGTCATCAATAGCAATTCGTAGACGCCAGTTCGTCCGCGATATCCCGTGCCGCGACAGTGCGCACCGCCGCGTCCGCGCCAGAGATGCTTACCATGTTGTCCAACTTCGCGGCCCTGTATTTCAGTCGCCGGCATCTGCTCGCGACACTCCGTGCAGACGCTACGAACGAGTCGCTGCGCCAGTATTGCTTCGACAGTGCTGGCAACGAGATACGGCGGCACTCCCAGGTCGAGGAGTCTCGTTAGGGCGCCGGCTGCGTCATTCGTATGCAGAGTCGAGAGCACCAGATGCCCGGTGAGCGCGGCTTGTGTCGCGATCTCCGCTGTCTCCGCATCGCGGATCTCGCCCACGAGCATCACGTCCGGATCCTGACGCAGCAAAGCGCGCAACGTGTTCGCGAACGTGACGCCGACTTTTTCGTTCACAGCGACCTGTGGCACCCCTGCAAGCTCGTACTCCACGGGATCTTCGACGGTGAGAATCTTCTCGCGCCCTGTGCGAATGAGATCGACTGCCGCGTAAAGTGACGTCGTCTTGCCGGAACCCGTTGGACCAGTAGCGAGCACCATGCCGTGCGGACGGCCAATCACCTCGCGAAACGCAGCCAGCGTATCAGGCGCCATGCCTAACTGATCGAGCCCGATACGCCCACTTTCTTTATCGAGCAATCGCAGCACGACGCTCTCACCATGCAGAGTTGGAAGCGTCGCAACGCGTACGTCGACCTGCCGATCCTGCAGCTTCAAACGGATCCGCCCATCCTGCGGAATGCGCCGTTCAGCGATGTCGAGATCGGCCATGATCTTGAGCCGGCTGACAACGGCCGCGGTCAGCTCTCGCGGCGGGGATGGCGCATCCTGCAGCACACCATCGATTCGGTAGCGCACGTGCATACCGCCCGCGTACCCCTCCAGGTGTACGTCCGATGCGCGAGCCTCGAGCGCTTCGAGGACGAGCAGGTTCACCAGCTTGATCACCGGCGCTTCGTTGGCGAGGTGCACGAGGTCGTCGATCGGGATCTCGCGCTCATCAGCCACCTGACGATCGCTCGTTAGGCCGGCAATGACTCCCTGCGCCGTCGTATCTGCGCCGTAGAGTCTCCGAATCGTGGCGCGCACTTCGGTCTCTTCGCCGGACACGAGTTCCACCGGCACGCCAAAGTGGATATGCAGGTCGTCCTCCACCTCGGGATCAATGGCGGCGAGCCATGTCGCGACGATCAGACGCTCGTCGCGTATTGCGATCGGAAGGACAGCGAAGTGCTCGAGGTACTCTTCGGTGAGACGATTGCTCAGGCGCGTAGCACCGTGCAGACTGCTGCTGGCTGTGTGCTTACCTAACGTCGCTGTCACGGCTTCTTCTTCGCTGTGCTATCACGTAGCACGCTGTTGAACTGCTTTGCTGCGTCTTTGTCAGACGACTGTTCGGATAGACGTCTGCGTAGCTCTTCGAGCTGTTCGTCGGTCCGCACAACGTGCGGAGTGAGAAAGAGAAACAGCTCGCTGGTCGTATTGTTGACTCGTGTTGTGCCAAAGAGCGCCCCGAGTATTGGGAGCGCGCTCAGTCCCGGAATGCCTGTGCGGGTACGCTCCTGCTGACGGTCCATCAAACCGCCAAGGACGGCCGTTGCACCGCTCTTCACAAAGAGGTACGTCGTCGCCTCGCGCGTGCTGATGATCGGAGCGCCGAATTGCTGCTCACTCGTCGCCGAGCTGACTTCTTGCGCGACCTGGAGATTTACGTAGTCGTCGGGATTGACAGTCGGCAGGATCGTTAGGCTCGTTCCCACGTCGCGATACTGCACGATCTGATCTCGCACAGCGACATCGGTCGGGAGTGAACGGAAGACCTGAACGAAGGGACGCTCGGAGCCGACGAGGATACGAGCCTCGCGGTTGTTCTGCGCCAGCAAGAGCGGCCGCGAGATCACGCGCACATTGCCGCGCGTCTGCATCGCCGAAAGTGCGGCATCAAGGTCGAACTTCCCGCCGCGTGTGATGTTGAGGACAAAGTCCGCGGTCGTGAGTCCTTTGAGCTCGGCCGTCGTGGTGTTGCCGTTGGCCGCGCGACGCACTGTACCACCTATCCCCAGTTGCAGGTCGTCTGTCAGCCGCACTTCGGCGATCAGGACCTCGATGAGCACCTGCAGCGGCCGGAGGTCGAGTAGCTGAATCGCTTGTTCGATGACGGTCCAATCTTCGGGGATCGCACGAACGACAAGGGCGTTGGTTCCTTCATCCGGGACGATCTGCACTTCCCCGCGGAGCTGGCTCGTTAGGCCGACGACTGCGGTATCGATGCGCGGTCTTAACGTATCAGCTGTCGTAGGCGCAATCCGTTGATTGCGCAGTTGCTCTGACAGCGAAGGCCGCAGGCGCGGATCATAGTCTCCGGGACGACCGCCGCCGAATATCGCCTGCAGCGTTGCAGCGAGGCGGCCGGCTTGCACGTGTTTGAGGTGATAGACAAAGAGCCGAGCCTCAGCGCTCTGGCCCGCTGCAGGCGCAGGAGCTTGCGGCTCCGCCGCCGCGAATCGCAGCAGGCCCGCCTCCTCTTGAACCTGCAACCCGTGGGACTGTGCCAGGCTGCGAAGCAGGCCGGCGATGCTTTCACGCGGCACCGGCTGGCGCAATCGTAGCGTGACGCGACGCGCCGGGAGATCGCCGTACGAAACGTTGAGCCCTGCAGCCTCCGACAGCGCCATGATGACGGCACGCAGGTCGGCGTCCTGGAAATCGACGAGGACACCACGGGGGGTTACCTGTACCGCGAGCGTGTCCTGGGCGTGAAGGGCCGTAGCACCAAGGAGCAACAGCGCGCCACACGTTAGGCGCCGTGCGAAGCATGCCGCTGCGATCTTCATCGGACCCCCCCTCCGCCTGGTTGTGCAATTTTGAGCGTGACCGGCGCACCCTTTTCGTCGCGAAAAACGACTTGCCCCTGTTCCACACGGAGCAAAGTCCACGCGCCGATCTTCTGGCCCTGGCGCACGAGGCGAGGGACGCCGCCCACATCGCACGTTGCAAAGCTCTCGCCGTCGAGACCGACCACAGTACCAATCAAGCGGCACTGGTGCGCGACGACTGTTTCGCTCCGATCGGCCGAATCGGTGCTGGCGCTCGCCTGGGCGCCAAATCGAAATGGATCTGCGTCCAGCACCTCTTCGATGTTGGCAGGACGCACAGTTGCCTCTTGAAGGGCAGCGGTGGACCACTCGTACGGCGCGGCCGGGGTAGGCAGCGGCTCGATCCGCCACGCGCGCCACGCTGCCGCTGCCGCACTCGTTAGGCCGCCAAGGCAGACGCCACCACACACGGCGATTATGGCGACGTGCTCGCGCCAGAGTCTCATGCGCGTGACCTCGCCGAATCTGTGGGCACGAGACTGACCGGTCGCTGGCGTGCGAATCCACGCAGCCGGACGGCGATCGTCAGGTGGCCGGTTTCATTGACATCTGGCGCGCGCTCGACGCTAATGGACGACAGGAGCACGAGGTGTTCGCCATTCTCCAACTCATCCAGCAGAGCGAGCACGCCTTCGAGATCCGAGGTTGCTCGCAATGTCATGCTGAGAGCAACGAGACCATCGTCCGTAGGCTCCGGCGTCCCGCTCTCGAGGGCATCCACTTGGAGACCAAGATCACGGGCGATCTCGGCGACGCTCGCAACCATACGACTCGCAGCAGTCAGATCATCGGGACCACTGAAAAGCCGCGCGTCAGCAGCATCCTTGGCCGCGGCCAAACGATCGCGCACGGCGGGATAGTTAGGCGCGGACGCAACGATCTCGCGCTCGCGAGACAACCGCTCGCGGGCGTCGGCGAGCTCGCTTGTCGCCGCCACGAGCGCATTGCGGTACGGCTGCACCGCCACACGCCACGCGAGCACCGGTAAAGCAATAACGGCGCCAAGCAGCAGCGTCCGCCGTTCGCGTGCCGAGATGTTGCGCCAGTTCACTGATTACTCTCCGTCTTGGCGCTGAGGGTGAGCGCAAGCGAGAAGAGCTCGAAGGGACCGCGGCTGGAGTCGAACGCTTGCCGCACGGGCGCGACGCTCCGCACCGACACAACGCCTGCCGCGCGCTGGACCGCTTCGAACACAGCTCCCGCGTTAGGCGCCGTCCCCTCGATGATGAGTGTATCGGCTTGACCGCGCAGCGCCATGAGCGTGGCGCTGGAAGGGAGCGCGCGCGCGATCGTCTCGAAGGCTCGTGTCCACGACGCCGTCGTCCCTTCGCGAGCGTGAATTGCGGCGATGTCGCGCTCGAGGCCGAACAGCGCATCGCGCGCGCGCAGCGCCACATGCAGCCGGGGAGCCAACTCGGTGCGGGCGCGCGTCACGGCGCCTAGCTCGCGCCGTACGTCAACGAGCCGCAAGGCAGCCGCCAGCAGCACGGCAGCCGCCGCAACTCCTAACGATAGCTGCACGAAGCGGCGCACTTGTGCCGCCACGCGGCGATACTGCACCTCGCGCAGGAACTGCAGGCGGGGCGCTGACGCTGCGTATTCAGCTGCAAGCGCGTCGGCAAGCTCAGCGCTTTGTTCGGCAATTGGCTGTCGCCTTACATTCGTTAGGTGCGCTGTATCGGTAAACGTGTAGCGGACGCCTGCATGATCCACACAAGACGCCGCATGCGATTGGGAGTACTTGAAGCTCCGCTGCCACGCTTCATGCGCCGAGCACAACACCCATTTATCGATGCCGCACTGTTCAAACGCAGCGGCAATGGCGTCAAAGAGCGTTGCAGGCGTTGCCGCGGCCACGAAGCGGTAGCCCGTCGCTCCTCGTCGCCCTATACGATCCACCGCTACGACTTGTGGCTGTCGCGCGTCGAAGAAATACGTTGCGGCGTCGCGTGTGAGCAGCCGCCGCACCCTTGCCACATCGCGCATCCGCGTGTCTACCGTGCGGAGCTGGGCCAGGGGAGGCAACAACGACACACACAGTGTGTTCTTGGCTTCAGCGTCAACGTGCCGCAGCACTTGACCTAACGCGTCGGTGAGTGCCGGCCAGTGTGCAGTACCATCCCAGGGGGTCAGTACAATCCGCCGCGCTGATGCCGTGGCGGGGAGCCATGCGACCAAAACGTCTGCGCCTAACGAGATTCTCAGTGGCAATGGCGTCTCACGTGTCAGATCTCAGTACTCCATGTGACGACCGACCACTATCGTCCCGCGGCCCGCGCGCACGAAGAGCGCATGCATCGTCACTCGCACTCCGCCGCTCTGTGTCGAACCCTCACTCCAGACTTCGACCTCGCGCGATGTGACCGTGCTGCGCGAAAGTAATGCAGGCAGATGCGGAAGAAGAAGTGTGCGCGCTGGTGATGAGAGCTCACTAATCAGCCAATTGAGATCGAGCCGGCCCCTCCCCGGAAAGCGACGGTTGCGAGGATCAGAGCCACTGCTTCATTGCTCATTCCGGGAAGTGCGAGCAGCACCGGCGCCGGCGCACGCGCAATGTTTACCGACCCCGAACCGACAGTCGTGAGGTATGGCGCTGCTCGCTCGAATAATTCCGATGTCATTCCCAGCACAGCGCGCAGTTCACTCAGCTCCCTCAGCGGGCGGTTAGGCGGCAGCTCACTCGCGCCAGCTTTTACATACGCGTCGCGCTCAGCGCCGCGTGCACGATGCAACCCGTCTGCGTCTTTCCAGTCCGAGATGGACTGCGCCAATTGATCTGCCTTCCCGGCGTCGATGCGTAGCGCGGTCAGCAGTCGCCGCAATTCATCTTCCGAAGCCAGATTCACATTGAGCGCCGAGCCCGCGTCTCGCGCGCGGATACTCGCGCGGATACTATAGTAGTGGGACCCAAAGGCCACAGAGTCGGGAATAAGCTGCTCGAGCGTCCCCTCCCCCCAAGCGTCATTTGCACGTTCTGGCGCAGCTATCGGTTCATTCGCGAGCGCTTGCTCCAGGCGCGCCTGCGTGTGCGCCACCCCTGCCTCGGCAGCAGCCGTTGCCTGCTGACGATCGACACGCGCAATGGCGCTGCGGCGCCATGCTCGGCCCGCGAGGCCTAGTTCTGTGCCGAGCGCTGCGAGCGCGACGAGCAACCAGAGTGCGGCGATGAGCGCGAAGCCACGTCGTTGTCTCACAAGACGCCTCCGCCAAGTGGGACGAGAAGCGGTAACTCCAGGAGTGGATCTAGCCGACCCGAAGCGGCGGGAAGGAGTCGCAGCTCGACCGCGGCAGGAAGCACTGTGAAGGAGATCCAGCTTGCGCTCCACTTCTCCTGGGCGCCTAACAAAGACAGGTAACGCACATCGAGCGCGGTGACGTTGGCATCCAACTCAAGCACGCGGCGCGGATCTCGTGTGCTCTCCTGTAGCTCGGCGACGAGTCCCCGCTCAGGTGTCGAATCAGAGCGATCGATGTACAGCCGTATTGTCGTCCCAGCGGGTGCGAGCGGCGAAGACGTGCTTGTGCGAAAGCGCAGCTCGTCGTCGGCCAGATCAGCGCTGACGCCATCGAGTCCGCGAAAATCAACAGCGTCTTCTTCGATCGTCAGTTCAGCGCCGCTGAGCCATTCACGCAGCGTTGTGCGCAATGCCGCGGCTCGCGAGAGCTCGGTGGTTGCAGCCCGCAGGGATTCGCGGCGGTCTCGCAAAGAGCCGAGCGCGGCAAAGCCGGCCGACAGGACCAGACCTGTCACAGTGAGAGCTACAACAAGCTCCAACAGCGTAAGACCAGACCGCTTCACTGTGGCACCGTTAGGCGCTGCGGCCTGTATACGCGTGCCATTCGTCTTAATATCACGTCGCCCTCGCTGACCTGCACATTGATATCGAAGAGATCGCGCTGGGATTGCACTCGCGTGACGCTTGCCGTCCATGTAAATCGGTCGAAGGGTCGCGCGAATGCGCCCTTTCGCAGCGAGTCAGGACTGAAATCAAGCGTCGAACGCGGCGTGAGCCGCAGGCGTGAGAGCTGCTCCTCCGCTAACGCTGCCGCCGTGAGCGTCCACCGCGCGCGTTCAGCCGAGCGAATCTCGCCTCCGTAGGCGCGCAGCGTGCCGACGGCGGCGAGGCCCACGATAGTGAGCGCTACGAGCGCCTCGAGCAGCGAGAAACCGCGCCTAACGCTGCGTGACACTCGCGAGTCCTGACCACGGATCGACCCTGACGATCGCGAGGCGCTCACCGCTGCGCAGCACGATCCTTTCGGGCGTCGCTCGTCCAATGGCATCGAAGCGCAGGGTGATGCTGTGTCGCGGGTCGTCGAGCTGGACCGAAGGCGCCAGCGGCAGTGTCGCACCGATCGTGCTGTCTCCGGACACACCGAACTGCAGCGTATAGCGGCAGTCGCGCGGAACGAGCACAAGCCGACTCGGTACTGCTCGCTCAACAGCGCTGGCGCGAGCCCGGGAAATCAAGTGCGTCAGTTCGCTCGCGCCTTGCTCCAACTCTGTCGGACGCACGGCGGAGAACAAGCTCGGCGTAACGACCGCCGTGACAACGCTCAGGATCGCGAGGACGACCAATAGTTCGAGCAGCGTGAAGCCGCGTCTCACCGAAGAGCCCCTTCGTTGAGGCCGTACACTGCTTGCAGGAGCGAAAGAGCTACGAACCCGATGACGCCGCCGAATATCACGATCATCGCGGGCTCCACGAGCAGGAGCATGCGCTGCCGCGCGCGATCGACACGTTCGTCGAAGAGGTCTGCCGCCTTGTGCAAGAACTCAGGAACACGCCCTGCCCCTTCACCCACGGCGACGAGCTGAGCGAGAATCGGCGAGAACAACGCGCTTTCCTGAAAGGTGGCTGCTAGCGACGCACCTTCGCGCACGCGTCCGCGGATGCGTGCCAGCTCGTCGGCGCCTAACGGATCATCAAGTGATGACGCGACGTCGTCCAACGCGCCGAGCAATGATGCTCCGCCGCTCAGTAACGTGCCGTTGAGGCGAGCCACGCGAGCTGTCAGCGCCATGCGTCGTAAGGGTCCAATCAGCGGGAGCTGCAGTGCAACGCCGCTCCACCAGCGCCGTCCTGCGTCGGAGTGGCGCAGCCACGAGATGAGCAGAACGCCTAACGCCGCGGCGATAGGAAGCCCGTACCAATGACGTTGTGCGGCGCTGGATATCGCGAGCAGCGCTGTCGTCGTTGCCGGCAGCGAACCACCGGTCGTATCCAGCAGTTCGGCGAAACGCGGCAGAACGAACAGCACGAGCACGATCATCGAGACGATGGCCGCGCCGGCGAGGATGGCGGGATAGAGCATGGCCGACAAGGCTTTGGCCCGCAGTTGATCGTCGCGCTCGAGCTGCGACGCCAGCCGCCGAAATGCGGGACCCAACGCTGCGCTTTGCTCCCCCGCTCGCACAACGCCGATATACGTGCGGGAAAAGAGCTCGGGATATGATGCAAGCGCCGAGGCGAGCGATTCCCCCCGTGCGAGGCGCCCGCTTAGGTCTTTCTCAATATCATCGCTCAGTTGCGCGCTTGTGGCCGCGGTGCGCAGCGCGACGGCGAGCGGCAGACCTGCTTCGAGCAGCGAGCCTAAAGCCAGAGAGAAGTCCAGGACGGCACGTCGTGATCCAACGCGCCTGGTTGGTCCACTCGGTTTGCGCATTGTGTCCGCGACTTCCGACGCGCGCGCTGCTGCAAGCTGCAAAGTGCTGCTCTCGCTAAAGACGGCCGCCGATTTTACACAAACCTGAGTGGTTGCGAAACTGTGCGCCGCAACTTTCCTCGCTCGAACGCTCAGTGAATCGCGGCGTCGAGGTCCTCGATGAGAATATCCAAATCCGCCTCGTTCGTATCGAAGCTCGTAATACACGCGCGCAAAGCCGACGTACTGCGCGGGAGCGTTACGTGCGAGATCCAACAGCGGCCCCGCTCGAGCACACGATCGACAACCGCTTGTGACGTTAGGGTTGTCCCGTCGATCGCATCGTTAGTGAAACAGACCAGTGGCAATAATGAGTGGTTCACAACACGCCATCCGGCCGCGCGCAGCTTCTCGCGCAGCCGATCGGCCATGTTCGCCTGGCCCTCAACGATGCGCCCCAGCCGGTCCATCCCGTGCTCGGCGAGTGTGAAGAAGACCTTGAGCCCAATAAAACGCCGCGACCACTGCAGCGATTCCTTGTAGAGATCGACGCCGCCCTCGACCGTCGGTGGGACGTACCCAGTTTTTATCTCAAACATCTTCTGCAACGCCGCACGGTGTTTGGTGAAGAACATCCCCGCGCCCATCGATACAGAGAGCCACTTGTGCGCATCCCATGTTACCGAGTCGGCGCGCTCGATCCCCGTTAGGTGCGGCCGTAGTCGCGCGACCAGTGCGGCGCTCCCACCCCACGCCGCATCGACGTGCAGCCAGATATTACGCTCCAGCGCGATCTCAGCGATCTCCGGAATCGGATCGATCGCGCCGCTCCCCGTCGTCCCTGCCGTCGCGACTACGATCAGCGGACCGCAGCCTAACGCTTCGTCCCGCTCGATGGCGGCAAGGAGCGCGTCGGTGCGCATGCGGAAGCTCGCATCGGTCGCCACGTGCTGCACGGCGTCCTCCCCGATCCCGCACGCGCGCGCGATCTTGATGAACGAATGGTGGCTTTCATCCGAGGCGTAGATGCGCGGCGCGCTGGCGAGGCCACGTGCGCCATGCTCAACGTAGCCAGGCGCCCGATCGGCAAGAGCGGCTAAAACAGCCGTGTGATTCGCCTCGCTCCCACCGCTCGTGAAGTGCGTCGCGTAGTCGCCGCTCCAGCCTAACGTCTCAGCGAGTGCTCGCAGCGTCCACTGCTCGATCTCGTTGGCTGCCGGGGCATGCGACCAGCCGCCGACTTGCGGATTGTACAGCGCGACCAACGCATCGGCGACAACAGATGACGCGTGCGGGGTGGGATTGAAGAGTCCGAAGTACCGTGGATGCGCAACCTGCAGAATCCCGCTTTCCATCCAACGCGCCGTGTCTGCGATGATCTCTTCCAGTCCGTGCGCGTCCGCGGCGGAGTAGTTACGGAGCTCGGCACTTGCCGGGAAGTTGGACACGGGCAATGGCGACCGCTCCGGTAAGGACGCGCGAAACTCGCGCGCCAGGCTCGCGAGCCGGGCGAAGAGCGGATCAAAGGGGTCAGACTCGATTGAAAGTCTCGCCCGAACCGCTCCGTCAAGGTCATCGCGCTCGTTCAATCGAGTCTGACCCCGATCGAATCGTTAGGCCGTCGGGGAGTGCCCGAGATGCATTTGTCGCTCGACCCGCTCGTACCCAGCGAGCGCTTCGGTGTCCGATGTCAGGAGCGAGACGACGATGCCGGTCAGAAAGGACAACGGAATCGTAATCAGCGCCGGGTTCTTGAGTGGAAAGACGGCACTCGACGCCTTGAGGATATCTACCTGGATCGTCGGTGACAGCCAGATCAATGACAGCGTGGCCAACGTGCCCACGAGCATACTCGCGACGACACCCTGCGTCGTCGAGCGCCGCCAGAAAATCGAGAGGATGAGCGCGGGAAAGTTCGCGCTCGCGGCGATGGCAAATGCCAGTCCGACCATGAACGCGACGTTCTGCCCTTTGAAGCTGATACCGAGGATGACCGCGACGGTCCCTAACGCGACCGTAGCCAAACGTGCGACGCGCAATTGCTCGTTCGCTTCGGCCACACCCGAGCGGGCGACATTCACCCACAGGTCATGGGAGAGGGCGGCTGCACCCGAAAGTGTGAGCCCCGCAACCACAGCGAGAATCGTCGCGAAGGCTACCGCCGCTATGAAACCCAGGAACGGCGTACCGCCCAACGACTCCGCAAGGAGCGGCGCGGCCATATTCCCGCCGCGATCGATCCCGGTGATCGTCTCGGGTCCGACCAACACCATCGCGCCGAATCCCAGCACGAACGTCATCAAATAGAAGAGGCCGATCAGACCCGTCGCATAAAATACCGATCTGCGCGCCGTGCGCGCGTCAGGCACCGTGTAGAAACGCATCAGGATGTGCGGCAGCCCCGCCGTCCCGAACATGAGCGCCATCCCCAGCGAGATCGTATCCAGTGGCGTCGTGACCAGCCCGCCAGGGGCCAATACGCTATCGCCGAAGCGCTCGGCTGCTGCTGCAAAAAGCCGCACCGGATTCATGCCGAACTGCGCCAGCACCAGCACCGCAAGCAGCGCGGCGCCGCCTAACAACAGGCCTGCCTTGACGATCTGCACCCAGGTGGTCGCGATCATCCCACCGAAGAGCACGTACGCCATCATCGCCGCGCCGACAATGATCACCGCCCATTCATAGCTGATCCCGAACATGAGCCGAATCAGTCCGCCGGCGCCAACCATCTGCGCGATCAGGTAGAGGATCACGGTCGCAAGTGTCCCTAACGCGGCGGCGATGCGCACGGGCGTCTGCTTGAGGCGCGCCGCTACGACATCGGCGAACGTGTATTTCCCCAGATTCCGCAGCGGCTCGGCGATCAAAAAGAGCACCACCGGCCAGCCCACCAGCCATCCGGTGGAGTAGATCAAGCCGTCGAACCCAGTCGTCGACACCAGCCCCGCAATGCCGAGGAACGACGCCGCGCTCATATAGTCCCCCGCCAACGCGAAGCCATTCTGGCCGGCGCTGATTCGGCGACCGGCCGCGTAGAACTCTTCTGTCGTGCGGGTACGCCGCGCTGCCCAGTAGGTGATGCCTAACGTGACAGCGATGAAGGCGAAGAAAAAGACCATCGCCACCGGATTGGGCTCACCAATCCGGGTTGCGACTTGTGCGGTGGCTTGGAGGGTTGCGTGAACGATCACCGGCGGCGCCTAACGCTTGAGCCGGTCGACGGCGCTGTCATAGTGCGTGTTTGCCCAACGGACATACACCCATGTGAGCAGCCACGAGAGCACGATGACGAGTGCGCCAAGCAATATCCCCACACTGAGACCGGGGACGATCAGCCGCGCCATCAGCGGCTTGTTGTACGCGATCAACAGCACGAACCCGAAGTACAACACGATCATGAGCGCCGTTAATAGAGCGGCGAGCTTGCCGTGGCGCTGTGTCAGCGCACGAAAATGATAGTCATGGTCGGACACGCTCGCACAACGTGCACGCCCGCGCGTTCCTCGGCAACCCGGATTGGTCTAGCGTGGCACGTTCGTTTGCGCTTCAAGATCCCGCGCCAAAGCGTCGAGCTCGCGGATTTCGCGTTGTGCGTGCCAGAGACACCACGCGCTCCACACGATGAAGCAGGCTGAATAGGCCGTGAACCCAATCCATATCCAGTCGGTTAAGCTGATATCGCCGGCTTGCCATGCGACTTTGATTTCGCGCGATGAGAGGATGGCAGCCAAACCAATGACGATAATGCAGAACCACGCTGTGCGTATGCGTCGCTGCGCCCGTACGCGCAACAGCCCAACGAAGTCGGCGGTTGTCTCACCGTAGGGCGACCAGATCCCGCGCCGATTCCATAAGGTGAAGGCCCAAACGCCAGCCGTGTACAGCAAGACCAAGGCGCCCACGCGCACGGCGTTCGCGCCCGCGTTGCGCATAATCAACGCACCCGATACGACGAGGATGGCCACGGTCGTAACGATCTCGCCCGCAAGGATGAGTCGTAAACGGCCCGATTGACGCCGTACCCGTTCACCCAGATGCTCGTTAAGCCGCACGGGCGCGTGCTCGTCAGTTCGCCAAACAACGCCGGCTGCTTCCCACGCGGTTTCCGGAGTACCGCTCATGGTTTGTTCTCCCGCGTTAGGATTTTCCGTAACGCCACCCGTGCGCGCATCAGTCGCACACCCGCGTTGCTATCGCTGATGCCTAGCACATCGGCGATCTCACCATTCGACAGTCCTTCGAGACTGAGCACGATTACATCTCGCTGCAGACCGGGGAGGCGTTGGACGGCTGTGAGCAGCTCCGCTCGACTGATGGAGTGCATCATCTCTGCGCCGGTCGCCGGATCGGGCAAGTCCTTCAGGTTGTTCAACTCGACGAGCCGGGCGTCGTGCGTGCGACGACGCCATCGATGGGTCAGGCATCGGTTCTGGGCTATGCGGTAGACGAAGGTCTTTTCGCTGCACTCACCGCGAAAGGCGGGGAGTGCTCTCCAAAGCGCGAAGACAATATCCTGCATCAGGTCCTCCCGCTCGTTAGGCTCTCTTTCATAAACACTCGCAAGACGCGCGATCGCGGGACCGAATTCACGCAAGAGTCGATCAAACCGCTCCGTTACGTCCGCGATGTGCGACGAGGTCAAGGCTCGCGGCCTTGAGGCAGCTCGCGTAGGAGCAGTGCACCTCCCTGCATCACCCATGCGATGCGTCTGGTATTGCGGATGTCCGTTGTCGGATCGGCCGTCAGAGCGACGAGATCGGCGACCTTGCCGACGCTGATCGTGCCCACATCACTCAGAATCCCCAGCGACTGCGCACCATTGCGTGTCGCGATCGACAAGACGGTGAGCGGTGGAATGCCGCAAGCCACGAGTAGCTCCAGTTCGCGGTGAAAGCTGGCGCCAGGCACCGTCCACGGGTTTCCCATGTCCGTGCCGGCCGTGAGCAGTATACCGGCATCGTACAAATGCTTGGTGAAGGCCAACACCTTGGGCCACGCACGACGCGCCTCAGTGTAGTCGTCGGGTGTCCAGCCCATCGTTAGGGAAAAACTCTTCCAACCGGCGAGTATGCTCGGCGGCGTGTAACGGAGATCCGACGCCGCCGTGATGCGAGCGCTGTCACCCCAGGCCATCGCTTCGAACACGACCAGCGTCGGATCAAGTGTGACGCGCCGGTCCAGCATGATCCGCGTCATCTCCTGAATTTCCGGTGACGTTACATCGACGTAGTTGAACCATTCGATCATGAACTGGGTCCCGCGAAAGCGCTTCTGAAACGCCTGACGCTGATCGCCAGGAAGCAGCTCGGCGGTGCCCGGCACAATGTGCACGATGCCATCGATACCCATGCGCGCCGCGTCCGTCCAGCTCGTTAGGTACAAGTGTGCGATGGCGCGCAGACCGTGGCGGTGGGCTTCGTCCACTCCGGCGCGAATCAGTTCGGGACGCAACAGTGCGTACAGCTTGATATAATCTACGCCTAACGAAGCCTGGCGCGCGACTTCGGCGCTTACCTCGTCAGCCGTGCGCACAGTGCGCACGAGGCCAGTGGCCGTGGTTAGGTCGAGCACCTCACCCGCCGTGTAAATGCGCGGCCCGCGCACCAGCCCAAAGCGAACCGAATCGCGTATCGCAACCGATTGTTCCGTAGGCCCGGCGGGATTTCGCAGCGTCGTGATGCCGAAGCCAAGCAGCGTGCGCAGGCTGGCCAGCGAGGCCGCATGATCGTACTGCATGCGCATCGTCGCCGGCGTCTTCGACCGGTCGATGGTGACAGGGCCGAGGGCGTAGTGCGCGTGCGTGTCGATGAAGCCCGGTACCAGGAACAGGCCACTCCCGTCGATAACGCGAGCACCGCGAGGGATCGGCGTCGAGCCAGCCGGTCCAACCGCCGCGATGCGATCGTTGCGCACGATAACCGTTTGGGCCGCGCGCCCAGGCGTCCCCGTGCCGTCTATTACCGTGGCGCCGCGTATCGCGACGGTCGACTGGCCGGCGACGACTTGCGCGGAAATGGCTGTGAACGCGATGAAAAGCGTGTTACTGAGGGTTTTCATGTCTGCGGGGTCGCGGGATAGAGTCGGTATTCACACTTTGTAGTCCCGCACTCACCTCGCTTCATTACAGCCCTTCTCGAACCTCAGCGTTAATGGCCGAGCACGTCCTCGAACCAGTACGACCGATCTTTCGAGCCGTAGCTACCACGATGGTGCCTGAGCTGCGCTCAGCAGGGCCGACCATGTGGGCCGAGCTGGAGGCGGAAGTCGAGCGCGCACTCGCTGAGCGTCCCAACACGGTCCGGCGCCAGCTCGTTTCTTTTCTGCGGCTGCTCGATTGGTGGCCCCTGCCGCGCTATGGCCGGCGCCTAACGAAACTTGACGACACCAAACGCACCGCCCTGCTTGAATCGCTGGAGCGACACCCACTGCTCCTTATCCGGCGTGGCATGTGGGGAGTGCGCACACTCGTCTTCCTGGGTTACTACACGCGCGATGACGTAGCGGCATTCATCGGGTATCGTGGCCATCCCGACGGATGGAGTGCGCGACCCGAGTCGCAACGCGAACGGCCGTCGGCCACCCCGCAAGACGTAGGGATCGTATACAAGCGGCCTGTCGCGTGATCGAGCGCGAGTACGACGTCGTGATTATCGGCTCCGGCGCCGGTGGCGGCACGGTGGCGCAGGAGCTCCGACCACTCGTTAGGGGCGGCAAGAAAGTCGTTGTGTTCGAGCAGGGGCCTAAACTCGAGGATCATGAGTTCACTGGCCGCGAGCTGGAGATGTCGGCCGATCTCTATGAAGACGGCGGTGGCTTTCTCACGGCCGATGGAACGATGACGCTCGCGTTAGGCAGGGCCTATGGCGGATCCACAGTGGTGTATACAGGCACCTCCCTGATCGCTGCGTCACGCGTGATCCGACGCTGGAGCGTGCCGGGGCTCGACTTCGCCGATGTCGAGCGGCGCTCGCAGAAATACATGGCCGAGAATTCCGTACACTTCTTGCCGCGCGTGCTCATCAACGAGAACAACAAATTGTTCGCCGAGGGGTGCGCCCGGGCTGGATACCACGCGGAACAGTTTCCGCTGAATCTGAAGGGGTGCAAAGGATCCAGTCTCTGCAACCTTGGCTGTCCGAACGCGGCGAAGATGGGAACGAACCGCGTGCAGCTGCCTAACGCCGAAGCCGAAGGCGTCGAAGTTGTGACGCGCGCCGAAGTCAGGCGACTGGAGGATCATTGCGCAATTGTGCACGTGACCGAAAAGGTGCCGGGACGTAAAGGACTTCCTTCGACGTGGGCGCCGGGGGAGTACCGCGTAAAGGCGCGCATGATCATCCTCTGCGGCGGGGCGATCGGCACTCCAGCTCTGCTGCTGCGATCGCCGCTAACCACGGGGATCAAGGGAGTGGGGCGCGGATTCACCTGTCATCCGGCGCATATTCTGGTCGCCGAGCACGATCGTCCGATTACGAACGACGTCGGCCATCCCAAGAGTTACTTCCTCGACCGCGCGGCAGACGAAGGGTACGTGTTGGAAACGTGCATGTACTTCCCCTTCGTCACGGCGAAGAACCTAACGGGCTTCGGCCAGGAGCATGCGCAGTTCATGCTTCGTTTCCCGCGCCTGCAGATGATCCTCGGGCTGGCGTGCGACGGCGCAATACCGGAAAACCGTATTACAGTGGACAAGAGCGGTAAAGCTGTCGTGCACTATAGTTTCAGTCCGCCGGTCATCAGGTCGTTTGTAGCCGCGACAAGAGCAGCCGCGCGCATCTTCTTCGCCGCTGGGGCGCTGCGCGTGCATGCCCCCGAGGCCCAACCTCCAGCGATCGATCGCCGCGACTCTTATCGAGTGGACGACCTTATTACTGCTGACAACTTCATGCCCGGGCGCACGTCCGTCTCGGCCGCACATCTCATGGGCGGCTGTGGGATGGGTCGCAGCGCAGGCAGCGTCACGGATTCGCGCGGACGCATCGCTGGATTTCCATGGTTGCGCGTCGCCGACGCCTCGCTCTTTCCCGATGCGCTGGAAATCAATCCGTACCTAACGATTATGGCGCTGGCTGACCGCGTGGCGGAAGGGGTAAGGAATGAACTCGGATCGCTGAGCTCGGTGCACGCTGCATAAACCGTACAGTGTTTGAACGGAGGAACCATGCAAGCCCACAGAGTCGTACTGCTCGCGCTCGGGCTTTTCACCGTTCTACCGCTTAAGAGCACCGCACAAACAGCCGCCGATTCCGCGTCAGTGACCGCCTTTTACTCGGCGAAAGACCTAACGAGAGTTTCGCGCTCTGTGCTTGGGGAAGGATCATGAGGCGGAGTGTTGCGCAGTGCCACTTTCTCATGGCGATGGCGCAACCGATTCTCGCCGGGCTGGACGACTCGCACCTCGCGCTCAAGCCGCAACCGGAATCCAAAACCGCGGGCTGGTTGATCGGCCACTTAGCGGTTACCGGCGACTTCGGACGACGGCTGTGCGGTCGCGTCCCATTGTGTCCGGTCGAGTGGCGCGCTGCCTTCAACCCCGGAAGCCAACCGTCAACAGAGAGGACGAGCTACCCGCCGATGGCAACTCTCCAGGACGCCTTCCGAGCAGTGTATGCCGATCTCGCGGCGGCCGCTTTAAACGCCGATCCCTCCACGCTCGCGGCGATCAACCCGTTCACTCCAGCGCGAGCGGCGTATCCGACAGCCGGTGACTTCGTTGGCTACCTGCTGGCCGGACACCTCGCGTACCATCTAGGGCAGCTCAGTGGCTGGCGAGCCGCGGCAGGCCTGAGCCCAGTTCAGCGTTCGGACAGCGCTGCCTAACAAGTCAGTGCACAGCTCGGTGTTGCCGAGTGACATCCCAGACCCGAGGACCGTCATATGCGTCCGACCAAGTCGCGATCATGGTTCACGACCTTTGCAAAGACGACATCGCGAGCAGCCGGTCGGCCAATGGCGTTCATTCTCGCCGTTGCTGTTGTGCTGGCCTGGTTAGTGAGCGGTCCCCTGTTCGGCTTCAGTGATACCTGGCAACTCGTCATCAACACAGGGACGACGATCGTCACGTTCCTCATGGTATTTCTCATTCAGAACACGCAGTACCGCGACGCGGAAGCCGTTCAGGTCAAGTTGGACGAGTTGCTGCGCACCACGAAGGGCGCTCACAACGTCCTCTTGGATCTCGAGGATCTTGACGAAGCAGAACTCGATAAAATAAAAGCGAGTTATGCGCAATTGGCTGAGCGCGCGCGCGCACGGCTACGTCTCGGCGAAAGTGACACCGACGTTCCCGACGTACGCTGAGCAAGCCATCGCATCATTCACGCACACACGTTGTGTTGACTGCCAAGCAGGTTGCTTACGGCCGGATAATCGGATCCTGGCTATAGCACGTCACGCTGAGCCCCGCAGTTCCAATCAGCAGGGTTGCCGCGGGTGCACGACAGCGGTCTGATTGCCTCATCGAACTGATCCTGCACGGCGCTGCGATCATTTCGGGTGCGTTCTTGCAATTCCCCCTTCGCCGAGCTGACCTTATGGACATGGCTGCACCGATCTATTGGACTAAGGACATGGTGCTCGCGCTTCCGGACGACGGGAACAAGTACGAATGCGTCTACGGGGAGTTGCTGGTGAGCCCGTCGCCACGGCCGTGGCATGAAGTGATCGGGATGCGACTACTCATCTTGCTTACGGCGTACGCGGATCGTGAACGCGTTGGCCATGTGTTCGGGTCGCGGTCAGATATCTCGTGGAGCGACGACACCTTAGTGCAGCCCGACGTATTTGTAGTTCCTCTCAGCGAGGCGCGAACGCTGACGTGGGCGGCGATGAAGAGCTTGCGGCTCGCTGTCGAGGTGCTCAGTCCTTCGAGTGTCCGTGCCGATCGCTTCACGAAGCGCAAGCTGTATCAAGACGTGCGCATCCCGGTCTACTGGGTGGTTGACGCAGATGCACACGAGATCGAGGTGTGGACGCCTGAGGTGCTTTTTCCAACCGTAGAGCGCGAACGCGTCATCTGGGCTCCGTTGGGCGCCTCGCAACCACTCATCATAGAGTGTAGCGAGCTATTCAAGCCGATCTAAGAAATCGCGCGCCTCGCCTGCGCTACGTAAAGCAACGGCGCGAGTGCCTGATGACAGCGTTGCGAGCTGACGCAGGACGCCTGGCCGTCGCCGCGTCTTAAGGTCCATCTCCACCAGACGAATTCCCACGTCAGTCTATCCGGACAGCCGGACGCGAGGTCGGGACGCGCGTGGCGGCGATACGGCATCCAGCGGCCCACGACACGCCAAAGGCAACGTGTCGCGGAAGGTCGAGGAAAATCACGGTATCACATGCGGCGAGGCGTGCGCTCAGCGTGCGCCCGTAGTTGCCGTCCGTAATCCCGGCGTCGCGGCTCGCCAGCTCCTCGATGACCCGGTCCCAGTCTTCGTTAGGCGTTGGCACCCAGCCGCTGTGCCAATACAGCGTATCCAGGTGGACCAGAGGGAGGCCGGTTTCTCGGCAAGGGCCCGCGCGAACGTCGACTTGCCGGCGCCGCCAGGGCCGATGACGAGAACCTTGCGCATGCCTAACGGGCTACTGTCGTTCTAGGACCAGCTGCATTCGCGCATGTTCGGCGGACGCTGGCAAGGACTCATTGAACCAGGCACAGGCGCACACGCTGTGCAATCCAGCCGCTGCGCACACCTCGCTCAGCTCAGCGGGCGTGTAGACATGCCATTCGAACTCGTCTCCTGCGCCCGAGCCATACTTCAGCTCCACGCGCAGCCGGCTGCCTAACCAGCGACGTTTGGTCTTGACGGCGTTTCCCTGGCGCTCGGTCGCCTCGACAGCCGCGACCGTGCGCATGTGCTCGCGGTTGTACACGTCGATGATGGCACGTCCGCCTGGCCGCAGGTGCGTGGCGAGCTGTCGCAGAATCTCAAAGTTCGTCGCCTCGTCGAAGTAGCCGAAGCTGGCCCACATGTTGATGACACCGTCGAATTCACCGGTGAGCGAGGCGAGATCGCGAATGTCGTACGTCTGGAATTCGGCGCTCGGCGGCGCCTGCGCTGCGGCGCGTGCAATTTGCGCCGCGTTGCTGTCGAGACCGAGGACACTGTAGCCAAGCTTCGCCAATGGGATGGCATGGCGCCCGGGCCCGCAACAGAGGTCGAGTATCGCTGGGTGCGATGCGAGTGGGAGTTGCCGCGCGATGAATGCGACCTCTGCCTCATTTTGTGCCAGCGAAATCACATCCAGAAAAATCGAGTACCACTCGGGGGAGTAGTCGTGCGTGGGCATTCGATGTGAGAGCGCCTAACGCTAACGGACTATGCGACCTTCGTCGCGATCCACCAGGTGGTGCCGCTCGCGTCTTTCACGCCACCACGCTTGTCAGCGTCATCTTTTTTCACCGGCTCCTGTACTGACGTCGCGCCGGCATTCAGCGCTTTGCGGTACGTTGCATCGACGTCCGGGACATAGATATGCACGTGCGACTCGAGCGCGGGCCATCCTTCAGCGCTGTCCGCGATCATAATAACCGTATCGTCGAGACGTACCTCAGAGTGCATCAATCGGCCGGATGCGTCGGGGAAGCGGCGAAGCTCTTTCGCTCCGAACACACTGGTAAGGAAGTCGATTGTCTTGCTCGCGCCATCGACGATCAGGTACGGCGAGACGCTGGTGTAGCCTTCTGGTTTGTGCGAGGGCATGGCATGCTCGGCTCGGTGAATCGACAAAACTACTCGCGAACCGGTGATCTGTGTGTGCTGGTTAGGCAGGTAGCGGCAAACGTCGCCGTGGCACCGACCACTAGCGACGCGGAGGCCGGCGCAACTGTTATTGCGGATATGCCAGTGTTTGGCGGGGTCGGGTCGACCGGCGCTGCATCGTCTCGGCAACCGAGCGACAGAACTAGTGTGCTGATGAGCGCGCCAAGGCGCGCTTGCATGCTGCTCCGCCGTCGTGACTACTTGGGAGACCTCATTAGGGCAAGGCGAGTCACCGTGCGTCTTTTTTCCATTCTTGCCGTCGCGGCCACGTTTGTCTCGTGTTCGCCACGTCCCGACGTAGCTGTTGACACCCCTGTCGTCGATACGGCGGCAGTCGATACTGCCGCGCGCCCACAACCGGCCAACGTGCCGTGGGACGACGCTCGACGCCGCGGCGTCGATTTCCGCGCCATTGGTCAGGAGCCTGGCTGGATGGTCGAGATCGACCACGAGACGTCAATCTACGTGCTCGCCGATTACGGGGAGAAGAAGGTCACGACACCAGTGCCGGCGCCGCGCGACTCAGCCGGCACGACCATCTATAACGTCAGGACCGAGGCGCATCACCTAACGATTCGCATTCAGCTCGTTGCCTGCGCCGACGCGATGAGCGGCGAGCAGATGACGCACACAGTTACCATCAATCTCGACGGGACGGAGTATCGCGGCTGCGGGCGCGACCTAACGACACGTTGATACTACGTCTTGAACGCCACAACCGGATCCACTCGACTCGCTCGTCGAGCCGGCAACCAGCTCGCTGCGAGCGTCACCGCCGCCAGCACCGCGATCGCGGCACCGTATGCGAATGGATCGCTCGATGTCACGCCGAGCAGGAAGCCGGAGATGAGTCGCGTCGCTGCCCATGCGGCCGGCACGCCGATCAACGCGCCGAGGGCGACGAGCGTTAGGCTTTCTTTCACAACCGATCGCACAACATCGCTGCGCTGCGCACCCAGCGCGATACGCACGCCGATCTCGCGCGTGCGCGTAGTCACCGAGTACGCGATCACGCCGTACAGTCCAACCGCGGCGAGCAGCAGCGCGACGACACCAAAGAGCCACAGCACTGCAGCGGCGACACGCTGCGGCAAGAGCGACGCCGCCACCTGATCATCCATCGTGCGTGCGTTCAGCGCTTGCCAGCTCGGTGCCGCGTTGATGATCTCCCGGCGAACGGCGTCGATCAGCGCCCGTGGCTCAGTCGACGCGCGCACGACGAGCTCCACGTCGCCAGATGTCTGCAACGCTGGGAAGTACAAATACGGGCGCGCTGGCTCCCCCAACGCCAAATACTTCCCGTCGCGTGCGATCCCGACGATCGCGTACTCCTGCCCACTTGTTAGGCGCTTCCCTAGCGCATCGCCGTTCGGCCAGAAACGCTGGGCAAAGCTCTCGTTCACGACGATTGCACCAGGCGCACCGGCTCGATCTGTAGCATTGAGCGCGCGGCCGCGCGCGATCGCGATCTCCAGCGTCTCGAAGAATCGCGGACCGACGACAGCGTAGTGAAACTCCATGTCTTCACCCTGACGTCGCTGGTACCCTTCGATCTGCGTCCAGCGGCGCGAGCCACCCAGCCCCAGCGGACGAGCCGATGTCCAACTCACTGCGTTGACCCCGGGGATTGCCGCAATGCGTCGCTGCATGTCCAGCGCGAGCACCGCTCGATTCGCTTCCTCGCGTGCACCGGGTCGTGGCTCGGCGCTCACAACCAACAGATGATCGGTTCGAAAACCGGGATCGATGCGCGCTGCGTAACTCAGACTGCGGAGAAAAAGTGAGGCACCTACGAGCAGCAGCAGTGACATCGCCACTTGACTCACCACGAGCAGCTTTTGCAGCGCGAGCCGCTGCCGCCCGACCGCGACGCTCCCAGCATCGGTCTTGAGCGCCGTCACGAGCCCAGGACGGCTGGCCCGGAGCGCGGGAATGAGACCGAAGAGAACGCCAGCGCCTAACGCCACAATCGCTGTGAAGAGTACGACCCGCGTATCGAGCGAGACGTCCAGCGCGATGCGCACGGGAATGGGCAGCGCTGCCGTCGCGATGACCTGCGTCGCGGCGAACGCCAGCGCGAGGCCGACGACAGCACCAACAGTTGCTAGCACTACACTCTCGACGAGCAACTGCCGAATCAGTTGCCGCTGAGTCGCACCTAACGAAAGACGGATGGCGATTTCACGCGTCCGCGCCGTCGCCCGAGCCAGCAGCAGGCCGGCGACGTTGGCGCAGCATACGAGCAGCACGAGCGCAACGGTCCCGATCAACAACGCGAAGAATCCGAGTACGGGACCACGCACTACTGGTGGAATGCGTGAATCCTTCTCGGACACAAGCGTTATGCGCCGTCCTTTCCCCGACACGTCGCGCCACTCGGCGGGGTACGCGGCCAGCAGGCGTTGCGCCACGACATTCATCGCGCTCTGCGCTGTTTCGATCGTTGTACCAGTGCTCAAGCGAGCGATTACAAACGAGCTGCGGTTTCCACGCACAGTGATGTCGCTCTCGTCTACAGCGAGGTGCCGTGCGCTTGCGATTGGAACCCATACATCGATCGCCAGCCCGCGAATAGCGCCGCTGTACCGTGGTGGAGCGACCCCAACGACTGTAAACGGATTCTCATTGATCCGAACCGCAGCACCAATAACGCGCGGGTCGGCGTTGAACTTCGTGCGCCAGAGGCCGTCGCTAATGACCACGACAGCGGGAGCACCTGGCGCGGCCTCCTCCGAAGTAAATGCACGCCCCTGCTGAAGCGGCACACCAAGCACGGTGAAGTAGTTTCCGGCGACAAGCTCCCCTTGCAGGCGAAGTACGTCGATGCCGTCACCAATGCCCACTTGGCGCGGCATAAACAACGTGACGCCTTCGAAGACGGCGGTTTGCTCTCGAAAAACGTCGTAGTCCGGATACGACGACGTGCCGTATGGAGGCCCGCTGTGATCGCTGGTGTAGAGGCTCACGATGCGCTCGGGCGCCCGCACATGTGCCGGCGGGCGTAACAGGATCGCGTTTACGACGCTGAAAATCGTGCTATTCGCGCCGATGCCGAGGGCGAGTGTGAGGACCGCTGCGACTGTGAATCCGGGCGCCGATAGCAGTCGGCGGATGGCGTAGCGCGCGTCCTTTGCGATGGATGTCATGGCGACGAGGGGCCAGTGTCCCAGCTCAGGTTCTGAAGTCGGACCAACGCCGCGTCAAGACCAAAGGTTTCGCTCTGCCCGCAGACCTCAGACCTAGCTAGTCGCCAAATGCAGCTTCCGGGAGGGTGTCAGTCGGCTTGTCGATTGGTTTGCGCTTCATCACCTTCGCCGCGAGATCGTCCAGCAGTGTGTACGCACACGGTACCACGAACAGTGTCAGTATCGTCGAGGTAACCAATCCGCCAATTACCGCGTGTGCCATCGGCGACCGCTGTTCGGCTCCCTCGCCTAACGCGAGCGCCAGCGGTAGCATACCGAAGATCATCGCCGCCGTCGTCATGATGATCGGCCGTAGACGGATGCGCGCCGAGTTCAGAATCGCGTTAAATCGATCCACACCTCGCTCGCGTTCCTTGTTCACGAAGTCGACAAGGAGGATGCCGTTCTTGGTGACTAGTCCCATCAACATGATAATGCCGATCATCGACATCACATTGAGGGTACCACCTGTGATGAGCAGGCCTAACGCGACGCCGAGGAATGACAGCGGCAGCGCGAGCATGATCGACAGCGGCTGAACGAACGAGCCAAAGAGCGAGGCCAAGATGAGATAGATAAAGACGACAGCCAGCAGGATCGCCTCTAAGACATAACCCTTCGTCTCTTCCAGGTTCTGCACGTCGCCGCCGAACACGGTGCGGTATCCCGTCGGTAAGCCCATCCGCGCAATCGTGTCGCGCGCCGCATCCGCCACAGTCCCCATGCTGTGACCCGGGAGGACGCCAGCCGAAACTGAAATCTGCCGTTCGAGGCTGCGTCGCTCGATCTGCTGCGGCCCGACGCCGGCTCGGATGTCAGCCACTTGCGCCAGCGGCACCGTGGTGAGCTGTCCCGTGCGCGGATCGATGTTGCTGCTCAGCACGGGAATTCGCGCCACATCCTCAGGCGATACGCGCATTGAATCGGGATAGACGACGATCACATCGTGCTGATACCCGTTAGGGTCGTCCCAGCGAGTTGCCCTTTGCCCCTGAAAGAGCGGCTGCAGCGTGGATGCTATGCTGCTGATTCCCAGCCCAGCGGCCCACGCCTGCTGCCTATCGACGCGCACGTCGAGCTGCGGAATCTCTCCGTCGTCGCTCGAATTCGGCTCTGTCAAGCCTGGCACAGTGCGAATCGTCTGCAACACCTGCTCTGCTGCGATCTTGAGTCGCGTCGGCTCCGGCCCCTGCACGAAGATCCTGATGGGCTGTCCCATGCCGCCGAAGATGCTCCGTGCGCCGCTGATTGATGGGCGAACGCCGGGGAGCTCTGCGAGTTTGCCGCGCAGGTCGGTCTGAATGTCGGCTTGCGACTTCCCGCGCACGCGGGGTGGCTTCAGCCTAACGTAAATCTGCCCGCTATTGGCGCCGCCGCGGAAACCTCCGCCGATCGAGAGATACGTAAACTCGACTTCGGGCTGCGAGCGCAAGAACGTGGCGATTTCGTGGCCTTTCGCGAGCGTGAATTCGATGCGCGAGCCTGGCGGCACGCGGTAGTTCACATCGAACTCACCGGCGTCGTAGTCAGGGATCCAGGTGAAGCCTAGTAAACCAAAGATCAAAAACGCTGTGACGATCGATGCCGCGGCGCCGCCGACCATCCACCAGCGCCGCTGCAGCGCCCAGCCGAGCCAATTCTTGTAGCGATCCGCGGTGCGCTCGAAGGCAGCATCGAAGGCAAACGCGAAACGGCGGATCGGATTCCGAGTCTTGGCACGCGTCGCTTCACGCCCACCATGCTCGACTTCCGGATCGTACCACTTACTCGAGAGCATGGGATCGAGCGTGAACGACACGAAAAGTGACACGAGCACTGCGAACGCTACCGTGACGCCGAACTGGAAGAAGATCTTGCCGATCTGCCCGCCCATGAACGCCACCGGGAAGAATACCGCGACAACGGCAAGTGACGTCGAGATCACTGCCAGACCGATTTCGCTCGTCCCCTCCCGCGCGGCACGGTCATGATCCTTCCCCATCTCGAGATGCCTAACGATGTTCTCGCGCACCACGATCGCGTCGTCGATGAGCAGGCCGATCGACAGCGACAGGGCCAGCAGCGTCATCGTGTTCACCGTGAAGTTGAACATCCACATGATGAAGAACGCCGAGATGATCGACACTGGCAGTGTCAGTCCGGTGATCACCGTCGAGCGCCACGAATTCAAGAAGAGGTAGATGATCGCGATCGTCAGGACGGCGCCCAGCATGATCGTGAGCTGCACGTCCGACAGGGCGTGTCGGATCTTGACGGAGTCGTCGCGGATCACCGTGAGGCTGATATCGGGTGGTAGCGTCCGACCCAAGTCTTCCACCACACCTCGAACGGCGTCAGCTACTTCGACTGTATTCGACCCAGAGATCTTTTGCACCTCGACGGATACAGCGCGGATGTCGTTCATGTACGCCGCTGAACGCGGTTCGGCGGCGCCATCGATCACGCGTCCAAGGTCACGCACCTTGACCGGCGCGCCATTGCGAACCGTGACAACGACGTCAGCAAACGCCATTGGATCGGTAATGCGACCCGTGACACGCACGAGCTTTTCTTGCTCGCCACGCCAGACGCGGCCGGCCGGCACTTCCTGATTCTCGCGCGCGAGCGCCGCCGAGACCTGAGCTGGGCTGATGCCGTATGCCACCATCGCATCGTGATCCAGCGTCACACGGATCTGCCGCGGCGTTCCGCCCACCACGTTGACGCCGCCTACCCCGGAAATGGCTTCAATGCGATTCGCGATGATCTGATCCGCTAGATCGGTCAGATCGCGGATGGGGCGCTCCGCACTCTGAATAGCGATCGACATGATCGATCGCTCGTTAGGATCGAATCGGATGACGACAGGATCGTCTGCGTCGGGCGGAAGCACACGCCGCACGCGGCCCACCTTGGACAGCACGTCTTGCTGCGCTTCCATCGGGTTCGTGCCCAGCTGCAGCATCACGCGCACCATCGAGCTCCCCTCGAACGAGGTCGAGGTGATCTCGCGGATGCCTTGCACCGTATTCAGCGCTTCCTCGATCGGACGCGAAACGTCGCGCTCCATCACTTCTGGCGACGCGCCTGGATAGGCCGTCTGCACCATCACCACCGGATAGGTGATGTCGGGGTACTCGTCGATGGCGAGGCGCTTGTAGGACACGACGCCCAGGACGACGAGCGCCAGCATCATCATCGTCGCGAAGACCGGACGCTTGATCGATACGTCGGCGAGGAACATATGCCTAACGCTTCGGAAGTGGCTGCAGCGCGCGATTCTTTCCTGTTGTGTCGCGGCTCGCCGCTGTTACGCCGCGTCCGCGTCCGCGCTCGCTGGAAATGATGCTCACGCGCATCCCGGCACCGAGGGCACCCAGGTTGCCCACGATAATGCGATCGCGTTCGGTGAGACCCTGCACGACTTCGGCAACGCCGAGGCCTTCGTCCACCACACCGAGCGTGACAGGAGCGTGCTCGACGACATCTTCGATGATGCGGTAGACGAACGGCGTGGTCAGTTGCTGCGACTGCCGCAGCGCCGCCGTCGGAATAACAATTGCGTTCCGCACCGTGCGACCAATCACGCGGCCTGTGGCGAACGTGTTGCCCTTAAGCACACCGTTCGGGTTCGGTACCTGGATATAGATCGTGACGGAACGGTTAGCCGGGTTGATCGTTGGACTTACTCGCGCCACGCGCCCCTCCAGCTGTCGCCCACCAGCGACGAACCTAACGAGCTGTCCCGCCGTCACGCTCTCGGAGAGTCGCGCCGGCACCGCCGCTTCCAGCTCGAGGATGTCGTTGCGCACCACCGTGAAGAGTGGCGCGCCGCGTGCCACGTGCTCTCCCGACTCGACGCTTCGCAATGAGACGATGCCCGTTGTTGGCGCCACTACGCGCGTATCAGAGTCGGTCTGGCTCGCGGCATTGAGGCGCGCCTCCGCACCGGCCAGGCGCGCACGTGCCGCAACCAGCGTCTGCTCCGCCGCGCGAAGATCGCGCTCTGGAATCGCGCCGGCTTTGAAAAGCTCCTGCGACTGGTCGTAGTTCCATTTCGCATTTGTGACATCAGAAGTCGCTGCGTCGCGCTCTGCAGCCGCCGATGCCCGATCGCTTTCTTGCGTCGTGTTGTCGAATCGCGCCAGCACGTCACCACGCGCGACGCGTTGACCCTCGCGGGCGAAGACGCCGATTAGATCTCCCTCAACACGGGCGCGAACGACAATCTCTTCGATCGGCTTTAAGTCGCCGTTGATCGGTGTTGCCGCTTCGATGTTGCTGCGAGCAACCTGAAGGACATCGTTAGGCCCGAGTCCGATGACGGTCCCGCCACGGCTGCCGGATCCTGCGGGACCACCAGCACCGGGTTGCGTTGCAGCCGCGCCCCCCGCTTTCCCGCCCTGCCCTTGTTTATCGCCACCTGTCCCGGCGTTGGCCGCCTCGCTCGACTGGCCACACGCAGAGACGATCGTTAGGGCGCTCAACGCGAGCGTTCCACATACACGAACTAAATGCACAATGATGTTACCGAGAGATGGTTCTGGTCGGTGGCAACGGCACGGTCGCGCCGCGCGCCCGCGCAAGCTCTGCTGCCGCCAGATAGTAGTCCACGGTACCGCGCGCGGCATTGGACCGCGCCGTCAGTAGTGCTAGTTGCGCGTCCGCAACCTCGAGCTGAGTACCTAGCCCCCGCTCGAAACGCAGCGACGCAATGCGGAATAGCTCTTCCGCCTCCTCGGCATTCTGCCGTATGCCCTCGTACGTCGCCTCGGCGCGCACGAATTCTGCCGACGCGCGGGCTTGCTCGGCAGCCACATGCTCGCGCTCCAGCTCGAGCTGCGTTCGGGCCACACGTTCCTGCGCTTGCGCGAGATCCATGTTCCCCTTTGCGCGTAAACCGTCGAACAGCGCCCAGCTCACCTGTACACCTAACGAGCGGTCCGGATACCAGCCGTTGTTCTGGCATGTCCTGCGTCCAGCCGCCGAGTCGGCCGCCGTGCAGTTCAGCGGAGAGGTGACACCCCAACGTGTGGGAAAGCCCGGGTTGCCCGGCAGCGCCAGATAGCCAGTGCGGAAGAACGCGTTGACCGTTGGCAGAAAATCAGCGCGCGCGATTCGAATACCTTCGTGCCGAGCGTCGAGCGTCGACTGCGCCGCACGGAGCGAGGCACGCACAGATGGGCGGGAAGAGTCCGACGCGATCGAACGCGCTAGTGCGCGCACACCTGCCGTGTCGAGCTCACTCGTTAGGAGCAGCGTGCGTGTCAGTGGGAGATTCAGGAGCCGTCGAAGCTCGATGAACGCCAGCTCGACGTTGTTCCGCGCCTGAATTAGACCAGGTTCGAGGTTTGTTTTTTCCACACGTGCGCGAAGCACGTCAAACCGCGCCGCACGGCCGGCCCCTTCCAATTGCTGCACAAGAGCAAGGCGGTCTTCTGCTAGTCGCAGGTTGCTCGCCTGGATCTCCGCGAGCTTCTGATTCAAAAGAACCTGTAGATACGCGCGCTGAATATTGACGGAGACCAAAGCGCGCGTCTCATCGAGATCGAAGCGCGCCGCACGCCGCATATCCCCCGCTGCTCGTCCCCCAGCGAAGATGCGACCACCCTGGAAGATCGGCTGGTTGATGGCGAAGGTCGTGGTGTACGTGTACGGCTGATTGAAAACCTGACCTACCACAGTTGCTCGTGCGTTGCGCTCGACCTGTGTGTAGTTCCCCGTGAACTGCAGCGTTGGGAGACCCAATGCTCGAGCGGTAGTGACCTGCGCTTCCGTGACGTCGACCTGGGCTGCCGCGAGCCGCACTTCGTCGCTTTCACGTATAGCACGCGTCACAGCGTCTGCCAGTGATAGCCGCAGAGTATCGGTCGCCTGGGCATTGACCGCGAATGGCAGCGCCAGCGATGCGGTGACGATCAGGTTGGATAGGTTGAAAGACATCAGAGTGGCTACGCGCTGCTGGCGCTTAGCGTTCGCTACCGGCGGAGTTTTTCAGTACAGGCTAACGCAAGCTGAGCTCAAACCGGCAGCACGGCTGCTCGCCATGCGTACAGCGCTGCCGAGCCCTGAGTCCAGCGTGCTGTGCCAGCAATGACTCCATGATAAAGCACGTTGCGGGCTCCTCGCGAACAGCGCTGGACAGCGGACAACCGGCGCCCTCTAAGATCGCTTGACCGCGCGTGACGCGCACGGTCGCGGTGCCACCGAGCGACTCAACGAGCCCGACGCACGCAGTGGCGCGAGTGGCGAGCGAAGCAATGGACGGCACGTGCGGCTCCGGCGCGGCTGTGCGCCCTGCGTCAGCAAACAAGTTGCGCAACGCACGCGGATCGAGGCGCTTTCCAATCGCGCTCACCAGCGCAGTGAGAACGGGCCGGTACGCACGTGAAAGCGCGTCTTCGCCTGAGCGACTGAGCTCATACTCAGCAGCCGGCTGCCCCGCCCGGCCGGAGTGAACGACGCCGCGACGAACCAAGAAGCCGTCGCGCTCGAGCGCGCTCAATTGCATGCGTACCGCGTTGTCGCTCACGCCCAACGCGGACGCCAGCGCATTCACTGTGTGATGGCCGCGGCGCACGGCGTCGATGACGGCGAAGCGGGCGGGAGAGAGCGCGGGAGTCGATCGCATCGGCATGAAATGTATTGCAGCTCCAATAAGTCAACTAGTTACTTGACTTATTACGGTTCGGTATCGAGCTTGTTCCTCTCATTCGGTCGTAATGACGCAGACCGAGATCGCTTGACCACCTACGGAGGAATTCGTGATGTCTGTCATTCGCCGTTTCAGGATCGCCGCTTTGATGCTCCCGCTGACGCTGTTTGCACAGGGCGGAACGAGCACTGCCATCGATGACGCCGCGATTGTCGGCATTTTCGATGCAGCAAATACATGGGATATCGCGACGGGCAACCTCGCCGCAAAAAAGGCCACCCGCGCTGATGTGAAAGAGTTTGGCGCGATGCTCGCACGTGATCACGAGCAAGTGCGTCAGCAGGGGCGTGACCTCGCGAAAAAGCTCGGCGTCACTCCCACGGCCGTCGCGAAGGACTTCGCGCTCCTCAAGAATCACGAGGACGCGATGAAGAAGTTGAATGGCCTAACGGGAGCTGCGTTCGATCGTGCCTTTCTCGAACACGAGGTGGCGTATCACAAGGCTGTGATCGACGCTGTGACGACGACGTTCCTACCTGCGATTCAGAACGCCGAGCTCAAGGCGTTCGTGCAGAAAGTGGCACCGGCGTTTCAGGCGCATATGCTGGCGGCGGAGCAGCTACTCAAGAAATAGCCCTACGAAACCAGCAACTTCGTGAAGTGTTAAAGGTTATGGGTTAAGGGTTAAGGGTATGAGCGTTAGGCGCACGCCTGGCTGGATGCGCCTAGCTTTTGACACTTAACACTTAACCTCTAACCCTGAACACTTTACGCCGTGCTTCTCATCCCGGACCTTGTTGACAGCCTTCTGTTCGACGCGTGTCAGCGAGCGCTATGATCTTCCATCCATCCGCCATCTTGGCCAGCTGGAAAGCGTCCACGCCGCAGTGACTGAAGCGCGCGCCGATGAAAAGCGCGTAGTCCGTCCACACAACCGCTAACGGGCCATCAATGAACACCTTCTCGTTCCAGATCCGCTCGTCCAGCGCTTCCGGACGCGGCGTTCCGATCGTTCGCACGAATTGGTCGATTGCGACTTTGCCAACGACCGTCTGTCCGTTGCGCACAGCGGTTGTCTGGAGCACCGCATCGGGATGAAACGCGGCGCGTACCATCGCGCTGTCTCCCTTGCGCATACCGTCAAAAAGTTGCCGCACTGTTTTCATTACTTCTTGCTCAGCGCTTTGTGACTGCGCCATCGCCGCTGGAAGGACAGCTAATACGGCGAGTGCGAACATACGCATCAACTGTCGCATGGCTATCTCTGTTTAATGGATTGTTGCAGGTTCGACGGCGGATGCCGCTTCTCGCGCCTCGACGACGGCTTGCAGCCGCGCCAGGGCATCCTTCCAAAACTGCTTGTACGTGGCTACGGAGCGCGCGTTAGGCAGACGCTCATGCGACACGGCAACCTGCGCCTTGCCGTCCCCTTTGTCAGTGAATCCGACGATCACCCAGGATCCATCGTGCCAGGTGAGACGCAACGATTTCTGCGGAGTCGCAGTACGCACAGTAGGCATAGGGACGCCTAACCACTCCCGCTGCTTCGCTTCGTCAACCCAAGCATCGTATACGTCACCGATTGCTGCGTTGAACGTTTTGGAACCGCTTGCGTTGAAGCCACTTGTCGTCTGGTACTTTTGCCTCAGCCCGCGCGCGCGTTCATAGGCTACAGTGATCATCTGCCGCCACCATCCACTGACACCGCGCGCTTTACCTAGCACTTCGACGATGCGGCCGTGTTCCATCGCCTTGGCGCCCGCGCGGTCGAGCACCGTGAACCAGTGCTGCAATGATTTCCCAGTTGCTTTAAGAACTGCCGCTTCACCGACGTCTGCCGCACGCTTGCCCGCCGCGCGAATGCGACTCGCAGCTTTTGCGAGCGTCTTCTGCGGCTTACGTCGCGTCGTTTTGCGTGCCGCTGTCCGTTTGGTCGTCTTTCGCCGCGAAGCGGGCGCCTTCTTACGCGCTGTCATGTCGATTTCCTTGGTAGATCGTTGCGCTCTTGTTAGGCATCCCCTCTCGAGGAACCCCGGCACTTTCTGCCTATCGCGAAATTAGGCACCTGAGCTCCCTTAACGGCGAGGGGGACGTGGCGTCAGACGAGGTGAACGCGCTACAAACTGGCGCCCAACCATCGAAGCGAAGCTCGGAGTAACCAATGTCAACCAAACTGTTCCTTTCTGTCGCCGCAGCGATATTCGTAGTTGCTGTTGCGGTCCCTGCCGCGGCCCAACCGACGCGGCGCCATATACGCGATCGCATCGAAGACGTCCGCGATCGGCGCGAGGATGTTCGCGACCGGCGCGAACAGATGCGCGATCGGCGCGAAGATCGATTCGACCGCCGCGAGGATCGCCGAGACCGCCGCGAAGATGTGCGCGACGCCAGGCACACCGGTGGCCTGCGCGACAGGCTCGAAGATGTGCGGGACCGACGCGAAGACGTCCGCGATCGACGCGAAGATATCATCGATCGACGGGAGGATCGGCGTGATCGCCATGAGCAGATCCGCGATCGCCTCGAAGATCGGCGCGACCGACGCCGCAACCCGTAACAGCCACCAAGACAGCCACAGGGGCAGCGTCCGCTCGACGCTGCCCTTTGCACATATGAAACGTCGTTAGGTTCAGCGCTCCGGCGGCCCGGACGCCTGCTGTTCTTCGGGTTCTCCGCTATTCGGTACTGGGAGTGAGCGCGATGCGGCGAATGCGTCTGCAGTCATTCGCACGACCTTCGCGGCGATGGGCACGCCAACGCCAGCCCCTATCACCGCGAGGTTGGCGCCGAGCCACCGGGCCGTCCATCGATTTACGAACCCGCGGTCGCGTCTAGCGACGACCAGCGCAACCGCTCCAGCGTTCATTACAACAAACAGCATCGCACAGAGTGCGAATACGCGGGTCGCAGCAGCGTCCAGCCATGCGCTGACGTCGGTCATTGGAGCCAAGGTACGACGTTAGGGTGAAACGGGCCAGAATACGAAGCTCTTAGATGAGGTCGTTAGCTCGTACCCTGCCGGTTATGACCTAAGAGCTAAGACCTAAGGCCTACTTTAGCCCCTCCCGGCCTTCAGCCGTTTTTTCGCTTCGCGCTCCGTCTCCCCCACGTAGCGCACTTTGACGCTGATGGAGCTCATGATCACGCTCCCGCGCACCAGAATTGACGGCGCGTCCTTGGGGAGGTGGCGGTTTGCTGCGCTTTCCCACGAAACGTCGCCCATGAGTGAGCTGTCCTGCACGTCGATCCAGATTCCCGGCGGGATGATGATCTCGATCGAGGCCCAGAATGCGAAGACCTCGATCACGCTCTGTCCGTACCCGATTCGCGCTTCGCGCAGGTCGAGCTTCGCTTCTGCCATGATGGCCGCGACACGGAAACGCCGCGCCAACGTCCAAATGCCGTGGCGCTTGACCGTCGAAAAAATTGCCAGCGCACCGCGATGGCCTTCTACCTGATCATCGGAGACAAGCGTGAACGACGGACCAGCGACCGAATCGTAGTATTCGTTAGGCGACCGTTCGGGATATTCTGGCACGGCAGAAAGGTAGTCGGGCTAGTGCCGCGCGTCAGGGACTATCGCCCGCACGGCGGTCCCCAGTGCCTCAACAGTCGGAACGGTTCCCTGCGCGAGCCGGGCCGAGCCGCCCCCGCGTCCACCCAGCGCCGTGACTGCAGCGCGAAGCACTTCGCCCGCATTTACACCGGAGTCGTCGGACGCGGCGATGAGCAATGCGGGGGGCTCGTCAGTCGTCGCTACATATAGCGCTCGCGGCAGTGTCGCAAACGCCAGAGCCAGAGCGCGCGCGTCCTCGAGTTGCGCCACACGCTCCGCGGCACGGCGCACACCTAACGAGTCTGCCGGTGCAGCCGTGTACAGCTCGCGCGCGCGGTACCGCGCCACCGATTCGGCCAGCCGCCGCCGCGCTGACTCCGCCTCGCGCAGCGCAACACCCTGAGCTTCGATGACGGCGGCAACCTCCTCGACGGACGTCGAAGCACCCTGCGCCAACCGTGCGAGCGTGGCATAGTCACGCCCCGCTCTCGCCAGCGCGCGGCTTCCGCAGAGGAACTCGACCCGCAACCCCTTGTTTACTCGCTCCGTCCGTCGCAACAACAGCGGCCCGATCTCGCTCGTCCCGCGCACATGTGTGCCGCCGCACGCGCTGCGATCCAATCGAGCGATGCTCACGACGCGAATATCGCCGCTGCGCTCCGACGCCTTGCGCAGCCCCGCAGCCCACTCAGCTGCCTCGAAGCTCACGCTCACCGGCCGATTCTCCCAGGCTATTTCGTTCGCACGCCGTTCGATATCATGCAGCGCACTGGGGATGATACTCGCCACATCGACGTCAAGCGTGGAGCTCTCGGCGCCAAAGTGGACGCTGAGCGTCTTAGCACCTAACGAATCGGCCAAGAGCGCCGACAGCACGTGCTGGCCGGTGTGCTGCTGCATATGATCGTAGCGACGCTGCCAGTCGATCTCGCCAGCCACCGCAGCGGCTGCCAACGTCCCATCGATCACATGCGCGATGCGATCCCCCTCGTCAACGACGTCGATCACGCTCGCGCCGTTCAAGCGACCGACGTCGTGCGGCTGCCCTCCGGAAGTGGGATAGAAGGCCGTGCGGTCGAGGTAAACGCGACGCGTCTCTCCTTCTACCGCCTCAGTTACGCGTGCCTCGAAACGCGCGCAATACGCGTCGGTGTAGTACAGCCGCTCCGTCATTGTTCAGTCGGAATAGGCTGGCCCGTGCGGCAGCGCACGCACAGCATCCGCGCGCCAAAGCCGATCGCTATACGACGCGCGATGCTCCCGTGAAGATGCGTGGCGCACAGGATGCGCCGGCAATTCTCACAGACTCCCCCTGACGAGATCGAAAAGGGCCGGCGGCACTCATCGCACTCCGTGCTCATGATCGACTTGCGAAAAATTGGCATACGAGCTTCTCGTTATGCGCCGTTGCCTGACGTGGTGTCATCCCATGCGACGTCGTCGCCAATCGCAATCTGACCACCTTCGATCACTTCGCCGAAGGCACCGCCGCCCCAATTGTCGTACATCGTGGCGCGCAGGCCGGGGAGTGCCGCCTCCATTCGCTCACACGGTTTTGTCTCGCCGTAGATGCGGATCCGTGAAGTTCCGATGCGAAGCGTTCGTCCCCGCGAGGTGGCGAGCGGGACGCCGGCAATCATGAGGTTTGCCCGCCTCGCCTTCGGATCGAGCGAGCCGCCGAGGGATGTCATGTGCGCCTCCCATCGCTCGCGTTCAATGATCGTCACTTGACGCCGTCCCCCCTGATTCGCGTTGCCGACCAGGCCGCGACCGGGTTCAAGGGTGGCTGCTGACACAGGATCCATGGGACCGCGGTGTACTCGTTTGAGCCAGATGGCTTCTAATCGACCAGGAGACGGTGATGGCATAACGAGTCCGACCTACAGCTCGCGAACGAACCAGGCGCGGGGGCCGGCGAAATCCAGAATCAGCACGTCACCCGGCCCGAACTCGAATCGGGTCGCCGTAGCGTGCGGGGCGAGTGGGTTGTCTGTGCGCAGCGTGTCGCCTTCAACGCGATAGATGAGCTCTACCTGCAATTCCCGGTTATCGACGGGGATTGTATAGAGCAGATGGCCGTCCGGAAGAAACTCCATGCGCACTCCCGCCGCAAACTCAAGGACGGCGTCAGTGCGAAGGAGACGCCAGCGGCCGACAAGAGACCCGCCGCTCGAGGGAGAGACCATAGTGAGGCATACGCGCACCCAACAACGGGGCGCGATGCCCAGGCCTAGCGTGTCAGTGACGTGCGGCGACTGGAAGTCGCGCGCGTTATGCGGAGGGCCGACGCGTGTGGAATGCGCCGGCCCCTCCTCGAGGACACGCTACTTCGAGACCTTCTTGAGCCAGGACTGCGCGGCCTTGAGCGCTTTCGCCTTGCCGCCGTAGGACGCGTCACCGAAGAACGCGCGGTGCTTGGGCCGCCACGACCCGTCACGTGTCCGGTGATAGCCGACGCGCACGAAGAAGCCATGCGTCCGCGTCGACGCCTGATCGATACGGCTGATGCCCGCTGTGCCGGTCGCGTTCTTCGAGCGCTTCGTCTTTGCCCGCTTGGCGCGCTTGGCGCCTCCTCGCTTTGCTTTCCGCATTGCCATAGGTCTGGTTCCTGTTAGGGTCTCCGTCCTCAATCTGGGAAGACGTTCGTTGGGGATGGGTAGGGAGGTAGGTGGGACAGATGCCGACCGTTAGGGTGAGCGCGACGTTTACAGCGTCGCCGACAATCTCACCGTCCAGCCGAATTTGTCCAGAGTGGCCCTCCGACTCCCCCCGTTAGGGTGAACCCGCTGCCACGAGTCTACTGCCTAACCTGGCGTCAGGCAATCGTCAGGCCACCGGCACCTAACCAGCGACAGGCCCGTGAGCGCTACGGAGACGATGCGGGCTGTGGCGTCGTCACAGCGACTGGCCAATCCGCGTCAGGCAGACCGTGCGGCGGATAGCCTAACTGCTGGCCGAGACGCACGTACTCGAAGCCGGCGATCACGTCATAGGCAGCGTGCAGCAGGAGCGCGAACAGCAACGTGCCTGTCACGTAGACCAGCACGTGCGCGACGAGTGAGAAGAGCGCAATGACGAGCATCGAGCGTGCCCCTTGGTTCGCGTGCGCGACGGAAAAAGCCAGCACGGCCAGGGTCCAAGCCAGTGCTACGCTCCCCGTTAGGCGAATGGCGAGGTCGCTGAATACCCAGCGGTATACGAATTCCTCGGCGATCCCCGCCATGATCGACACGGCGATCCAGAGGGCCATTTCGCCGTGCCCGTCAGGCATGGCGAAGTACACCCGTGCGTCACGCCGTTCGATCGCCGCGCGCTTGATGGGCCGCGTGGCGACAACCATCGCGCCGAGCATCAGCAGCGTGGCAAGCGCCGGGAGCGCGTATTGCTCGGGCCAACGCCATAGCGCGACCCCTTCCTGCCACGCGGCGAGCACACCGAGGATTAGAAAAAACGTCAGCTGAATGAGCACGGTCGGGTAGAGCTGACCGCGGGTGGGGCGCGGGCGCATACTCGTCAGGCGGTTGCGCGCGCGGTAAGCGACCAGCGGGAGCACGGCACCGAAAAAGACGAGAAAGAGCAGACCGACGAGGCCGACGCGGTCTACGCTCATGAACGACTCGCTAGCGGCATGGCTCCTTTGGTGAAGGTCAAAACAAGGAGCTCTGAGTGGTCAGCGCCGAGCTTCCAGAGTGTCAGGAAATGTGGGATCGCCTCAATTACCAAGTTTTATTCCGCGTTGCGACGGACGGCACCGGTGTGGAGTGCGTGCGCACCGCCAAACAAAACCTGGCCGCTGGGTGACCCCACTTATCCTCAATTCTGGAGACTCGCCGCTCGCCACTCAAAGCTCCTTGTTTTGACCTTAGGTTTTACGTCCGCAGCTCTGCGATTCGTTGCTCGACCAGCGCAACTAGCTCCTTCATTCCCTCCGCATCGAACACCAGTCGCGCCCCTGCCGCGCGATAGATCTCCGGCAACGGCTGCGTCCCGCCTAACGCGAGTGCGCGACGGTAGCGCCTGAGCGTCTCAGCCGGCTCGCGCAAGCTGTCGCGCCACAACTGCAATGCGCCAATTTGCGCTATGCCGTACTCGATGTAGTAGAGCGGATATTCGAAGATGTGCAGTTGTCGATACCAGCGGCTCACGCGCTCGCGTTCCAGACCGGTCCAGTCGACGCCACGCTCGAAACGCTTGCGGATTGCGAGCCACTCTCGATCGCGCTCGCCGGCGTCGCCTCCTTGGCCGCTGGTGTAGAGCCAAAGCTGGAACGCATCGACACTCGCGATATGCGAGAGGCTTTGCAGGATATCCTCGAACTGCTCGATCTCCGCAGCGTTACGATCAGCCTGCGTGTAGTAGCCGGTCGGGTGCGCGAGATGCTTGAGTCCCAGTAGCTCCATCGACATCGACGCCAACTCGGCCGCTTCATGGCCAGAGGTGCGCTGCCAGATGAACGGCTGGCGGTGCGCCGCAAAGTCGTGAAAGCTGTGCCCAGCCTCGTGCAACAGCGTGTTCACGTCTTCCGGTACGCCCACAGCATTCATGAAGATGAACGGGACGCCTCGGTGGCTGAGTTTGACGCAGTATCCCCCTGGGGCTTTTCCCGTGCGGCTATCGAGGTCCAGCAGACCTTCGCGCGTCATCAGATCGAACTGACTGCCTAACTCGGCATCGAGCGCTCGGAAAATCCGCTGCGCCGGCGTCACAAGACCAGCAATGTCCTGGAACGGCACTGGCGCCGCTTCTGTCTCAAGCACGACGGCTGTATCCCATGGTCGTAGCTGCGTGACGCCTAACCGTTCGCGCCGATATGCCATCAGTCGCTCGACAGCCGGCGCGACGGTCTCCTCAATCGCGCGATGGAACGCGCGGCAGTCGTCAGGCGTGTAGTCGAAGCGATGCTTGGCTGCAAAGCTGTAGTCGACGAAATTCGCGAAACCCGAATTGCGCGCGATTCGATCACGCAGCACGTACATGCGATCGAACAGCGCGCTGAGCGCGTCCTTCTGCTCGAGATACGCATCTGCCTGTTTGCGAATGGCGAGCTCGCGCACGGCGCGGTCGCGCGACTTTAGGAATGGCTGCAACTGCGGAACTGTCTTTCGCTCCCCCTCCCAATCGACTGACAAACCACCGGTGATCTTTTGATACTCGGAGACCAACTCCTCCAGCTGCGTGTAGAGCGCCACGTTCTCTTCACGGAAGATCTCGATATCGGTGCGCATTCCGCGCAGCACCGTTTGGAGGTCCGCTCTGGCGATACCGAGTGAGAGAAGTCGCTTCGCGAGTTGGACCTGAAGCTCGGCGGCCCGCGGGAAGATTTCCGCCGACCATCGCAGATTCGCCTGCTCCTTGGCCGGATCCGACGTGTCGCACGTGTACGCGATCATCGCGCGCGTCCCGGCTTCTTCGACCAGCTCTTCCAAGCGTGACCAGGTGGCAAGCCATTGCTCACCGTCCCCCGCAGAAACGGGTGCTTCAAGGACCGACCTGTAGAGTTGCTCGACGTCCGGCCAGGTAGCGTTAGCTAGAACGTCGGGCGAAGACGGGAGGGAGACCACCGAGATAGGGGGATAGGGGATAGGGGATAGGGGCGACGAATCTACTATCCCCTATCCTCTATCCCCTATCCCCTATTCGTATCGCAATGCGTCAATCGGATCGAGCCGCGCTGCCCGCGACGCCGGGAGCATGCCGAACATGATCCCGGTGATCGTGCTGGCGAGGAGCGCGATAAGGGCAGCAGTCGGCGGGACGCTGGCGGGAATGGGCGACGCCGCACGGACGATGGTGGCGACGAGCCAGCCAAAGGAGAATCCGATCGCTGCACCGATCGCGGTGAGCGTGGCGGCTTCAATCAGAAATTGCCAGAGAATGACAGCACGGGTGGCACCTAACGCCTTGCGCACGCCGATCTCACGTGTCCGCTCGGTGACGGAGATCATCATGATGGCGACGACGCCGACGCCGCCGACCATCAGTCCGACGCCGGACAGGACGATCATGACGAGGAAGAACACGCCGGTCATCGTGTTCCACGTTTCGAAAATCTTATCCTGTGTGATGATGGCGAAGTCGTTAGGCTGACTCGGCCGCAGGCCACGCTCACCGCGCATGACCGCGACAACTTCGTCGATCGCGTCGTCGCGTGCCACGCTGGCCTTTGGGCGGATCGCAACCTCGATCCAGTCGGTCCACACGCGCAAGTAGCGCAAGGCCGTGCCCATTGGGGCGTACGCACGCGGTCGATCCCCCTCACCGAGGAACTGGGCGGGTTCCTTGTAGACGCCGATCACGGTGAACGGCGTACCGTCGACACTGACCTGCTTGCCTAACGGATCACTGTCGACAAAGAGGCGCTCCACCAGCTTCTCATTCACGACGATGACTGGCTGGCCGTTAGCGTCCTCAGCTGGGGTCCAGTTGCGCCCCGCGATGATATCGCCACCGCCGATGGCGAGCCAGTTTGGGCTGTACACATCGACTGGCGCGCCCGACAGCTCGCGATTGAAGTATTTCACGCGCGCGCTCGTGCCCGTGTGCTGTACGACTTGATCCAGGCTGTTGAGGCGGCCGAGCGCGGCTAGCTCGTTAGGCCGTATCGGCGGATTGTTGCGCCACGGGCACGTCTCATCCGAATCATCACACGCTTCCAACGAAATCGGAAAGCGGCCGAGAAAGAACGTCGTTGGTCCCAGCGATTCGAACGTCGCAGCCAGGCTCGAATTGATGCCGTGAATTGCGGCGGACATCACGACTACGACAAAGACGCCGATAGCGATGCCGAGAATCGTGAGCGCTGCGCGCACGCGATTCTGCCGGATTGAATCGACAGCTATGAGCACGCCTTCGAAGAGCGCGGCAATGCGTGCCAATAGGGGCCGCATGCGATTATTCCTGCCTCAATGCGACAACAGGGTCCAGCCGCGATGCGCGCGACGCCGGATAAACCCCGGAGATGATCCCCACGCCGGCTCCCACGGTGACGGCGACTAAGACGGACCACAACGCCACCGTAGCCGGAAGCGGTGAAGCTGCCTTCACTACTGCGGCCACACCGACGCCAGCCAGGATGCCCGCGATCGCGCCCACAAGACTCAACGTGGTCGATTCGACCAGAAACTGACTGAGAATATCGCGGCGGCGAGCGCCTAACGCCTTACGCACGCCGATTTCGCGCGTCCGTTCAGCGACAGCCACGAGCATGATGTTCATGATGACGATCGCGCCAACAAGAAGACCGATGGCGGGGAGCGCGATCCCGGCGACGACCATGACCGATTCGATCTTCTTCCAGAACTCGAGAGCCGCGTCGGGCGTTTGCATCGTAAAGTCGTCCGGCTGCGCGGGACGCAGTTTGTGCCGCGAACGCATGACGGCGCGCGTCGCCTCCTGATTCGCCGCCATCACTTGCTCGTTAGGCGAGTGGATGATGAGCGCATCGATGACTTTGAAGCGATTGGTGAGACGGTGCGCCGGCGACTTGTACGGCACGATTGCAAAACGGTCCAGCGAGATCCCCATGAAGCTTCCCTGCGATTCCGCCACGCCCACAACCTGATACGGAAGGCTCGCGATGCGAATCTCGCGACCAATCGGATTGAGGCCGGGGAAGAAGCGCTGCTTCACATCTTCGCCGATGACAATGACCGGCGTGCCAGCTTGAAATTCCTGCGGCGCGATCACGCGACCTTCGCTCACGCCCATGTTCTTGATCTCGAACCATTCTTCGCTGACCGCGGTCACTTCGACCTCTCGCGGCCGTGAATAGCGCGACTCAATCGTGATCTGGGCACCGCTTGTGATGGCTGCTCGGCTCCCGGGCTCCAGCGCCGCGGTGACCGGTTCCACGTCGTCCTCTCTGATGTACGGTCGCCGCTGCCACGATCGCCATGTCGCTTCGTCGATGTCCCCGAGATTGATGTTCGGCCGACGCCGCAGTTCGTAGCTTCCTTTCGCGATGAGCTTGCCGATCAGGTCCTCTTCCATCGCTCGTCCCATGCCATTCACCACGGACACGACCGCGATGAGGAACATCACGCCAATCGTCACGCCGAGGAGCGTGAAGAAGCTCTTGAGCTTCTGAACCCGCAACTGACTAAGCGCGAGGCGGATGGCTTCGAGGATGGACATCTACGGAAGTTGCGGGACGACAAGATGTTCGAAGGTCCCGGCCTTACGGGCTGATTCTCCAGCCGGTTTCTCGTTTTCAACAGCATTTTTACCACAGGGGACACCGAGGACACAGAAAAACAACAAAGGGTTCCCTCGGTGTTCTATGTGGCCAAAAAAACTCTACCGATATAAACGATCGGCCTGGGTCGCTTGTGTGAATGCGGCGGATTCTCGCTCCAGGATTGGCAGCAGCGCCTCGATTCCGCCCTCGCGCTCGACAGCGGCTCGCAGTCGGTCACTCCCATGAAGACGGTCGATCGACCCAGAGCGCCACTCCCATTGTCTTGTGTGACGGGCATAAATCGCACGCATGAGGTGCAACGCCACGGCCGTCGGTTGGATCGCATTTCGATCAGTCACTGTGACGTGGATCATTGGGATCGTCTGACCGCCCCACTTATAACCGGCTTCGACCTGCCGCGCCGTCGAATCGAAGCGGACGCCAGGAAGCCCAAGCGCGTTCATTTGTTGTGCGATCGCCCCGGCATCGTTGAGCCATCCAGCGCCGATCAGCTGAAATGGAGCGTCAGTCCCACGCCCTTCAGTGACGTTGCACCCTTCGAAGTAGACAGTCCCCGGAAACAGCAGCGCTGCGTCGAGTGAACGGATGTTGGGTGAGGGATTGATCCATGCGATTCCCGTCTCGTCCCACCACAGCGCTCGGCTGTAGTTCTGCATCGGAATGACGCGCACTTCAGCATTGAGCTGCTTGGTGCGGATCAGATGACGCGCCAGCTCTCCAATCGTTAGGCCGAAGCGTTGCGCGACAGGGTACGCGCCGACAAACGAGCGGAACTTGGGATTGAGCACACCCCCCTCGACGCGATCTGCGCGAATGGGATTGGGCCGGTCCAGCACGATGAAGGTCTTCCCTGCCTTTGTCGCGGCTTCGGCCGATACGGTCATCGTCCAGGGATACGTGTACGTACGCGACCCGATGTCCTGAATGTCGAAGACGAGAACGTCAACGTCGTTCATCATCGCAGCGGTCGGCGTGCGCGTCTCACCATACAACGAGTGGATCGGGACGCCGGTCGCTGAATCAACGGAAGACGCCACGTGCTCGCCCGCTTTGGCAACGCCGCGCAGTCCATGCTCCGGACCGTATAACGCGGTAAGCCTAACGCCGGGTGCGCGGGCCAGGCGATCTATTGTACTGACGCCCGCTGCATCTCGACCGCTGTGATTCGTGATCAGGCCGACGCGCTTTCCGCGAATCACGTGCATCGAGTCGGTGAGTAGGACGTCGATGCCGAGGCGTATGCGTGGTTGCTGCGCTGCGGCCGTTGTGAGCCCCAGCGCCACTCCAAAAACTGCCGTTAACAGCGTTTTCGCTTTCAAGACAGCTCCGCGCTTTATCGCTGTTTGGATCTGCAGTGCAAACAGTCAGAATTTGCGCGCGTGGCGAAGGTTTTCGTTAGGCTACCTCCAGGAGACGGCGGGTGTTCGCCGCTCTGGCCGTGAGACGGGCAGTGATACTGACGCGACCCTTTGCGCTCACCTGATAGCGATGCGTCCTGGGGATCTTCTTGAGCAGCCCGTGGGCGCGCAGCAACCGGATCCGGCGCGTCACTTGGCCGCTCTGGCGTCGCCGCAGCACCGCATCGCCAGGGGCGGCACCGAAGAGGCAGGCGCGCAGCTCGCAGTTCCGAAAGCCCGTGATGGCAAACTCGCCGCGGTTCCCGGCCGCCAAGAGGACGGCATCAGCGCCGCTCAGTGGATTCAGCCCCCGGGCCGAGCGCCCTTTCCACCGCCGCACCGGGCGGCAGACC
>JBQTIF010000060.1:0-5777 GCA_052388395.1 Gemmatimonadaceae bacterium | reverse complement strand
ATAGCCCGCGCGATCGCCATCTCGATGCCACCCGTTATGCCGAAGAACCCTTCCGGCGTGCGGCTTCCCGTAAGGAACGGACCATCACGCTCATCGACATCACTCGTTAGGAGCCGCGCGCTGTCTGCGTCGGTGCGAGCGACGATGAGCGTGGGAACCTCCATAACGTCAGCAGCCAAACGCGCTGCTGTTAACGTGCGAATAAACTGCCCGGTCGGAATGAGCACCTTGCCGCCCAGGTGCCCGCACTTCTTCTCCGACGATAGCTGATCTTCGAAGTGCACGCCCGAAGCGCCGCCATCGATCATCCCTTTCATGAGCTCGAAGGCGTTGAGCGGACCACCAAAGCCGGCCTCGGCATCAGCAACGATCGGCGCCATCCAGTAGCGCGTGCCGCCCTTGCCCTCGGCGTTCTCGATCTCGTCCGCCCGCATCAGCGCGGCGTTGATGCGCCTAACGACCGACGGAACGCTGTTGGCCGGATACAGGCTCTGGTCCGGATAGGTCTGACCCGCGAGGTTGGCGTCGGCCGCGACCTGCCAACCGCTCAAATAGATCGCCTCGAGCCCAGCCCTGACCTGCTGTACCGCCATATTGCCGGTGAGCGCTCCCAGCGCATTTACATAGTCCCGCGTCGTCAGCAGCTCCCACAGGCGGGCCGCGCCGACCTCGGCGAGCGTATGCTTGACGCGAATCGTGCTCTGCAACCGCTTTACATCCTCGGCCTTGTACGGCCGCACGATCCCCTCCCAACGATCGGCCGGTACGTCGGATCGCCCCTCGGGCCGCTCGACGGCAGGACCGGTCCCATTGGTCTTGTCGGCAGGGACGGCGAGGACTCGAGACGGCATCGGCGTACGGCTCATCGGATACTCACGTGTTAGAGTCTGCTACATCGAGACAGTCGTAGGCGACCGTCGTTAGGAACTCCGGTATTTCCTGCGCGAAAACGAGACCAGCGAACAGCTCCCGCGCCTCGTCAAAACGTCCGTTCGTCATCCGCTCATCACCGACCTCGTTCGCAATCACGCCCATTTCGTCTTCGATTGCCTGTTCGACTAATTCAGGCGTGACGCGCCGACCATCATCTAGCGCGACGTTCCATCGCAGCCACTGCCAGACTTGCGAGCGCGAGATCTCAGCGGTTGCCGCGTCTTCCATGAGGTTGTAGAGCGGCACTGCACCGACACCGCGCAGCCATGCTTCGATGTACTGAATCCCAACGCGTGCGTTGTGCCGAAGGCCTGCCTCGGTTCGCTCACCCTTCGGAACCTCGAGCAGCTGAGCGGCGCTTGCGCTGTAATCAGAGCGCATAACGTCGAGCTGATTCGCGGAACCGGAGGCGAGGCGTGCCGCGAATGCCTGACGAGCGACGTCAACGAGCCCGGGATGCGCGACCCAGGTCCCGTCGTGTCCATCACCAGCCTCGCGATCTTTGTCAGCGCGCACTTGGGCGAACGCCTTTTCGTTCGCCTCAGGATCGCGTGACGGGATGAATGCCGACATCCCGCCCATCGCAAACGCGCCGCGCGCATGGCACGCCCGGATCGCCAGCTGCGTGTACGCCCGCATGAAAGGCTGCGTCATTCCCACTTGCGACCGGTCCGGGAAGATCGCGTTAGGGTCGTGTTGTCTCGCCTTGATGTGGCTGAAGATGTAGTCCCAGCGGCCGCAGTTGAGCCCGGCGGCGTGTTCGCGCAAGGCGAACAGGATCTCGTCCATCTCGAACGCCGCCGGGAGCGTTTCGATGAGCACTGTCGCCCGCACCGACCCGCGTGGTACACCTAACGCATCCTGTGCGGCGAGGAAGACCTCGTTCCATAACGCCGCTTCGCGGTGCGACTCGAGTTTGGGGAGGTAGTAGTACGGACCACTGCCACGCTCGATCAACTCGGCTGCGTTATGAAAAAACGCCAGCCCGAAATCGAACAGTGACGCATGGATTGGACGGCCACCGAGTGTCACGTGGCGCTCGGTGAGGTGCAGGCCGCGCGGCCTAACAACGAGCGTCGCGAGCTTGTCGCCGAGTCGATACGACTTGCCTGAGGCTGGATCGTCGTGAGTGATCTCGCGCCGCACCGCGTCGCGCACGTTGATCTGGCCTTGCACGAGGTTGTCCCACGTCGGTGAGGTGGCGTCCTCGAAGTCGGCCATGAATACGTCCGCCCCCGAGTTGAGGGCGTTGATGACCATCTTCCGATCCGTCGGGCCGGTGATCTCGACGAGGCGTCGCGTTAGGTCTTTCGGCGCATCCGCCACTTGCCAGGAGCCCTCGCGGATACCCCGAGTGTCGGCGCGAAAGTTGAGCTGCTCGCCATCCCCCCACCGCGCTCGGCGCGCGTGACGCGCAGCCAACAGCTCCTCGATGGCGCCCGCGAAGCGTCGCTCCAAGGCGCCCAGGAACGCCAGCGCATCACGTGTCAGCACCTCGTCGTAGCGTGCGCGCCGCGGGCCACCGACCGTAACTGGCTCAGCGTCGGCAGGCTTTGCCGCCAAAGCGCTTACAAAACGACGCGAGGTGTCGATTGGCAAACCGTTATGTCGCTGATGGTTGCGCAGGACGCCTCAGGACTTGCCTGAATGGCGTTTAGTCGCGGCGCACACGCGCCTGCTTCAGCGTCATGAGCGCATATTCAGGGCCAGCTAGCCTGACGGAACGAGCGCCTCTTCGACCGCCATGCGAAAGGTCGGAGGGTCGATCGCGGGGAAGCGATATAGCTCCGGTTCCATCCGTTCGAAATACTGGCGTGCTTTCGACACGTCGATCACTTGCCGAGAGATCATTTCTCGAACGTCTCGCAAATCCTGTGGGTGGCCGCGCTCGATCTTCGCGAGTGCCTGGGCGTACAGGTCGAAGTGGTAGAACGCGACGCGCCCGCGCTGCCCAACGAAGGTGCTGCGATCCTGCCAACCCGGAGGGACCGGGAGAAAGTGGGCCGGTGAGGCAAACTCCACATTGATTTGCAGGGACTCCTTTAGCTGCGGTACAGCGCGCAGCAGGGCATCGTCTTCCGGTTCGATAACCAAGTCTACGTCGATGGTGGCGGGCCGCCATCCAAGCAACACGGCAGTTGTTCCGCCGACTAGGTAGACGCGCACATCGCGGTGTGCCTCGCGCGCGAGCGCTTCCATAAAACGCTCGATGCGGGCGCGATCGGCTAACGCGCGCACGCCGCGGCTCGTTCGAAGCTCACCAACCGTCGCACAAGCGCGTTGTAACGTCCGTGTGCCGAATCTTGGTTTTCGCTCGCGAGCAACTGGTAGAGCGAGTGCTCAGGGTTGGCGAGCGTGGGCGGCAGTTCGAATCCCAACTGACGTAGGCGCGGCGCCCCGATTGACACAAGCAGCGCCGCTATGGTCACGACGCCGCTCTGCAGATCGCGAACGCCCGCCTCAATGAGGTCGCTGCCAGGGAGATTATTGTTGCTCACGGATGTACGGTAAGGTTCCCGACTCCGAGACACTAGGCGTCGGCTAGCCTAACGCAACGGTGAGGGTCGTTCCATCTGCGGACAATTGCAGCTCGGCGCCCGCGGCGAGGTCACGAAAGGCGTCGCACTCCACGAACTGATGCTCGTGTTTGCCGGCTGCGCTCGCCTTAGTACACGTGCATTCCATCGCGCTTACTCGGCCCGAAAGCGCGCGTCCTTGCAACCGCACGTCGAGCACGCTGCCGTGCCCGCCGAGCGACATGGCCAACCCGGGCGAGACCTCGAGCTTGCCGTCCCCCGGCGTTTTGCGTCCCACGACCACCCGCTCACTCGCGCTCACCGGATGCGTTTTCCTCCCTGCACAACGATGCGCACGTCGCGCATGACAGTCATGTCGCTCAACGGATCCCCACGGACCGCGATGACGTCGGCATAACGAGCGGCTGCCAGCACGCCTATGCGGTCCTCAGCACGAAGTGCGCGAGCGGCCCACAGCGTAGCAGATTGGATCGTCTCCATCGGCGAAACGCCAAGCTCGACCCACTTCACCATTTCACGCCAGGTCGCGTCGTTATGGAAGTTGCTCGGGATTCCCGCGTCAGTGCCGATGAGCAGCCTAACGCCGGTCGATCGCAATTGCTGGAACTTGTGCGGCAGGATCGGAATGCGGGACGGAAATAGGGCGTAATAGGGAAGGTGCGGGATGGCGTCGAGCGAGCGCCTGATCTCATCGGCCATCTCTTTTGGCATCCCTTCGCGCCACGCCGGATCATCCAAGCGCTCGGCAAACGACTGGCCCGCGGCGTACATGGTATAGAGCGGCGAGATAGTAGGAGTCCAATACAACGACGTGTTCCGCTCGCGCATCCCTTGCAGCACATCCTCGGGATATCCCGGCGCTGTGCCGAGTCCTGTGTGCTCGAAGTTGTCCACGCCGAAGCGCAGACCTCGCCGGATCTCTTCCATGCGATGAGCGTGCGCGACGACGGGCTTGCCTAACCGGTGCGCGGTCTCGACGATTGCGCGGATCTCTGCGTCGCTGAGTTGATCCTGATCGATCAGCTTGATGACGTCGACGCCCATCTGGGCGATCTGCTCGACCTTCGCCTTTGCGTCCTCGGCGCCGTTCACCGCCCAGCGGAAGTCCTTCTCATATTCCTCGTACGCTGCGCGCTGCAGAAATGGCCCCGACACGAAAAGCCTTGGGCCAGGAATCTCGCCGGCAGCGATGCGGCGTTTGACTTCGAGGATATCCTTGGGTGGCGCTCCGAGATCGCGCGCGGACGTTACGCCGGCCATGAGGAGCTGCCTGGCCGCGATAGGCATAACGAGGCGCGCGTTCTGCGTGCCGTACAGGTCGTTCCATCGCTTATAGTCGCCGTGCCCCAGGATCTGGAGATGCACGTGCATGTCGATCAGCCCCGGAAGCACCGTCATTCCATTCGTATCGATGGTCTGTACTCCAGCCGGGATCTGGACCTGGTCCTGTCGACCGACGGCGACGATCCGTTCGCCAGCAACGAGCACGACGCCGTTCTCGATAGGCGGTCCGCCATAACCGTCGAGCACCCGTCCGCCGACGAGGGCAAGCGTGGGACGGCCCTGTGCGCCTAACGCGGTCGCTAGGGCTAGCAGGAAGACCGCTGCGACAGCGCGCGCGGCCGCAGCGAAGCGGCTCATGATGCTGGCGACCGGCTCGACCGTTCGAATCGTCGCCACGCTCTTGCCCGCCTGCCAATAGTCGCGGTGTTCGTCGCCGCGATGGAGCGATCGCTTGAGTGACAGGAAGGATCGGAGCATATACATGGTTCGCATGAAGTGCTTCGTGCGGCGGTTGCGCAGCATCCAGCGGGCGATGGGCCCCGCTCGGAGCCCAAGGCGCTGGACGTATGGCGTGTTGAGAACGGCGACAGGGATGCCCGTTAGGCGTTCCGTCAGGACGACGTCTTTCTCCTGCGCGTGGACGATGGCGGCCTTGTAACGCTCGTGCGCATTGCACTCTGTGGACGCGATGAAACGCGTGCCAAGCTGCACGGCGGCGTATCCCATCCGTAGCGCGTCCACAAACTCGTGCGCCTCGCCAATACCACCGGCGCAAACGAGTGGCACGCCGAGGTCGCCGAGGTCCTCCAGCATCTGTTCTGGGGACAGCGGGCCCGCATGTCCGCCGGCGCGTCGGTTGACACAAATGAGTCCGTGCACTCCGGCGTCGAGACCCTTGAGCGCCCATTTGCGCTCGGTCACGTCGTGATAGACGATGCCGCCGAGCGGCGCGACGCGATCCACAACCCAACGCGGGTTGCCTAACGAGGTAATGAAGAAGCGCACCCCCTCTTCTAGCGATGT
>JBQTIF010000059.1:0-11522 GCA_052388395.1 Gemmatimonadaceae bacterium | reverse complement strand
AGCGATATCAGATCGGCTGCTTCAACTCGAAGAGCGCATCGCGAGTGTGCCGGGCGTGGAGCGAGTGGCTTACACGTCGATGCGACCCAAGTGGGGGATTCAATTCACGACGTATTTCCCAGACGCTGAAGCGCGGCGTGCGGAGGGCTCCGGTGTCAGCGTGGACTTGGGCGGGGGCGTATCCTATAACGCGGTATCGTCAGGCTTCTTTGCCGCAACCGGAACGCGCTTGCTGCGTGGCCGCACTTTCGCGAGTGGCGCAGCGGGCCGCGCCGAGCGCGCAGTCATCATCAACAAGGCCATGGCAGATTCGCTTTGGCCTAACCAGGATCCCATGGGTCGGTGTATTCGATTCAAGAAGGCCGACGCTCCATGCTACAGCGTGATCGGCATAACGCAGACGGCGCTGTTCATCAGCGTGAAGGAGGACCCAGCGCCGCATCTCTACTTGCCGCTCGAGAATATGCCTTTTGAGAGCTGGGGCGTTGGCGACGTCGTGTTGCGCGCCGATCCTGCGCGCCTAACGAGCGTGTTGAGCGAGACGCGAGCGTTATTGCGGTCGGAATTCCCCGGGAGGCCGATCCATACGAACACGATGGTCGCGGCCATGGAGTCGGAGTATCGGCCCTGGCGCCTTGGCGCAACGCTCTTCTCGCTCTTTGGTGCGCTCGCGCTGCTCGTGGCGGCGATTGGTGTGTACAGCAGTGTGAGTTACGCGGTAAGTCAGCGGACGCACGAGTTCGGCGTGCGCGCGGCGCTGGGAGCGAGCGGTGGAGCGATAGTCGGTCAGGTCGTCAGCGAAGGCTTGCGGACGGTCGCAATCGGCGTTGCCGCGGGCGTCGTTTTAGCGCTCGCGTTAGGCCGTGTTGTCGCGTCGCTGCTGTACGACGTCTCGCCCGGCAATCCGCAGGCGATGCTGGTCGCGGGATCTGCGCTGCTCGTTATCGCAGCCGTAGCGTCCTTCGCGCCGGCGTGGCGGGCGGGAAGATCGGATCCGGTCTCGGCTCTGCGTATCGACTAATCCATGCCGAGCAGGACAGCGTAAATGCTATTGCTTCCCTCTGAGTCCGACGGCGGCTCGCGCGCGTCGTTAAGCCTAACGCGGGTTGATTCGTAAAGGCGCGCCGCGCGCATTCTTTCAAGAGTCATGCACTCTTCCCCCCGGGCTCGTCTCCACCGTTAGGCATGCGACTAGGGCTGCGTGGTGCTAGGCGAATACGCCTGCAAGCGCGTGAGCGCGAAAAACGGTGACTGTCACGCCGAGTGGTAAGTATCTGCAGAAGTAGATTGCGATGAGCAGACTTCCATCATCGGCTGAATTCGCTCAAGTAATGTCGTTCGGATGAACCGGTATGGTTTGGCGTTTGCTAGATGCGCGGCAATGAGATCCTCAAACGCCGGATTGGCGCTTAACTGACGGAACCCCTCGCACACTTGGCGTTGCATGTTCAAGGGAGCGCTCTGGAAATCCCGGACGATCGATGGCCGCGCGACCACGAGGGCGAGAATGTCTTCTAGATCTTCACTGCCAAATGGATCACCGGCACCCCGATCTTTGTAAGCGGCCCACTTTTGCGACAAAAAGCCCATCGCGCTCGCGTGTTTGACCCGCATTCCTGGTCGCACCTCTGTTTCAACGGCCGTCTGCAAGACCATGTGGTCCCATTCGTTGCCGGAGCCTCCCGTGTGATTACCGGCAGGGACGATGTCAAATGGAGTTCTGTCTGGCGCGAGCCAACGGTGGGCATGTCCGGGATACGCGCTGTCACGCTTAAAGCCGCGGGCTTCTATCTTCGTTTCGAACTCGTTATGCGAGCTGTAGCCAGATGACGCCACCACTGCATCAACATCTGTGGTCGGCCTGATGTTGGGTATCACGGCGTCAGTTTGAAGGAGTGGTGCTATTGCGCCGCCAATGAAAACGACCTCACCGACAAGTTCTCCGAGGGCGTCGGCGATGCGTGCGATCCGCGTCACCGATAGAGGCTCTGGGCGCCTAGCCATCGTTAGGTAGCGAAAGCTAGACGCTGCCTCAGCAGTTCAACGGCCTTGGATCGTTCGCGCGCCCGACCGATTCGGACGGCATCAACGAGCGTCAAGAGGTCATATACAAACGGGCACTTGTTAGGCAGATCGGCCGTCTCCCACAGCGGAGGGATGGCCTGGCCTACCACATTGCCGTGTGCATCTGGCCACACAATCGCGTCGTCGGCAATGATTTCTTTCGAAAGCGCGGGCCCCGAGTGGGCGGTTCCAATTCCTTTCGCGCGCGAACGTAGCGCGGCCGGAAAAGCATACTTAACGCCGTGCTCCAAAAACTCGAGCAGGTAATGGCGGTTTACCTCGCGTGAGTCTGGTCGCAACAGTCCTGCGACCTGCAATCGTTCAACCGATCCATGCGCCGTACTGGCGCTCATCGAGAGATCCGCAGCGAGCGCAGAATAAGAGGCCTCAGGCGACTCTAAGAGGCGTAGAGCGACTACGACGTCGTGAGGCTTGAGCGCGTCCTGTTTTCGCATAAAACCGTCCTGTCTGTTTGGTATTCGCGAATTGCGAATATAAGTGTAAATAAATGACTTAACATAGTCAATGACAGCCCACGCGTAGGCGAGGTAACGACTAGCAGAGCGCTCTTTGAAGAGACAGCACCAAAACGGATGTCGCGTGCTTCTGATGCTTCCTGTATCGAGTCCGCTGGTGCATACCAAAAGCCCGACAACACGCAAATCGTTGTCAGGCTTATAATTAGCAAGTCGGGGTGACTGGATTTGAACCAGCGACCTCCTGCTCCCGAAGCAGGCGCTCTACCGGGCTAAGCTACACCCCGAAAACAACTGGTCTAAGGCTTACGGGCCCTTAAGGTCTAAGGTCAAAGAACCCACCGCGCGCGCTTCGACCCTCAACTATCTACCTGCAAATACACGCGCCCAGAGAGACTCGAACTCCCAACCTTCTGATCCGTAGTCAGATGCTCTATCCAATTGAGCTATGGGCGCCAGCGCTATCTATCCCCTATCCCCTATCCCCTATCCCCTATCACTATGGGCGGTACAAGACTCGAACTTGTGACCTCTACGATGTCAACGTAGCGCTCTAACCAACTGAGCTAACCGCCCGCACGTCTGCTGTCGTTTGCAACTAGAGCGGGAAACGGGACTCGAACCCGCGACCCCAACCTTGGCAAGGTTGTGCTCTACCAACTGAGCTATTCCCGCGTCGGGCTCTACACTGCGCATCTACTCGTGCAGTGGAGGCGAGGGGGATCGAACCCCTGACCTCGTGAATGCCATTCACGCGCTCTCCCAACTGAGCTACGCCCCCGACTTTTCCCTCACTCCGGTGGCACTGCTAAACCCGGTTCGGAGGGAACCAAGTACTCTAGTTGGGCCTATCAAAAGCGTCAAGCAATACACTAGCGAAGCCGTTTCAGGATCGTATCTTATGCGCCGCCGACACAAATCGACGTTGCACATGCCTGGCGCGGGAACGCGCGCCGGGTTGCAGTGGTTTGATCGCTAGGCACGTCGTCCCGATTTCGCTAACAACGCAGTACCTGAGGATTTGCCATAATGCCTGAAGTCAAGCGCCGCCGCCGCCGCGCGTCCGTCCCGCAAGGGATCGCGCCGAGCGAACCGGAGCGCGACATCCTTGACCAGTACCTCTATGAAGTCTCCACCTACCCTCTTCTGAAGGCCCACGAAGAGATTGAGCTCGCGCGAAAGATCCGCGCGGGGGACCAAGACTGCCTGCAGGAACTCGTCAAGCGCAATCTGCGCTTCGTGATCTCGGTCGCGAAGAAATATCAGAACCGCGGACTCCCGCTCATCGATCTCATCGGCGAGGGGAATGTTGGGCTGCTTACCGCCGCGCGCAAGTTCGATCCTGACCAAGGCGTCAAGTTCATCTCATACGCCGTCTGGTGGATTCGTCAGGCAATCCTGTCGTCACTCGCTAGGCAGGGTCGCACCGTTAGGGTTCCGCTGAATCGCACGGCGGATCTCTCGCGCATCATCAAGGCATCCGAGATTCTCCGCCAGAAGTTGCGGCGTGAACCGAGTCCCGAAGAGTTGGCGCAACTCACGGGCCTTTCGGTTGACGTCGTGCAGTCACTCGCCGCCTTGAATACGGGTGACGTTAGGCTCGACGCGCCGATGGATCCCGAAGGCGACCGCGCCCTCATCGAGCGCTTCGTCTCCGACGAGATGCCCGACACGGAAGAAGAAGCGATGAACCGCTTCCTCACCGACGAGATCGAGCTCGCGCTGAGCACACTTCCGCCGCGCGACGCCAAGGTCCTGCGCCTGTACTTCGGCCTGGAAGGTGGGCGCGAGCATACGCTCGAGGAAATTGGCACTATGCTCGGCGTCACGCGAGAGCGTGTCCGGCAATTGCGCGATCGCGCTTTGAAGCGACTTCGCGAGGGTGATGTTGGTCGCGCGCTGTCGAGTTTCGCAGCATAGGTCTGAGGCCTGAGGTCTGAGGTCTGAGCAAACGAGGGCTAGTTCGCCCTCGTTTTCTTTTCTGGCCTCTTCCTCGCATCACAAACGTGCGGTTGTTTTCCGTCGACCTTAGACCTTCGACCTTAGACCTCGGCGCTTGATTCACCTCGAAAACGTTCACAAAGCCTTTGGGAGAAAGAAGGTCTTACAGGGCTTTACTCTCGACGTCAACGAAGGCGAGACGATGGTGATCATCGGATACTCCGGCAGCGGAAAGTCCGTCGCGATCAAACACATCGTCGGTTTGCTCACTCCTGATCACGGCACTGTTTTCGTCGATGACGCAGAAGTGCCACGACTCAAGCGCCAGGAACTGTATGATCTCAGGTCGCGCATCGGCTACGTCTTTCAGTTCGCCGCGCTCTTCGACTCGCTGACAATCGGCGAGAACGTCGCGATGGCGCTCCGGCGGCTGGCGCACCTCGAGGAAAAGCAGATCCGCGACCGCGTGGTGGAGGTGCTCGAGCTAGTGGACCTGCCTAACGTCACTGATCGCTATCCCGGAGAACTCTCGGGCGGCATGCGCAAACGCGTCGGCATCGCCCGCGCCATCGCGGCGCGACCGAAGTACATCCTCTATGATGAACCGACCACGGGCCTCGACCCCGTGACCGCCGCTGTCATCGACGAGATGATGATCCGCATGCGCGATCGCCTCGGCGTGACGTCCGTAGTGATCACGCACGACATGAAGAGCGCGTACAACGTCGGGACGCGTATCGCGATGCTGTATGAAGGAAAAGTGCGCCAGGTCGGCACCGTCGAGGCGATCCAGAAATCACGCGACCCTGTCGTTAGGCAGTTCGTCGAGGGCCGCGCCAACCTGGAAACGCTCGAGGACTTGTGACCCGGCGCGTGAGCGGGCGCTCGGAGACGTCGGCCGGCGGCGTCGTCGTTAGGCGATCCGGCGACGACATGCTCGTGCTCCTCATCCGCGATAGCTATGGCAAGTGGGGCTTTCCCAAAGGACACCTGCAAGAGGGGGAAGCCGCCGACGTCGCCGCCGCGCGCGAAACCGCGGAGGAAACTGGCCTGGCCGACCTGCGTGTCCTCGAAGCCCTGGAAACGATCAAGTGGCGCTTCCAGTGGCGCGGGCAGCTCGTGCACAAGACGTGTCACTTCTTTCTCATGCAGTCGGAAACTGAGAGCACCTCGCCGCAAATCGCCGAGGGGATCACGGCCTGTCGCTGGACGACCTTCGACCGCGCGCATGAGCTGATCGCCTACGCGAATGCGCGTGACGTGCTTAGACAAGCGCGCGAGCGGATCAGCGTCTTACAACCGCCGGCGTAGTCGTTTGCAATCCCCCCATGCGACGCGCGCATCAGCTCTCTCACCCTTCCTCCTCTCCCTCGCCTTCCGCGATCGCGACGGTTCCAATTTCAGTCGCGGCGTACATGCCGCGCGACCGCACGCGCGGCGTGGTGCGCGCCGCTTTCCCGCGCCGCCGCTGTCGCATTGCCATGACGCGGACGGCGGCCGAGTTTGCGCGTCTTTTTCGAACGACATTCATCGACGCGGCGATTCTCGACGTCGCCGCGCCTAACGAGGATGTCTGGCACGCCGCCGAGTTGGCCCGCGACTTTCCGTCAATTCCGTTCTTCGCCCTCACGCCGTTGCGTGCCGCAGACGCCCCAGCCGTCGCTCGCTGCGTCGCGCTGGACTTCGCAGACATTGTCGTCGAACACGTGGACGACGCTGTGCTGCGCGATCTCGTGCTGCCGCATACGTTCACGCAGCGTTTTCAGCTCGCGCTGGAAACACCGCCGCCCGCTCTTGGCTTGGAGACATCGCTGCGCCGTGCTGTTTGGCAACGCCTCGTCGCTTATGCCGGCCGCATGGTTCGCACCGATGCGATCGCCGCTGCGCTCGGCGTGAGCAGGGAGCACCTTAGCCGAACGTTCGCCGCTGAGGGGACAGCGAACTTGAAGCGCACGATCGACCTTGTCCGCCTGCTCGCGGCGGCCGAGCTGTCGAAGAACCCTGGTTACGACGTGGGGGACGTGGCGCGAGTGCTCGGTTTCGCGTCGTCTTCGCATCTATCTACTGCGTCCCAGCGGATTTGCGGGACGAAACCAGCCTCATTAGCGCGGCTCCGCGCGGTGGACATTATCCAGCGGTTTGTGCAGGGGCGTTTGCGAAGTCGTCCCTGAGCTTAGCTTGAACCGCGCAGGGGCTTGTGATATTTTTCACAAGCCGTTCTGGAAGGGGTTTGGGGCGGCGTATGACCCATGACCTTAGAGCTAAGAGCTATGGCCCAAGAGACCATTCTCCGCCCCGGCGAAATCAAAGACATCCTGCTCCGCGAAATCGAGGCGGCTGACCTCCGTTCGCTGGATGTCGAAGAGGTCGGCAGCGTGCTCGAGGTTAAAGACGGCGTCGCTCGCATCTATGGGTTAGAGAAAGCGATGGCGGGCGAGATGCTCGAGGTCACATCGACAAAAACCGGCAACAAGATCGTCGGCCTCGCGCTCAACCTCGAAGAAGACAACATCGGTGCCGTTATTCTCGGCGACTTCCTGCAACTCAAGGAAGGGGATGAGGTGCGCCGCACGGCCCGTGTGTTGGAGGTTCCCGTCGGGCCGGCGCTGGTCGGCCGCGTCGTCGACGCGTTAGGCAACCCCATCGACGGACTCGGCGCGCTGGACACGGGACACACGCGCAAGGTCGAATCGCCGGCCCCAGGCATCATCGTTAGGCAGCCCGTAAAGGAGCCGCTGCAAACGGGCATCAAGGCAATCGATTCGATGATTCCAATCGGTCGCGGTCAGCGTGAGCTGATCATCGGCGATCGCGGCACTGGAAAAACGGCGATCGCGATTGACACAATCATCAACCAGAAAGGGCAGGGCGTGATCTGCGTCTATGTCGCGATTGGACAGAAAGCGTCCACTATCGCGGCGGTTGTAGACAAGCTCAAGCAAGCCGGGGCCATGGACTACACGATCGTCGTTGCAGCCAGCGCCTCCGATCCGGCACCGATGCAGTACATCGCCCCCTACTGCGGCTGCGCGATGGCCGAGTACTACATGTATCAGGAAGGGAAGGCGACGCTGTGCATATACGATGACCTGTCAAAGCAGGCAGCAGCGTATCGTCAGCTCTCGCTCGTGTTGCGCCGGCCGCCGGGGCGCGAAGCGTATCCGGGCGACGTCTTCTATCTCCACTCGCGTCTGCTCGAGCGCGCGGCAAAGATGAGCGAGGATCCGTCCGTAGTCGACGGGAAAACGATCTTCGCGTCTGGCGGCAGCCTAACGGCACTTCCGATCATCGAGACGCAAGCGGGCGACGTCTCAGCGTACATCCCGACGAATGTCATCTCGATCACTGACGGCCAGATCTTCCTCGAGGCTGACCTCTTCTACGCCGGCGTTAGACCGGCGATCAACGTGGGTATTTCAGTATCGCGAGTCGGCGGTTCGGCGCAAATCAAAGCGATGCGATCTGTAGCTGGGCGGCTCCGCCTCGATCTGGCCCAATTTCGCGAACTCGAGGCGTTCGCCGCCTTCGCTTCGGACCTCGACGCAGCGACCAAAAAGCAGCTCGATCGCGGTGCGCGCACCGTCGAAGTGCTCAAGCAGCCGCAATATCAACCGGTGTCTGCTGAACAGCAGGTGATGATCATCTACGCCGTCACAAACGGCTACCTGGATGATGTCGCCGTGGCAGACATCCGCGAGTGGGAGAGCGGCTTCCACGAATTCATGGTAAGTCGCTACCCGCAGGTGGGCGATGCGATTCGGAAGGAAAAACAGCTCTCCAAGAGCACGGAAGAGGCGCTCAAGCGAGGGATCGGCGATTACAAGAAAATCAGGGGATAGGTCAATAGTTGATAGTGGATAGTTGATAGTTGATAGACAGCCTAACGACAAAGGCGAATGGCTAAAGGTCGCGAGCTTAAAGGCCGTATCAAGTCGGTCGAGAACACGCGCAAGATCACGCGGACCATGGAAATGGTCGCCACCTCGCGCATGAAGCGCGCGCAGGATCGCGTGATCGCGGCGCGTCCGTACGCGAATGCGCTCGCTGATGTCATTGCGTCACTTTACTCTCCCGACCTCGCTGAACGCTTTCCGTTGTTGCGGCAGCCGGAGCGTGTGCGCACCGCAGCGGTTATCCTGCTGACGACGAACCGCGGCTTATGCGGCGCCTTCAATTCGAACTTGTTGCGTGAGGGGCGAAACTTGCTAGGCACGCTCGAGCGGCAGAACGTTGCTGTCGAGCTGCATGTGGTCGGCCGCAAGGGTATCGGGTACTTCAAATACGTCGGACGCCCACTCGCGAGTGCTCGCACTGACATTAGTGATCGTCCGACGGCGAACGATGCGGCTTCGCTCGTTGATGAACCGATGGCGCGATTTGTACGCGGCGAGCTCGATGCTGTGCACGTCATCTACGCGCAGTTTCGCTCGGCGCTTTCAACACCACCAACGGTGCAGCGCATTCTCCCGGTCGAGCCACCCAAGACCAAAGGTGTAGCGCGCGACTATCTGTTATTCCCCTCGGCGCAGGAAATTCTCTCGGAGCTGCTTCCTTCGTACGTGCGGAATCAGATGTATCGCGCGATGGTCGAGACAGCGGCAGGGGAGCAGGGAGCGCGACGAACAGCGATGAAGAACGCGACAGACAACGCTGGTGAGATGCTGAATACCTTGCGGCGCACGTTCAATCGCGCTCGTCAGGCACAAATCACACAAGAGATCGCAGAGATCGTGGGCGGGGCGGCGGCGCTCGAATAGTTGATAGTGGATAGTTGATAGGGGATAGGGGATAGGGGATAGAACCACAAATCGGACCCATCATGGCTACCGCAACTGCTGCAAAGAACATCGGTAAGGTCGTTCAGATCATCGGCCCGGTACTCGACGTTGAATTCGAGACGGAGCATCTACCGGAGCTGTACAACGCGCTCGAGGTCCGCGGGAAGACAGAATCGGGCGACATTCGCGTCGTTGCCGAAGTGCAGCAGCATATCGGACGCAATCAGGTACGCGCTGTCGCGATGTCGTCGTCCGACGGCGTCGTGCGCGGCATGGAAGCGACGGATACGGGCGCAGCTATCTCAGTTCCCGTCGGCGAGGCCGCGTTAGGCAGGATCCTCAACGTGCTCGGCGAGCCTGTGGACAACGGGCCCGCGATTCCAGCGAAGGTGGAGCGTTGGCCGATTCACCGGAAGCGCCCAGACTTCGTTGCGCTGGAACCGAAGACCGAGGTGTTCGAGACAGGGATCAAAGTCATCGACCTCGTCGCGCCGTTTGTGAAGGGTGGGAAGATCGGGCTGTTCGGCGGCGCCGGCGTCGGCAAGACCGTCATCATCCAGGAGCTGATCAACAACGTCGCGAAAGGTCACGGCGGAAAGTCGGTGTTTTGCGGCGTGGGCGAGCGGACGCGCGAAGGAAACGATCTCTATCTCGAATTCAAGGAAGCAAACATTCTCGACAAGGTGGCGCTCATCTATGGACAGATGAATGAGCCGCCTGGTGCGCGTTTGCGAGTGGGCCTAACGGGCTTAACAGTCGCCGAATACTTCCGCGACCGTGAGAACGCCGACGTGCTGGTATTCATCGACAACATCTTCCGCTTCACGCAGGCAGGTTCGGAGGTGTCGGCATTGTTAGGCAGAATGCCGAGCGCCGTGGGATATCAGCCGACGCTTGCTACGGAGATGGGTGACTTACAGGAGCGCATCACCTCAACGCGCAACGGATCGATCACGTCGGTGCAAGCGATTTACGTCCCTGCGGACGACATCACCGATCCGGCGCCCGCTACAGCGTTCGCGCACCTGGACGCGACCGTTGTACTCTCTCGCGCTATCACCGAGCTCGGGATCTACCCGGCCGTGGATCCTTTGGCCTCGACGTCACGCATCCTCGCCGCGCAGTACCTCGGCGATCGGCACTATGCCGTCGCGCGCGAGGTGCAGCGCATTCTGCAGCGCTACAAGGAGCTGCAAGACATCATCGCGATCCTCGGCATGGATGAACTGTCTGAAGAAGACAAGCGCGTCGTTGGTCGTGCGCGCCGAATTCAGCGCTTCATGTCGCAGCCATTCGCCGTCGCCTCGCAGTTCACGGGCCGCGAAGGGAAATACGTGAAGCTGGAAGAGACCGTCACATCGTGCGAGCGACTGGTGAAAGGCGAATTTGACCAGTACCCGGAACAAGCGTTCTTCATGTGCGGTGGTGCCGATGACATCGAGAAGAACGCCGAAGCGATAGCGCGAGCGTAGCCAACATGGCCCTGCTCACTATATCGGTCATCTCGCCCGAAAAGGTGTTGTTTGAGGGTGAGGTCGAGAGCCTCGTCGCTCCGGCGTTCGATGGCGAGGTCGGCATTCTACCGAACCATGCGCCGATGGTGACATTGCTTGGCAAAGGAACGCTGCGGTTGGGTGACGCAGGTCGCGCAGGTCGATTCGCGATCGAAGGTGGCTTTCTCCAAGTGGCCGACAATGAGGTCCGCGTGGTTACGGAACACGCCGCCAGTTCTTGACGATCAAAAGGTCAAAGGGGTCAGAGTCGATTGAAAAGAGCGGTGTGGTGACGCCACAGTCGTACACAATTTCAATCGACTCTGACCCCTTTTGATCGCGATCAATCGACTCTGACCCCATTGGTTCTCACAATCATTAGATAGTCAACAAGCGTGACGTTTGTCAGAGCGTTTGGGTTGTGACGACCGTAGTCTTGCGCGTTATTGTGCTCTACTGCACAATGGGCCGGTCCAGAACGCGAACGGCGCCCGATGGGAGGTCGGGGGTAGGGGGCGTGTGCGCTGGTCGCGCTTGCTGTTTCTCCACCTACCACCCAACTATTGGGGGGCCATCGATGAAGAGTATTCGGTGCGCACGGTGGCGTCACGCATTCGCGGGCGCCCTTTTCCTAACGACAGCGGGAGCGATACCTGCGTGGGCCCAAGGCACTACTGTCTCCGGACGAGTCAGATCGGAGCAGGGCCAGAATCTCCAGGCCGCCAACGTCTTCATCACCGAGCTTAGCATCTCGACGGGGACGAATGAGC
>JBQTIF010000058.1:0-25500 GCA_052388395.1 Gemmatimonadaceae bacterium | reverse complement strand
ACCCGCGGGCCCCCGCCGGGGGCTTAAAACAACCAACCGGGGTTCATCCTCGTATTATTTAAAAAACTGGATCCGCACCCCCACTACTTGAGATCAATCGAGTCTGACCCCCTTTGATCGCTACATTTGGGGCCACATGAAGATCTACACAAAGACCGGCGACGCAGGGGAAACGGGCCTCTTTGGCGGCGGCCGCGTAGGAAAAGATCATCCGCGCGTCGAAGCATACGGCGATGTCGATGAGCTCAATGCCGTCATCGGCGTTGTGCGTAGCGCCGAGCCCATGCCGCGCATCGATGAAGTGCTCGTCCCTGTGCAGCGCGATTTGTTCAGCATCGGTGCCATCCTCGCCACGCCAAAGTTGGAAAAGATGCGCGAGCAACTCGAGAAAGCGCGTGTCGACGACGCACGCATCGCCGAGCTGGAAGGCGCCATTGACGCTTGCGAGCGTGAGCTCGAATCGCTGCGAAGCTTCATCCTTCCGGGCGGGACTCAGAAGGCGGCGGCGCTGCACGTCGCTCGAACCGTATGCCGTCGTGCGGAGCGCCGCGTCGTGCACCTCCAGCGAGAGATCGAGATCCCTGACGTCGTCGTCGTGTACTTGAATCGACTCTCCGATCTTCTCTTCATGCTCGCGCGCATCGCGAACAAGCAATCGGGGCGCGGCGAGGTCACGTGGTAGACGCTACGTAGCGCGATGGATCGCATCGACACCGGACGATACCACGTTCTTGTCGGCGCGGGGTTGATCGACAATCTCGGCGCCCTAATCGCCGCAACACCCGCAGCACGGGCCGCGAGTATCGCGATCATCTCGGACAGCGACGTCGCACCGCTGTACGCCGAGCGAGTCCGCGCTGCGTGTATTTCGCTCACCCCAGCGCCACGCACTGAGTTGTTTGTCGTTCCGGCGGGTGAAGCCTCGAAGTCGCGCCGTGAGTGGGCGCTGCTCACCGACGCGATGATCGCGCGGAGGCTCGGGCGCGATACGGTGGTAGTCGCGTTAGGCGGTGGTGTGATAGGAGACCTCGCGGGATTTGTCGCCGCGACGTACGCCCGTGGCATTCCAGTCGTGCAAGTGCCGACGTCCCTTCTCGCCATGGTCGACTCGTCTATCGGTGGCAAGACGGGGGTCGACACGACAGCCGGAAAGAACCTCGTCGGCGCCTTTCACTGGCCGGCGCTCGTTGTGGTCGACCCAGCTCTACTCGACACGCTTCCCTTGACGCATTGGCGCGCCGGCTTCGCCGAAGTACTCAAGCATGGCGCGATCGCCAGCGACGAGCACTTTCGTCGTGCCGCGGCGCTGGGGGCAAAGCTGCCTAACGTTGCCACCGAGGAGTTGCAGCGTCTCATCGCGGATTCGATTCGCATCAAGGCTCAGATCGTCGCACGTGATGAGCGGGAGAGCGGCCCGCGCCGCTCGTTGAATGTCGGTCATACGCTGGCCCATGCGTTCGAGCAAGTCAGCCATTTCGAGATTCTCCATGGCGAGGCAGTCGCCATCGGCCTCGTACTGGAAACTGAGTTGGGTGAGCGCATCGGGGTGACGTCACCGGGCACCGCGGCGGAACTGCGCAGCGCGCTCGCTGCTGCCGGACTTCCTGTCAGTGTTCCGAAGCACCTCGTCCCGGTTGACGTCCTGGCGGCGACGCGAACGGACAAGAAAGCGCGCGGCGGCCAGGTCGAGTACTCATTGCTGTCGCGCTTGGGGGCAGTCGACGAGGCGCATGGTCACTTCAGTCGTGCCGTCCGAGACACGGACGTGAGTCACGTGCTACAAACGTTTCAACATTCGGACGCCTAACGCGAATCATGGCTGCCGTAAAACGACCAACTCGTGTAGTGCTGATCTTGACCGCGCTTATCCTGCTCGGGATCGGCGTCGCCGCCTATTTCGTCAACCTGCCGCTCGCCTGGATCGTCGCCGGCGAGGCCGTCGCAATGCTCGCGCTCGCTTGGCGGGTGTCACAATCAAAGCAGTCTCAGCCAGTGGCTCCAAGCGAGCCCGAGGCCGGCTCCAAACGCTAAAGATTGGGCAGCTGCCACCAATCCTGCGCGACGCAAAGTCGTTGTGGCTGCTGAACATGCCAGATCGGCGGCGGCTAACCTGCACATGGCACAGAAAATGGCTGTTGACCGACCACAAACGTGACGTTATCGTGGCGGCCGCTTGTCACAAAATCAGTCGGCCTGTCGTGGGGTCCACACGAACCTGAGGGAGTGTATGCAGCAAGTGACCGAAGGCAGAGCGAAGTCAGCTCGACCCGATGGCCCGAGTCCAAACTCCACCTCCACCCCCTCAAGCTCCAACGGACACTCCGCCCCCCAGCGCACACTCGGCCGTGCTTTTCCGGCCACCGCGTTTGATCAATATCTGCAAGACATTCAGCGACTTCCGCTGATAACAGACCCCGAAGAAGAACGTCGTCTCGCGCGTCGCGCACAGAAGGGCGACGAGACAGCCGCCGAGCGGCTCGTTACAGCGAATCTTCGGTTCGTCATCTCGTACGTGAAGAAGTATCAGGGCCACGGCCTCGATCTGTCGGAGTTAGTGGCGATCGGGAACGAAGGTTTACTGAAAGCCGTTCGCAAGTTCGATCCAGACCAGGGCGTAAAGTTCATCTCCTACGCCGTGTGGTGGGTACGGCAAGCCGTGCTCAAGGCACTCGCCGAGCAAACGCGGTCCGTCCGCATTCCCCTCAATCAGAACTCGCAGCTCATCCGACTCGCGCGCGCCGAGACGGTTCTCTCACAGGTCTTGAAGCGCGATCCGTCCGATGATGAGCTCGCGCGGCTGCTGGATGAATCGCCTGCCACGGTGCGCGCGTCCAAGCAGATGTCGACGACCGAAATCTCGTTGGATGCGCCGGTCGACCGCTCCGATCGTGAAGCTGCAACGTTAGGCGAACGCTTCTCAGGCGCGGATGCGGGTGAGATCGAAGACGTGACTGATTACAAGCTCATGCGTGAGTTCATCGATCGTGTCTTCCGAAAGTACCTAACGCCACGTGAGCGCAAGATCCTGTATTTGTACTATGGGCTCGAAGAAGGCTCCGAGGCGATGACGCTCGAGCGTATCGGTGCCCTCATGGGCGTGACGCGCGAACGCATCCGTCAGATCCGCGAGCGCGCGTTCGAGAAGCTGCGCGAGTCGCCCGACGGCCGCGCACTCATGGGTTTCTGGGCTGCGGCTTAAGTCGAGACCGGTTCGAGCATCACAGCGAGCGCGCTCTCCGCGCTCGCTTTTTTTTTCACGCAACAGCTCAGCACATTATTTGCTTCACACGTAATGTGTGTGACTTGCGTCACGTCGGGCTTCCGGGAGCACTACGATGGAGCGCGACCCAGACGAGAAGGTCCCTCCACGCTTGCGTGGCGACCTCGTCGAGGCAGCAACGGCGACGGGAGAAGGGGAGCGTTTAGCCGCGCACCGCGTGCTCGTGATCGATGACGAACCGACGATCCGCGTAGCGCTACGGCGATTTTTCTCGCGCATGGGTTGGGAGGTAGCCGAGGCAGCCGATGGAAATGCGGCGCTGGCGATACTCATCGGCTCCGATAGCAGCGCCGATACGAGTAAGTCGCGCTTCGACATGGTGCTTTCCGACATTCGCATGCCCGGCCTCAACGGCATGCAGCTCTACGATCGGCTCAAGACCGCTCGTCCGGAGATTCTGCGCCGTTTGGTCTTTTCCACTGGTGACGTCCATGGATCGGAGACGTCGGATTTCGTGCGGGACGCAGGGTGTCTCGTCGTTCAGAAGCCTTTTATGCTCTCCGAGCTCAAGGAGATCGCGGAACGCCTCGCGGCAAGCTAGAGGCGATACAGGTAGGAGACCCTAAGGCACTAGTACGTGCCGCGAAGCCTAACGATACTTGCGTGTTTTCTCGCGTCCGGCTCGTACTGCACGAAGCGCGTGAACTGCGGAGCCCCCTGCCAGACTTCGTCGTCGAGGCGTGCGTCGATTACGGGCGCGGTCGCCGTGCGCGTGACACGCATGCGAGTTTCGTTAGGCTTTTGGTTACACCACGGAGTCTCCGCTGACCGGTGAGGCTCGCGGCAATCAGCCAGCTACTGAACAGCATCTCGGGTAGAAATGGGTGGAGGCCGGCTGTACAATACGCTGGCGCTGCGCCAGGCGCGCACTCTCCAGCGCGGGCGCGGGCGTCGCGCCGCGCGGCTAATTTGCTGGGGTGTCTGAACGCGAGCTTGCCCTCTTCCCTCTGCCGATCGTCCTGTTCCCCCAGGCACCGATGCCGCTGCACATCTTCGAGCCGCGCTACAGACGCTTGATGGCGGACTGCCTGGCTGGCGATAAGGAGTTTGGGGTGCTTCCGCGATTGGACGACACCCCTGAGCGTAAGATCGCGCCGGGCACCGTGGGTTGCGTGGCTCGCATTGAGCACACCCAGGAACTGCCGGACGGTCGCTCGAACGTGCTGCTGCGCGGTGCCGAACGGTTCACCCTGGTCCGTTTTGTCACGACCTCCGCACCGTACTACAAAGGCGTCGTGGCTGACATTCCGGACGACGAGGTGCCGGCGTACGCGACCCGCGATCTCGCGAGCCGCGTACGCGAGCTGTTCGTGCGGGTGGCGTCGGCGGCGCGCACGATCGCGGACGACCGCGCGCCGGTACCGGACTTGCCTAACGACGATAAGAGTCTCGCCTTCGTGGTGGCGCAATATCTCGACCTCGACCTCGCCAGCAAGTATCGCGTCCTCGCGTCACGCTCTCCGGTCGATCGGCTGCGCCAGGTCGACGGCGTGCTGTCGCCGATCGTCGAGACGATCGAGGACCGGGCGACCGTGCATCTGCGCGCGCGCAGTAACGGCCATGGCCATGGAGCCGGCGCCTAACGCGTGATGACAACCGCTCCGCTGGAAGCCGAGCTCGCGGCCCTGGTCGGCGCGCGATACGTGCGCGTCAAGCCCGCCGAGCTCCTCGTCTACGAATCCGACGGCCTCCCCGGCTACCGCAAGCGTCCGTCGCTGGCGGTATTCCCCGGCACACGCGACGCAGTCGTCCGAGTCGTGCAGCTCCTCGTGCGCCACGGTGTGCCATTCGTCCCGCGTGGCGCCGGCACAGGACTCTCCGGTGGCGCGCTCGCCGATGGCATCGTGCTCATCGGCCTCAACCGTCTGACCCGCATCATCGATCTCGATCCGGCGAGCCGGGTCGCCGTGGTGGAACCGGGTGTGGTGAATGCGGCGCTCACGCGCGCTGCCGCGAAACACGGTCTGCACTATGCACCGGATCCGTCGAGCCAGGCGGCGTGCACAATTGGTGGGAATGTGGCCGAAAACGCGGGCGGACCGCACTGCCTCAAGTACGGCGTGACGTTGAATCACGTCGTGGCCGTGAGCGTCGTCCTGCCGGATGGCAGCGTGACGACGCTCGGCAGCGCAGACGGCGAGCGCGACGGCTATGACTTGTTAGGCGCGTTTGTGGGATCCGAGGGGTGCTTCGGCATCGCGCTGGATATCACCGTGCGCCTAACGCCGAACCCGCGTGCCGTCCGCACCCTGCTTGCCGACTTCCTTTCCATCGACGCCGCCGCGCGCGCAACGACAGCGATCATCGCGGCCGGGATCGTGCCGGCCGCGCTTGAAATGATGGACGCCGGCACGATCCGCGCGGTCGAGGCGTCGATCTACGCCGCCGGGTACCCCGTCGATGCGGCCGCTGTCTTGCTGATCGAGTTGGACGGCCTCGCGGCAGGCCTCGACCGCGACGTCGAGCGCGTCGTCGCGCTATGCCGCGACGCCGGCGCGCGCAACGTGCGCGTGGCACAGAGCGAGGTTGAACGGGTCAAGCTCTGGCAGGGACGCAAGAAGGCGTTTGGCGCCATGGGCCGCATTGCCAGACACCTCTTCGTTCAGGATGCAGTGGTACCACGCACGCAGCTGCCTAACGTGCTGGCCATGATCGCGACAATCGCTGGCAAGTATGGCCTTGCGGTGTGTAACGTATTCCACGCCGGCGATGGCAACCTGCATCCCAACATTCCATACAACGGCAACGATCCTGAAGAGCGTCGGCGCGTGCACGACGCGATGCGCGAAATCATGCACGCGTGCATCGCCGTCGGAGGGACTGTCACTGGAGAGCACGGAATCGGCCTCGACAAGCTCGGCTACATGCCGCTGATCTTTTCCGAAGACTCGCTCAACCGGATGTGCCGGCTGCGCGACGCCTTCGATCCGCAGCATTTGGCGAACCCTGGGAAAGTGGTGCCTGTGCGCTCGTGCCGCGAATGGCACGGTGCCGGAGCCCGCGCCGAGTCGTTAGGTCCGTTGACGCCAGCATGACGCAGCTCGTGGGCGCGCCGCCGCGTCCAGCGGCAACAGACATCGTGCACGCTTCGAGTATCGCCGAGGTGCAAAGCGCCGTGCGCAGCGCCGCGGCAAGTGCTGCACCAGTGCGCATCGCCGGAGCCGGCACCTGGCTCGGCGCCGGACGGCCGGTCGCTACGCCGCTGACTGTCAGTGTGCGGCCGCTTGCCGGAATCGTCGAATATGTGCCGGGGGACCTAACGATAACTGCGTGGGCTGGGACGAGTCTGGACGAGCTCGATCGCGTTATCGCCGAGCATGGCCAGTGGCTCGCACTCGATCCGTTCGGTACACGCGCTGGTACGCTCGGCGCGACCGTAGCGACGGCGTCGTATGGCCCTCTGGCCGCGTCGTTCGGTACGCCGCGGGATGTTGTCCTCGGCGTGCAATGCGTGACCGGTGACGGCGAGGTCGTCCAGGGCGGGGCCCGCGTTGTCAAACACGTCGCCGGCTTCGATTTGGTGCGTCTGATGACGGGTGCCTGGGGCACGTTAGGCGTCATCACCGCGCTCACGCTACGCCTTCGAGCGCGCGCGCCGGTGGATAGCACGTTTGCCGTCGCATTGGGGAGCGCGCCGCTGCGGGAATGGTTTGTGGCGTACCGCGCGGCGAGCGTGTCGCCGTTAGCCGCCGAGCTCCTCAGCGCTACCACGGCAGGATCGTTAGGCTTTGCCCCGGAAACCGTTGCGCTCATCCGCGTCAGCGGCAATGACGAAGCGGTCGCTGCGCAGGAGCTGGCGTTGCGCGAGCTCGGTAGCATGCGCGACGTCCCCGCTCATATTTGGCACACGTTTGGAGAAACCGATCCAGCGCTACCCGCCGCTGCCGTTCGCTTCTCGCAGCGCAGCGCACAGCTCCCCGACGTGTGGGAGCACGCAGAAGAAGTCGCAGCGGCACTGGCGACTGCGCGGGTGCACGCCACACTGGATCGCGGCGTCGCTCGCGTCGTGTTCCCTGCAATCGGCGCCGCCGATCTCGCAGAGCGTCTCGCTCGACCGGCGCGCGTCCCGTGCGCTTGCGTCTGCGAAGCGCTGCCGGCCGAACTCTGGCCGCGCGTCGCACCGAGTGCCGCTGACACACCGCTCGCGCGCCGCGTTCGCGACGCGTTCGATCCGGAGCGGCGGCTGAATCCGGGGATTCTGGGCGAAGCCTAACGCGATGACATCTGCCACCGCGGCGCGCTGCGCCATACCCGATACCCCGCTCGCCGACGCCGCGGCAGGGCTCGACGCATGTGTGCACTGCGGCTTCTGCATGCAGGCGTGCCCGACGTATCTCGCGCTCGGTGACGAAAACGACTCGCCGCGTGGCCGTCTGGTGCTCATGCGCTCGCTGCTGGAGGGAGACGTTGCGCCTACCGAGCCACTCCTGGCCACACACATCGATCAGTGCCTCGGCTGTCGTGCGTGCGAATCGGCCTGTCCATCAGGCGTGCCGTACGGTACGCTCCTCGAAGCGACGCGCGCTACGCTGAACACGGCCGGCGGCGCCAGGAGCCCGCGCGTCGGCCGCTTTATTCTCGCGGTCTTCTCGTGGCCGAGCTTGCTCGCGCTCGCAATGTTCGTCGCGCGTCTGGCACGCGCGTTAGGCATCGCCCGCCTTTTCGCACGACTCCCGGGACGCGCTGGATTCGCCAGCGCGATGCTCGCCAGCATACCGCAGGGAGTCCGTCGCGCAGCGTACGCGCCAGGTGACGGACGACGCGGAAGTGTTGCACTGCTCACCGGGTGTGTGATGCAAGGGCTCTTCAGCGAGACGAACCGGGCGACAGCGCGTGTGCTCTCAACCAACGGCTATCGCGTCGTTCCCGTCGCGGGCCAGCGTTGTTGTGGCGCGCTGCACGCGCACGCCGGCGATCTCGAAGGTGCTCGCGCTCTGGCCAAAACGAACATCGCGGCATTCGAACGTGCGCTCCCCGACTTCATCGCCGTCAATGCTGCCGGGTGCGGCGCGATGCTCAAAGAGTACGGACACCTGCTGCGTAACGAGCCAGCGTGGCGCGAGCGTGCCGGCCACATTGCCGAGCGGGCGCGCGATGTGAGCGAGCTCCTCGCGGCGGCCGGGCCCCGCGCCGCGTCACCTGGAGTGCCGGCGCCGCGAGTGGCGTATGACGCACCCTGTCATCTGCTGCACGCTCAACGCGTGGCAGCCGCGCCCTTGGCCGCGTTAGGCGCCGCTCGCGTCGAGCTCGTACCGCTCGCGGATGCCGACCAATGCTGTGGTGGGGCGGGCATTTACAACCTGCTGCACCCGGACGTGTCGAGCGCGGTGCTCGACGCCAAACTCGACCGGATCAGCGAGGCACAGGTAGCGATCGTCGCCACCGGGAATCCCGGCTGCATGATGCAGATCGGAGCCGGCCTCTTGCGACGTGGCTCACACGTCCGTGTGGCGCACCCCATGGATCTTTTGGACGCAGCCTATGCGACCGCGGGGCCTGCCGGGCCAGTAGCGGACGCAAGTGCTTCGCGCTAACACTTCGACATGATCGACGCCGTGCTCTTCGAGTTCGACGGCGTGCTCGCAGACACAACGAGCGCGCGCGGAGAAGCATTGCGCTCCACGCTCCGCGAAGATGGTATCGCGCTCACGCCCGACGAATATCGCGAGCAATGCGCGGGACGTTCCTTTGCCGAAGCTGTACGCGCTGCGTTGGAGCTGCGCGGCATCAGCCTCGACGAAACCGGAATCGACTTGCTCGTGCTGCGCACCGAGCGTGCCTATGGCGCTGCGGTTGGAAAAGGGATCACATTGGCCGATGGAGTACCGGAAGTCATCGCGCGACTTGCTGGCGCAGTGCGGTTAGGCATCGTCACGCGCGCCACGCGGACGGACGTCGAGTTCGTGCTTGGGCTCGCGGGGCTGGATCACGCGTTTTCGTGCGTCGTTACAAGCGAGGACGTCACCGCAGCAAAGCCAGCGCCCACACCGTATCGCGTCGCGCTCGAGCGACTGTCACGCCTGCGCGCGACACCTTCAGCAGCGTGTGTCGCAATGGAAGACACGCTCATCGGAATCCGCAGTGCGCGCGCAGCCGGGCTACGTGCTGTCGCCGTGGGCGCTCTCCCCGCGCACGTTGCGATGGAAGCCGATGGGCTCCTTCCGCGTCTCGCGGGGCTCACACTGGGAGCGCTCGAACGGTTGGTCGCGCGCGACGGCGAGCGCATTCCATGACACTGCTCGGCACCGCACCTGCCGATATGGGCGACGTTGGCGCAGTTGCACGGGAATATGCCGCGTTACGGCGCAGCGCGGTCATTTTCGATCGTGGCGATCGCGCGCGCGCGCGCTTGTCCGGCAGCGCGGCACGCGAAACGCTCACTGGACTGGTGACGAATGACGTGGTGGCATTGGCTACGGGCTCCGGGCAATACGCTGCGGCGCTGACGCCGAAAGGGAAGATCACCGCCGATGTGCGGATCTTCGCGCGCGCGGACGAGTTGTTTGTGGACCTCGCGCCGCGCGCCGCGGCGGGCTGGTGGGGGATGGTTCGCAAGTATGTGAATCCGCGGGTGACTCGGTACGTCGACGCCACGACGGATTACGGCACGTTAGGGGTCTACGGCGTGCGCGCGCGTGAGTTAGGCGCGGCCGCGTGCAGTCTGCCGGCGTCGCAGCTGGCCGCGCTGGACATGTACGCGCACCTGCCGCTGGGACCGAGCGACGAGGATGGATTCATTGCACGCGTGCCGGAGCTGGGACTCGAGGGGTACGACCTCGTCCTTCCGGCAAACGCCGTGGCGATGTGGCTGGACCGTTTCCGCGCGTTAGGCGCTATCGTTGGCTCGGCGGCGACGTGGACGGTCGCTCGCATCGAGGCCGGGCGTCCCGAGTGGGGTCTCGACATGGATGATGCCACACTGGCGCAGGAAGCGAACCTCGAAACGCTCAACGCGATCTCGTTCACGAAAGGGTGTTACACCGGCCAGGAAACAGTCGCCCGCATCCATTTCCGTGGTCACGTGAATCGCTGTCTGCGCGGGCTCGCCTTCGACGTCGATCGCATACCGCCTCCTGGCGCGCGGCTGGTCGCCGCCGACGGGCGTGAGGTCGGTGACGTGCGCAGCGTCGCCAGGTCGCCGCGGCTGGGTGGACTTGCGATAGGCATGGTGCGGCAGGAGGCTGATATCGGCGCCTCGCTCAACGCCGTCTGGGGCAGCGGCAGTACGCTCGTCGCTGTGCACGAGTTGCCGTTTCCGTTGTAACTCTTGCTAACGACTCGCATTTGCACCGAAACGCAAACGGCGGATGCGACTACCGTCGCACCCGCCGAGTAGGTTGCCTAACAAGTTACGACTACATCTTCTTTGTCGAGTCCGCGGCCGCCGAATCCACCTTCGGCGGAGGACTATCGAGAGGCGCTGGCGCCGGCATAGCCGCGGGCGCGGCACTGTCAGCGGCCGGAGCGGCCTCCTCGGCTTTCGGGGCGCAAGCGACGACCAACAGCACAACAGCAGCGAGAACCAGGCGCTTCATTCGCAATCTCCTGAGGGGATGTAGGATGTCGTCATGTCAAAATCGCCGCGCAATCTAGGGCGACAGGCTAAACTGTCAAGCAAACCGGTTTACATTACGAGGCTTATGACAGCTGCAATGGCGCCGCACGTCGAGAGAGAAGTCGTCCGCGGTGGGTGTCCGCATGATTGCCCTGATGCGTGTGCGACTCTCGTGACGGTTGAGGGGGGTCGCGCGGTGAAAATCGCTGGAGATCCGCAACACCCGTTCACCCAAGGGTTCCTCTGCGCCAAGGTGAATCGCTACCTCGAGCGCACATATCACGCAGAGCGCTTGCTGCATCCGCTGCGACGATCAGGACCGAAAGGGAGCGGTCACTTTGACGTAATCACATGGGATGAAGCCCTCGACGAGATCGCGCGGCGGCTGTCGGAAATCGCCGCTTCACCAGACGGACCGCAGGCCATCCTCCCGTATTCGTACGCCGGGACGATGGGGTACGTGCAGGGCTCGTCCGTCGACCGCCGTTTTTTTCACACGTTAGGCGCATCACGGCTCGATCGCACGATCTGCTCGACGTGCGGCGGCGAAGGGATGCGTATGACTGTTGGAGCGAATATCGGCGCCGACGGCGAGGGGGTTCCCGAGTGCGATCTCGTGCTCCTTTGGGGAACGAACACGCTCACGTCGAATCCACATCTCTGGCCTTTCATCGTTCAGGCGCGTGAACGCGGTGCGCGCGTGCTTGCCATCGACCCGCTGCGCACGCGCACCGCGGAGCAATGCGACGAATGGCTGCCGATCCGGCCGGGGACTGACGCCGCGCTCGCTCTGGCGATGATGCATGTTGTCTTTGCGGAGGGGCGTCAGGACCAAGGTTACCTCGAGCGCTACACGTTAGGCTGGCAGGCACTGCGCGAGCGCGTACGCGAATGGACGCCCGAGCGTGCTGCGACGATCACCGGCCTGTCGGCGGAGCGCATCCGCACGTTAGGCTCGGCATACGGCCGCTCGCGCTCGTGTTTCATCCGCGTGAACTACGGACTGCAGCGTCACGCGGGCGGCGGGATGGCGGTGCGAACGATCGCGTGCTTGCCGGCCGTGACGGGGCACTGGCGACGCCCTGGGGGCGGCGTGCAACTCTCCACGAGCAGCAGCTTCAAGTTCAACACAGAGGCGCTCCAGCGGCCGGATCTTTCGCCTCCCGTTCGTACGATCAACATGATCCGACTGGGCGAGGCGCTCACGACACCTAACGCCGGAGTGGGTGGACCGCCGGTGCGCGCGCTCGTCGTCTACAACACGAATCCCGCGGCCGTCGCGCCCGACCGCAATACGGTCCTGCGCGGACTCGCACGCGAAGATCTATTCACGGTGGTGCTCGAGCACTTCGCGACCGACACCGTCGACTGGGCCGACATCGTGTTGCCGGCGACTACGCAGCTGGAGCATTGGGACGTTCACTATTCCTACGGTCACAACTACGCCACGCTCAACCGACCCGCCATCGAACCGTTAGGCGAGTGCAAACCAAATTCCGAGATCTTCCGGCTGCTCGGCCGGCGCATGGACCTCGATGCGACGCTATTCGCTGATGACGATGTCGCTTTGATTCGCCAATCGCTGCAGACAGACGCGCCCACCATGCGTGGGGTGACGTTCGAACGGCTGATGCAGGACGGCTGGGCGCGGCTCAATGTTCCGACGCCGTTCGTGCCGTACGCCGAAGGCGAGTTTCTCACGCCCAGTGGCAAGTGCGAGTTCTACTCGCAGCGCATGGCTGACATGGGATTCGACCCCCTTCCGACCTACACGCCGCCGCGTGAGCTTCCTGAGACAGCTCCGACGCTCGCCCGCCGGTACCCGTTGAACCTTATTTCCTCGCCACGTCACTACTTCTTGAATTCGACGTTCGTGAACATTGCGTCGCTACGCAAAACGGCCGAGCCGGAACTCGTCATGCACCCGTCCGATGCGGAACGTCGCGCGTTAGGCGACGGCGCACGCGTGGTAGTACATAATGCGCGCGGTCACTTCACGGCCACGCTGCGTGTCGCTGACAGCGTTCGCGAAGGTGTGGTATGGGCCCCGTCGATCTGGTGGGCCAAATACGCATCCGATCGGCAGAACGCCAATGCCGTTACCTCGCAGGATGAGACCGATCTCGGCCGCGGGCCGGTCTTCTACGATTGTCTCGTCGAGGTTGGCGCGGCCGACTGAGTCACTCGCTGTCCATAATGTCGCATCCTACTCGTCCCAGCTATCCCTCTCGCCCCCTGCCGGCTACGCTCGGCGCGCTGAAATGCGATGAGCGTGGCGCGATCAAGCTCGTGCAGCGCTCGGTCAAGGACGAGATGCGCAGCAACCTGCTCGCGCGCCTCGCGACGTCGGAGCCGCTGTTTCCTGGCCTGATCGGCTACGACGACACGGTCGTTCCACAGCTCGTGAACGCCATTCTCGCGCGACACAACTTCATTCTGTTGGGCCTGCGCGGGCAGGCGAAGAGCCGCATCCTTCGCTCGTTAGGCACGTTGCTGGATGACGTGATTCCAATCGTGGCCGGCAGCGAGGTCAACGACAATCCGTACGCGCCCATCTCCAAGTTCGCGACGCGCCTCATCGCCGAAGCAGGCGACGACACGCCGATTGCGTGGGTCGGCCGCGATCAACGCTACGTCGAAAAGCTGGCCACGCCTGACGTGACGATCGCGGACATCATCGGCGACGTCGATCCGATCAAGGCCGCGAAGGGCGGCCACATTCTCGCCGATGAGCTCACGATGCACTTCGGCATGTTGCCGCGTGCGAATCGCGGGATCTTCGCGTTGAACGAGCTCCCCGATCTCGCAGGCAAAGTCCAAGTCGGCCTCTTCAACATCATGCAGGAAGGCGACGTGCAGGTGAAGGGGTATCCCGTGAGGCTGCGCCTCGATGTCCTCCTCTGCTTTACGGCGAATCCCGAGGACTACACGGCCCGCGGCAAGATCATCACGCCGCTGAAAGACCGCATCGGCAGCGAAGTCGGCACGCATTATCCGGACACGGTGCAGCTTGGCATGGCGATCACCGCGCAGGAAGCGTGGACAGTTCGCGGCACGCTGCCGTTGCGCATTCCGCCATTCGTCGCCGAATTGATCGAACGTGTGGCATTCGAGGCGCGCACGGACAAACGCGTCGATCGCCGGTCCGGGGTTTCGCAACGCATGCCAATCAGCGTGCTCGAGAGCGTCGTGTCCAACGCCGAGCGTCGCTCGCTCCGGTTAGGCGAGCGCGAGATCGTGCCGCGTCTATCGGATGTTTACGCGGCGATGCCGTCGATCACAGGGAAGCTCGAGCTCGAGTACGAGGGTGAGCTGGTTGGCGCGCCGTCGATTGCCAAGGAATTGATCCGTCGCGCCGCAGACGCCACGCTGCGCGAACGCGCCGACGCGATGGAGACTGACGAGATCGTAATGTGGTTCGATACAGGCGGCGCGCTGCAGGTGAGCGACGAGGTTGAGACAGCGACAATGTATCGCGCCTTCGGGACCGTGCCGGGCTTGCACGAGGCGGTGGCCGCGAGCGGGTTGGCGGAACCTAACGATGCACCCTTCTCGGCGGCGGCGTGCGAGCTGGTGTTGGAGTCGCTCGTTGCGCGCCGCAAGGTGTCGCGCACGGACGGAGGGCGCTACGGACGCGGGCCGAACGAACAACAGCGGCGGCGTCCGAACCAAGATCTCTTCGGCGGCGGCCTTTCGGCGTGACGTCTCGCACCGCGCGCATCGTGGTACGCCGTGCTCGCACGGGAGACCTCGATGCCGTGGTGGCGCTGCGCCGCGCGCTCATCGACGCTTCGCGCAAGAATCCTGCGTATCGGCGCTTGCGCCGTGATTACGCGACCGCCGCGCGCCCCATGTTCGCCGCGCAGCTGGCCGATGCGCGTTGCCTAACTCTGCTCGCCGTATCGGACGACCAGGCGATCGGCCTCCTCCGCTGCTCCATTTCAGCGGCGAATGCGTTGCACATGCCGCCGCGCCACGCATACGTCGTCTCAGTGTACGTCGTGCCGAAGCAGCGGCGGAAGGGGGTGCTCACCGCACTCCTGCGCGCCGCCGACACGTGGTGCCGCGAGCACGATGTGGACGAGATGCGGCTGCATGTCGGCGTCCAGAACCGGGCGGGCAATGCGGCGTGGGAAGCATTGGGCTTCGAGCCTGCTGAGATTCTGCGCGTGCGCCGAATTCCTCGTCTCCGGGTGCAGTCCGCAACATCCAAAGCGAGCGCGCGGACAACGCGGGCAGACGGCGAGGCTAACGCGGACTTGTTGTGAAGCAACAATCGCGTGGTGTGCGTCCTGCTTTCGTCTGCGTTAGTCCGCGCTGTCGCCATTGCGATCTAGAGCTCGCGCAGTTCGGGATAGCGCCGAAAGGCAACGATCAAATACAGCACGAGTAGCGCGGCTGCTCCGCCGATTGCCCAGCCGACGCCTAACAATTGCGCGATGAGTCCGCCGAGCGACGCGCCAAGCACTTGCGCGAGACCGACGACAATCAGTCCGTAAATCGACATCATACGTCCACGCAACTCGTCAGGCACCAGGACTTGCAGCAATGTATTAGCCGCGGCGTTGTTGGCGATGAAGAAGAATCCCACGCCGAACAGCACGATCCAGCCGAGCCACCAGGAGCGGACGAACGGCAGCAGCAGCAGGCACACGGCGCTCGCGTGCGACGCGCGCACGAGAAGACGGCCGTGGCGCCAGTGCGAACCTGGCCCGGCGATGACGAGCGCGGCCAGCATACCGCCGACGCCGATCGCGGAAAGAAGGCCACCGTAGCCGCCCGAACCTGTGTGGAACAGATCGCGCGCCACCACAGGCATGAGCGAAACCACGGGTACCGCGAGCACCGAGAAGACGGTGATCACCGCTACCAGCGCGCGCACGGGGCGATGCGTTCGAACGTAGGCCAATACCTCGCGCACTCCTTGATGCAACGAGGTGTCGCGCCTAACGCGCTCAGCCACCGGCAACGACACGCGCGCGAGACCAGCGAGTACAGTGAAGAAGCTTGCGGCGTTAATCGCGAAGCACCAGGCAAGGCCCGCGTGCGCGATCACCAAGGCAGCGAGTGCGGGGCCGACGATACGCGCGATGTTGAAGCCGCTGGAGTTGAGCGCGATCGCTTCGCGCAGCTGGTCGCGGCCGACAAAATCGATCACGAGCGATTGCCGCGCGGGAATCTCGATCGCCGCGATCGTGCCACCGAACAGCGCCAGGCTAAGAATCCAGCCGATTGTGACGTGGCCGCTCCAAGTGAGCAGCCAAAGCAGCACTGCCTCGATAAGAAAGAGCGTCTGCATTGTTCGGAGCACGACGAGTTTGTTGCTCCGGTCGACAAATGCACCTGCGTGCAATGAAAAGAGCAGGATGGGAGCAGAACTGGCGACCGCTACCAGACCGACGAGGAAGGCGCTGTTGGTGAGCTCGAGCGCGAGCCAGCCCAGCGCCATCGCCTGCATCCACGTCCCGACCAGCGAGAGCGTCTGGCCGATCCAAAACAAACGGAAATTCCGATGCGTCCCGAGGACGCGAAACGGATTGGATGCGGTGAGCGAGATTCCCATGCGGCGCTAGAACAACTGCAATAAAACAGGGCGAACGCCTGCCGCGAAGCGCCGCGTTGCTCGAGTGCGGCGCATGCCCCTTGCGCGATTCCGATGACGGTTGCGTGAATTAGGTGTCGTATTTCAAGATCCGACGCCGATGCGGTTTCACACCTATACCAAGCACAGTCCAGAAGCGGCCGATGCCGTGGACCTCGAGGCGCTGCTCGAACGCCTCGCGGACTTTCTTCTGCAATCGGGGTTTGCCGGCGGACCGTATTCGCATCCGTATTGGGGGGACTTCGGCGGCGAAAGCGATCACACGCTGGAGGCGCTCAAAGAAGCGATCCTCCGCGCGCTGCTCGAGAGCGGTGATTTCACGCCAGAGATGCTCAGCGCACTACGTGGCTCGAACGATCCTGACGCAAAGGCGAAGCTCTCGGCGCTGCTGGATGACCTAGTACGGCGACTCGCTGAGCGTGGCTACCTGAACGTCGAGGCAGCGCCGCAGGTTGATGACACGCACCAGCCGGTGATCGGCCCCGGCTCGCTGGCGCGCGCCGCGTCGCGCGACGTGGAGTTTCGGCTCACTGAAAAGGGACTCGATTTCCTTGCGTATCGTACTCTGCGCCAACTCCTCGGCTCGTTAGGCAAATCCAGCGTTGGGAGCCATGAGACGCCGCAGCTCGCGACCGGCGTCGAGTCGGATACGTGGAGCAAACCGTACGAATTCGGTGACACGCTGAACCTCGACGTCAGCGAGACCCTCAAGCGCGCGCTCACGCACTCACCGATCGGCGGTGATCGGCTCGAGCTGGAGTGGGACGACCTGATGGTGCGGCAAACAGAGTATCGCTCCTCGTGCGCGACGGTGCTCATGCTCGACACGTCGCACTCGATGATTCTCTACGGCGAGGACCGCTTCACGCCGGCGAAGAAAGTCGCCCTCGCGCTGACGCATTTGATCGCGACGCAATTTCCGGGCGACTCCATCCGTGTGTTGCTCTTCCACGACTCAGCCGAGGAAATCCCGTTAGGCGCGCTCGCCCAGGCGCAGGTAGGGCCGTATCACACGAACACGGCGGAAGGGCTCAAGCTTGCGCGCCGGCTGTTGCTCGCTCAGCGCAAGGACATGCGTCAGATCATCATGATCACCGACGGGAAGCCGAGCGCGCTCACCCTCCCCACCGGTCAGATCTACAAGAATTCTGCTGGCCTCGATGCGTACGTGATCGCGGAAACGCTGCGTGAAGTCGCCGCATGCCGCCGTTCGGGGATCGTCATCAATACGTTCATGCTCGCGCGGGATCGCGCGCTCGTGGAGTTCGTGAAGCGCGTCGCTGAGATCAGCCGTGGCAAGGCGTACTTCACGAATACGATGACGTTAGGGCAGTTCATTCTGATGGACTTCTTGAGGCGGAAGACGACAGCGAAGTAACGAGGCCTTAGGTCTTAGATCTTAGGAACTGCTTGTTAACTGCACAGAGCTAGTGACTAAGAGCTGTTAGGAAACTCTCCCGTGCGCTGCAGCGTGCGCAACCAATGCGGCTTCGGCAAACCGAAGCCTAACCAGAGCGACGCAAGTCGCAGCGCAACGATGAGCAAAAATCCGACGATTCCTGCCACGAGCAGTGGCGCGCCGAGCGCCAGCAGAGCCACGTACGCGAGCGACCCGATGAAGACAGCGCTTGCGTGCAGCGGCCCGACGCCGCGAAAGATGATGGGGATCTCCGAGCTCAACACATCGCGCAGAATACCGCCAACCGAAGCGGTGATGACGCCATAGATGGACGCAACGAACAGTGGCATGCCGTACTGCAGTGCGAGGTGTGCACCCGAGAGCGCGAAGAGACCGAGACCAATCGCGTCGACGACATTGAAGCGCCTCTCCCAGTGGCTTGCCGACTCGTACGCTCGCCGGCTGTACACGACGATGATACATAACGCGAGCACGACAACGAGGTAGTGCCAGTACGTCACCCAGAAGAGCGGCCGCCGATCGAGTAGGACGTCGCGCACCGTGCCGCCGCCGAATGCAGTGACTACAGCAAGCGCGTAGGTGCCGACGAGATCCATGCGCTTCCGCGCCGCGACGATGATCCCGCTGAGCGCGGAGAGAATGACGGCGCTGACCTCGACGGCGCGCAATCCCGCGGTCGTGCCGATTTCGATGACATTCTGTGGAACGAGCATGCTGGAGTATAACGCGGACAGGAACACATGCCTTGCGCGCATGATTCGGCTGCATTACGATGTGCCAAGACAACTGAAGACCGTGGCGATTTGTCGGCGTATTGCGGCCACGTAAACCAACAGCTAAAAAGCCACGCGTCCCGGGGCTTTGCCGTCTGCGGGACTTTTTTGCGTCCGCGAGACTGGTAGAGTAACGACGACGGGTGGGGAGGAGTGAGTTATGTCACCACCCGAGCTCCGCATCGGTGTCATTGGGTACGGCACAGTCGGACGCAGCTTCATCGAGGCGTTTGCAAGTCGCCGTTGCGCGCTGGAGCAAGCGGCGCAGACACGCCTAACGCTTGTCGAAGTCGCTGTGCGCGAACCGCGCGGCGATCTCACGCTAGCCGGCGCGCGCTTGCATAACGATGCGGCCGCGCTCGCCTACAATCCCGCCATCGACATCGTCGTGGAAGTATCCGGTGCTGCCGAGGCCGGCGATTGGATCGTCGCTGCGCTGACGCGTGGTGCTGCCGTGGTAACGGCAAACAAACGCGCGCTCGCCACACACCCAGCGCTTCTCCTCGCGCTCGCGCAACGCCGCGCGGGTCTCTACTGCGAAGCCTCGGTCGCTGCCGCGGTCCCCATAATCCGCGCGCTGCGCGATTCGCTCGAAGGTGAGGAGGTGCGCGCCATTCGCGGTGTGTTGAACGGGACAACCACACACGTGCTCTCAGCGATCGAACGCGGCCACTCCTTTGTTGGTGCGCTTGCCGACGCGCGGCGACAGGGCATCTGCGAGGGCGACGCGCGGCTGGACTTATCAGGCATTGACGCCGCGCATAAGCTCGCGATCCTCTGCACGCTGGCGTGGAGTGCACCCTTCCCGATCGAAGGCGTGAATGTCGACGGGATCGGTATGACGATCGAGGAATCTGTGCGCCGGGCCGCCAACCGAAACACTCGCGTTAGGCTCGTGGCAGCAGCGGCGCAGCGCGACGGCGTCGTCAGCGCCAGCGTACGGCCCGCGACGCTCGCCGGCGACGATCCGCTCGCCGCGGCCACGGGTGTGGCAAATGTCGTGGAGGTCGAGACCGCACTGGCTGGGACCCTCCGTTGGACCGGTCCCGGCGCCGGTGGCCCGGCCACAGCGTCCGCACTTCTCGCCGACACACTTGCTGCGGCGCGCTGGCTCACTCCGTCACGCCTTCGGCGAGCTGCCGCATGACAACAACCAGTTCCCTTGCGCCTAACGACGCGCCCGCGCGAACGCTCCGGGCACCCTCGCCATATCCGCTCTTTTGCGCACGTTGTACGCGCGACGTTGATGCGGCGCCGCAGGCGCTCTGTCCGGAATGCCTAGGGCCTCTGCAACCGAAATACGTCAAGGGTCGCCGACTCCCTTCGCGATCGGAGCTGGGGAGTCGACCGCAGACTATCTGGCGCTACGCCGAGTGGCTCCCATTTGGTGAGCGGCCGGTCGTGGCCCACAGCGTCGGCTTCACACCGCTCGTAGATGCGCCACGTTTAGCCCGCGAGCTTGGCGTCGCGCGCGTGTGGATTAAGAACGACGCTGTCTCGTTTCCATCGCTCAGCTTCAAGGACCGCGTCGTCGCCACAGCGCTCAACGCCGCGCATGCGTTCGGCCTAACGACAGTCGGTTGCGCCTCAACAGGGAACCTGGCAAACGCCGTGGCAGCAGCCGCGGCGGCAGCGGGGGTTCCAGCATGGATCTTCATTCCGGCGGATCTCGAGCCGGCGAAGATCATCGGGACTGCGATCTACGGTCCGCACCTGGTGCGCGTGCGCGGCACCTACGACGACGTGAATCGTCTGTGCGCGCAACTCGCTGATCGCTTCGATTGGGGGATCGTGAACGTGAACTTGCGCGCTTACTACGGCGAAGGCTCCAAGACGATGGGCTTCGAGATCGTCGATCAGCTGGATTGGCGCTTCCCGTCCGCTGTCATCGCTCCGATGGCCGGCGGCTCACTCGTGACCAAGCTGCACAAAGCCTTCAGCGAATTCGCCGCTGCTGGCTTGGCCGAGGGCCACCTTCCCCGCATCTACGGCGCCCAGGCCGACGGCTGCGCACCAATCGTTAGGTACGTGCAGACGAATGCCCGCACACTCACGCCGGAACGGCCGCAGACAATCGTCCGGTCGCTGGCGATCGGAAACCCGGCGGACGCGCCCTCGGCTCGCGAAGCCATCCTTGGCACACACGGCTGGGCGCACGCGGTATCTGACGCCGAGGTCGTGCAAGGGATCCGCACACTCGCTGAAACGACGGGCATTTTCACCGAGACAGCCGGCGGTGTGACAGTCGCTGCCGCCTTCGCGCTGGCGCAGCAGGGGCGCCTAACGCCTAACGACGACGTCGTGCTGTGCATCACTGGAAATGGACTGAAAACGACGGATGCCGCGGCACAAGCGATCACAGAGGTCGCCGAGATTCCCGCGCGCGTCAGCGCCGTGGAAGCTCTCGTCGCGGCCACCTAACTCCTTCATTGAGGACTCGTATATGGCAGTCTCAATTCACCTACCCGCACTACTCGCCCCGCTGGCCGATGGCACACGCGTCGTGGACATCGACGCTCCTACTGTAGGCGCAGCGGTGCAGGCGCTAACGCAACGTTACCCCGCGCTCGCCCCGCGACTAATCGACGACCGCGGCGAGCAGTACCCCTTCGTCGCGATCTACCTCAACGAGGACGACATCCGACTGGTCGGTGGCTTCGACGCCACGCTGCGCGACGGCGACGAGCTGGCGATCGTCCCTGCTGTGGCGGGAGGGTAACATGGCAACCCCTCTCGCTGTGAATGAATTGAGCCGTTACAGCCGTCACCTTTTGCTCCCCGAGGTCGGAAAGGCCGGACAGCAGCGGTTGAAGGACGCGCGCGTGCTCGTCGTCGGCGCCGGCGGCCTGGGATCGCCCGCCCTGTTGTATCTAGCGGCCGCGGGCGTCGGCACGTTAGGCGTCGTCGACGACGACGCCGTGGACGTCAGCAACCTACAGCGCCAAGTGCTGTACGGTACGTCGTCTGTCGGGCACCACAAGACAGCGGCGGCGGCGGAGCGGCTCGGCGACCTCAATCCGCACGTCACGGTCGTGCGGCACGCCGAGCGGCTTTCTTCGGCCAACGCGCTGGACCTGTTTCGCGTATACGATGTCGTCGTGGACGGAACTGACAACTTCGCGACGCGTTATCTCGTCAACGACGCGTGTGTTCTGACGGGAAAGCCTAACGTTTACGGAAGCATTTTTCGGTTTGATGGCCAGGCGTCGGTGTTCTGTACGGACGAGGGGCCGTGCTATCGCTGCCTGTACCCGGAGTCTCCGCCGCCTGGCCTTGTTCCTTCCTGCGCGGAAGGCGGTGTGCTCGGCGTCTTGCCCGGCCTGATCGGCGTCGTTCAAGCCACCGAAGCGCTCAAGCTCTTGCTTGGCGTGGGCGATACCCTCGTAGGGCGTCTCCTGCTCGTCAACGCGCTCGCGGCGAGCTTCCGCTCGGTTCGCGTTAGGCGCAACCCCGCCTGCCCCGCGTGTGGCACGCATGAGATCCGCGCGCTGCAAGACTACGATGCCTGGTGCGGTGCGTTCCAGCCGGAGATCGTCCCCGAGATTTCGCCGCGCGAGCTTGCCGCGCGCGCCGCGCGTGGGGAAGCGATTCAACTGGTCGACGTCCGCGAACCGCACGAATGGGAACTCGTGCACGTCACTGGTGCTCGGCTGATGCCACTGGCGTCGCTCGACAGCGAATGGCACACACTCGACGCGACGCGTGAGCTTTATGTCTATTGCAAGGGCGGCGTGCGCAGCGCGCGAGCCGTGGCAGAACTCCGAAAGCGCGGCTTCGATCGCGCGTATAGTGTCACTGGTGGTATTCTGCGTTGGCGCGAGGAGGTAGATAGCGAACTTCTCGCGTACTGACGATAGGTCAACGGTCAGTGGTCAAAGGTCAAAGCAACCCGCACCTTTCACGCTCGCATTGGCCTGTGACCTTTGACCCCTGACCTGACTCGCGCGAAGTCCTTCTCCAGGCGACTGCGCGCTTGGTTCCGACGTCATGGTCGGCACTTGCCGTGGCGCTACACGCGCGATCCCTATCGCATCCTCGTTTCGGAGCTGATGCTGCAGCAGACGCAAGTGTCGCGCGTGGTCGGGTTCTATGAGCGATTTATCGAGCAGTTCCCTGACATGTGTGCGCTGGCCGCCGCGAAGCCGCGCATGGTGCGCGAGGCGTGGCACGGCTTGGGGTACTACGCCCGCGCGCGCAATTTGCACGCACTCGCACGCACCGTGACGAGTGATGGCCGTACCGGACAACTCCCAGCCGAACCTAACGAGTTGCTCGACCTACCAGGCGTCGGTCCGTATACGGCGCATGCCGTGGCGACGTTCGCGTACGAGCGCCTCAGCGCGCCAGTGGATACCAACGTGGCACGCGTGATTGCGCGTGCGTTCGCGCCCCACCTGCGACCCAAACGGGCGCGCGACCTCACGAAACTGCGCAAGCTGGCGCACGCGATCTTGCCTCGCACCGGGAAGGCGGCATGGGCGCACAATCAGGGATTGATGGAGCTCGGGGCGCTGGTGTGTACAGCGCGGATCGCCAAGTGTGGCGAATGCCCTGTTAGGCGAGACTGCACAACAGGTCGAAGGTCGAAGGAAGAGCTGCACGTCCTTAGACCTTAGAGGGCAGGTGCCACTACATGTAGGTCACCTAACGCGATTCTTTTTGACACGGGATTTGGATGTCATGCTTTAAAGGGACGGTTCGGCAAGGCGTACGAGACACGCCGGAGAAGCGGTTGATCGGTCGGCTCGCGGCGACGCAGCGCGTGCAGCCGAATCTCTTCCCGGATCAAATCGACCTCGGCGCGCACCAGCCGATGGCGCCAGTGGCGATCCACTGGAAAGGTGTGGCCGAGCAGCGTGATCGCGCCGGCGGCCGTTGTGCGACGCAAGAAGACCAGCAGGCCCTGGGGCCGTTGCTGCGGATTGAACTCCCACTGCGGCGCGATGGATCGTCGCGGGGGGGCTGTGTCGATTCGCAGCGCACTGCGTTCGCGATGGGCCCGGATATACCGGTCGGAGCGGTGTTGCAGCGCGCGCAGGTTCGTGTGGTGGAAGCGAGCCCAGACTTTCACTTGCCACCGCGCATTGAAACTCTCGATGGCGGCTTGAAAACCGTGTTCGCGCGGCGGGGTGAACACGGGCACAATCCCGAGTGCAAGGCAACACCGCATAACGCGGCTGATCACATCGCAGTGGTGATGCGGGCCTTGGAAGATCGTGTCGTTGTCGAACTGCGCATAGCCCGGCAACCCGACGTCCTGCCAATGGGCCACCAGCCGCGGCACCACGGCTTGGGCACTGACCCACGCCATCGGCCACGCGCCCACCACCCCTCCGTGCAGCGACACGCCGGTGAGCACCTCGACGCACGCGCGCAGCCGGATCTTCAGTCCTTCGATGATGTCGAAGCTGTCGAGCTCCTCTTCGCCGCGCACGACCGGAGGCAGATACCACCCAGGCGGCGGTGGGAGCTGACGCACCCGCCGGCGCTGGTCCACGGCCCCACGGCGCAGGAGCACTCGGCCGATGGTCCGGACCGATGGTGTCGCCTCGCCGCCGGTCCTCATCGCCTGTGCAATCGCTGCCGCGCCATACTCGCCGAGGGCACTGTCCTGTTGCAGGCGCCGACGCACCGCCAGCACGCGATTCTCGATCGCGCGGGTCGTCCGCTGAAGGCGATGCGGTCGGCGGGACCGATTCGCCCAGTCGACGCGATCCAAGCGCTGCGATCGGGCGCGCCGGACCCAGTACTGGACCACGCTCAGACTCACGCGAAACTGGCGAGCGACGCTGCGCTGCGATGCCCCACGTCGCACGGCCGCGACGATCGCGCGCCGCCGAGCTTCGGGGGCGGTTTTTTAGGCACGCTTTCCTCATTCAGTGTCGTTATGCAAACCCGTAATGGACGGCGGTCACACACACAAAGGCGAGAACATGCACCCGCGAAGTGACCTAGATGTAGTGGCACTTGGGTGACCTACATGTACTGTCATCTATCCCCTTGGACCTTAGACCTACTTTGGTAGTTTCCTCGTGTGGTCCAGCGTCGATTTGTACGTGCGTTCCTCTGGGCCCGTGTAAATCTGCCGCGGCCGCGCAATCCTCTGCTCCTTGTCGAGCAGCATCTCCTCCCATTGCGCTAACCATCCCGCCGTTCGCGCTACGCCGAACAACACGGTGAAGTAGTCAGTTGGGAACTTCATCGCACGATAGATCAACCCTGTGTAGAAATCCACGTTAGGGTACAGCTTGCGCGAGACGAAGTAGTCGTCGGCCAACGCGATGCGTTCTAGCTCGAGCGCGATCTCGAGGTCCTTGTCCATGCCCGTCACTTCAAAGACTTCGTACGCCAGCTTCTTCACGATCTTGGCGCGCGGATCGTAGCTCTTGTACACGCGATGGCCAAAGCCCATCAGCCGCTGCCCTTTGCCACCCTTCACCTCGTCGATGAAAGCGGGGACGTTCTTGGGGTGGCCGATCTCTTCGATCATGCGCAGCACCTGTTCGTTCGCACCGCCGTGCAGCGGGCCGTACAGCGCTTCGATACCTGCGGCAACAGCCGAGAACGGATCGACGTGCGATGAGCCAACCGCACGCACAGCGTTCGTCGAGCAGTTCTGCTCGTGGTCTGCGTGCAAGATGAACAGCACCTCGATCGCTTTAACGAATGTTGGACTGGCTTGATACTTCGACTCCGACATGCGCGCGATCATCGACAGAAAATTCTCGCAGTACGACAGGTCGTTGTCGGGATAGACGAATGGCAGTCCCTTGCCGTGCCGATAACAGAACGCGGCAAGTGTAGGAACTTTGGCGAGCAGTCGAATAATCGAGATGTAGCGCTGTTCCGGGTCGTGGATCTCTTTCGCTT
>JBQTIF010000057.1:0-9941 GCA_052388395.1 Gemmatimonadaceae bacterium | reverse complement strand
TCACCGACGCCTAACGAGATCGCTGTACCGGCGGCCGCACCTAACGCGCCGCCTATCAGGATCTTCGACAATTCGCCCCCGCTCAATACCGCGCCGAGCACCGCACCAGCGGCGGCACCGACGCCGGCCTTCTTGAGCGTTTCTTCGCGCGAGTCGCCGCCACGTGTCTGCAGGTTCGTCGCGGTGACCTTAGCGTTTAACGCGTGACTCGCTCCGCGGATCTCGATGCGTTCGAAGTCGACTTTGATCGCTGCCGGCTCGCCCGCATGATCCGAATTGTCCAGTCCCGTAACCCTGCCGTAGACCTTTGACCCCGCCGGAACGACGGTCTCGCCGTTAGAGGCGACGACCGCAGTCTCAACCGTTCCGCTGAAAGTGTCCCCGACCTTGCTGACCTTCGTTCCGATTTCCTGGTCGAGCCTGATACCGAGTGTTGTGCCGCTTGGCAGCACCCGCGAGTCGGCTGGCGTTGAGCTTAGCGCGACATCTCCGGTCGATTCCACTCGTGTTGTGCGAGCACATCCAGCAACCATGAATCCGGCTACCAGAACGGCCCAGCCTGGCGTGCGCATGGTGACCTCCTCGTTGTTCTGATTTTGACGTAGGCACCTTCTGCACACCGTGGGCCGGAATGGGCGAGTATACTCATCCGTAACGCAGCACTTTTTGGTGCAGTGCAACTGAGAAGCAATCCCAACGAGTAGCCCTGGAGGCTGGAAGACCTGTCGGTGCGACAAGTATCGTGGCTCCGGCCCATGTCCGATCTGGTGGCCAGGTTCCACAAAGAAGAAACGCGCGTAGCCTTACGATCTTTGCCAAGCTCTCCCGGCTGAACTGAGGCCATGTCCGCACCGAACGCAGCGTCACATATGGTCCGCCGCTTTGGCCTGGTTCACGCTACGGCGCTCAACATGACGAACATGATCGGGATCGGGCCGTTCATCACGATCCCGCTCCTCATGTCGGCGTTAGGCGGGCCGCAAGCGATGCTCGGCTGGCTCGTCGCCATGATTATCGTTTTGTGCGACGGTATGGTCTGGAGCGAGCTTGGCGCGGCGATGCCGGGCTCCGGCGGCTCGTTCGGATATCTGCGCCAAGGTTATGGCGCTGACAAAGCGGGCCGCTTGATGGGCTTCTTGTTCGTTTGGCAGTTCGTCTTCAGCGGCCCGCTCGAAATCGCGTCGGGCTATATCGGCTTCTCGCAGTACCTCGGCTACATCTGGAAAGGGATCACGCCCGCCCAAACGCTGCTCGTCGTGACGATGATTGGGCTCGTGAACCTGGCGCTGCTGTATCGGCCGATCAAGTCGATCGCAACAATAACGCTGACTTTATGGATCGGAACGATGGTGACAACGATCGCCGTCATCGTCACCGGTGCTATCCATTTCAACCCGAGTGTCGCCTTTGACTTTCCGCCTGGGGCGTTCAACTTCTCGTTAGGCTTTCTTTTCGGGCTCGGCGCGGCGTCGCGCGTCGGAGTCTATGATTATCTTGGCTACTACGACGTCTGCTATATCGGCGACGAGGTCGCGAATCCCGGTCGCGTGATCCCACGCTCGATTCTCATCAGCACGGTGGCGGTCGCGCTGATCTATGTCGCGATCAATCTTTCGATCATCGGCGTCGTACCCTGGCGCGACTTCGTTCCTGCTGAATCACATCCGGAATCCAGATTCATCGTGTCGAATTTCATGGAGCGCGTGTACGGTCCGGGCGTCGCAACGTTCTTCACCGCAATGATCCTGTGGACCGCGTTCGGCTCGGTCTTCGCTCTCTTGCTTGGATATTCGCGCGTGCCGTACGCCGCCGCGAAAGACGGCTACTTCTTCAAGGCGTTTGCGCGTCTGCATCCCGCCAAGGGGTTCCCAACCGTCTCGCTCGTCGTGCTCGGTGTCCTCTCGATTTTCGCCGGCTTCTTGTCACTCGGTATGGTCATCGATGCGCTCATCACCACGCGCATTCTCGTGCAGTTCATCGGCCAGATTGGCGCAGTGACACTGTTGCGCCGACGGGCGCCCGACATGCTCAGACCATATAGGATGTGGCTGTATCCGTTACCGAGCCTCGTTGCTCTTCTTGGTTGGATCTTCATCTTTGGCACGACGCCGCCGAGAGTGATCGCGTTTGGATTGGGCGCTCTGGTGCTCGGAGCTATCTGTTTCGCGGCGTGGTCGTGGAAAGGACGGACGTGGCCATTTGCGGCACGGCGACTGGCCGCCTAACTATTCGGTGCATATGGCGACGTCTCTATCGCGGCGCGAGTTGATCCGACGGTTTGGCGCGGCTGCTGTTGGCGCTCCGCTGCTGAGCGAGCTGGCGCAGTGTAACCTCGTAGGGGCGTCGCGCGCGGGAACGATCCGATTCGGCTACGCGGCTATCACATGGGGCGGCAATGACGAGCAGGCGATTGAAGACATCGCCGCGTTAGGATTCCGTGGCATCCAGTTGCGGTCGAATGCCTTTGCGAAGTACGCTGATCGTCCTGCTGCGCTACGCGAGCTACTCGAACGTCGTGGGCTAACGATGGTCGCTCTTTCTAGCGGCAACCTCAGTATCGATCCTGCTGTCGAACGCGATCAACTGGCGATGCACACACAGCGCGCGGCATTCGTACAAAAGATGGGGGGCTCGTACCTGCAGATCATTGACGAGAAGCCGCGTGGGCGCTCGCTGGTTGATGCGGATTACAAGAGGCTTGGCCTGTTGCTCACGGAGCTGGGGAAACGCACGACAGACCTCGGCATCCCGTTAGGCTATCACCATCATATGGGGAGTATCGGCGAACAACCGGATGCGATCCGCACCATTCTCGCTGCCACGGACCCACGCTATGTAAGGTTCCAACTGGACACGGCGCATTATCAACAGGGCGGGGGCGACCCTGCGCAGGCAGCGAAGGAGTACGCCGATCGGCTGCTATTCCTCCACATCAAAGACGTAGAGTCGCCGGTCCCCGGGAGTCAGCCGGACTCATATCGCTTTGTCGAACTAGGTCGCGGCAAGGTCAACTTCAAGAAGGTGTTCGATGCGCTGCGGGACGTTGATTTCAGCGGCTGGGCGATCGTGGAGCTCGACAGCGTGCCGCATCCTTCAAAGTCGCCGAAGGAGTCGGCGATGATCAGCAAGAAATATCTACAGGAAGAGCTCGGACTCATGATCTAATTCAGACATGCTCAAGAAACGGCTCCTCGTCGCTGTCGCTTTGGCCTCCGTGTTCTGCGCGCCTAACGAGCCACCTCTGCCACAGGCACAATCGCTCTTCAACGGTAAAGATTTAACGGGCTGGCACAGCGACGTTCCCGCGGCCGATTCCAACGTTAGGCTCCGCAGTCCTTTCGAGGTACGCAACGGTGTGCTCGTCAGCCTGGGCGAGCCGCGCGGGCATCTCATCAGCGATTCGAGCTACCGCGACTATCGCCTCGAGGTCGAATACCGCTTTGCCGCAGCAGCTGGAAACGCCGGCGTGTTGGTGCATGCGTCGACGCCGAGCGCCCTCTATGGAATGTTTCCGAAGTCGATTGAGGTGCAGATGGAGCACGGCTACGCCGGCGCGGACCACCAGCGGAGTGGGGGATCATTGAGGGGAAGAAGCGGCGCCTTCTCAACCTGACGGACGACTCGGAGAAGCCGCTCGGTGAGTGGAACAGCATGGTCATCGAGGCTGTGGGTCGCAGCATCAGAGTCTGGGTCAACGGCAATCTCGTAAATGACGGCAATAGCGCGACTGCTGATCGCGGCCAGATTGCTGTACAGCCGGAAGGATCCGAGGTCGAGTTCCGGACGCTCTCGCTGACGCCCATCACGACATTGACAACTGTACCCGGTAAGTGACTGACTAGCTCTGACGCCTTCCTAGGCACTCGAGATCAAAGGCAACTACAATCCGGACAAAACTGAAAGAACGGATTAGTTGCATTGCGCTGCATTCGAGAGATGCTCGACCGCTCAACCGCCGTGCTTTGAGACTTTGCGGGTTGCGGAATTCTGCTGCGCCACGGAATCAAATTCGATCAATTCGTTGTTTCCGACAAATCCGGATTGCGGTTGCACTATCGACATTCATTATGCAATCGGGCTGATCCGCGGCTAATCGACGCATTCTCATGACCTTTGACGGTGGAATTCAGCCGCAGCTGCCGTTTCCTACGGTGTACAGCTCTGAAACGGGCCGCACATACCGCCTCGACCGGCTCATCGGAAAAGGAGGGTTCGGGGAAGTCTACCTGGCCACGATAGGTGGCGAGGACGCGGCGCCAACGCACGTGTGCATCAAGATCACCGAGCGCCTAACGGGATGGCTACGTGAGGCATATTTCGCGGATCTGCTGAGCCGCGAAGCTCGCGCGCTGCGGGTCCTCGACCGCTTCGCCATCGTCGACGGCGATCGCGTGCACTACTGCCTGGCGATGGAGTATGCGGAGCACGGCGACCTCGGAGCTTGGCTCGAGCGCAAAGGACCGCAACCCGAGCGTCTCGTACGGCGCGAAATCGCCGCAATTCTCGGTGCGCTCGATGTCCTGCACCGCGGGCAAGCGCTGCATCGCGACCTAACGCCATTCAATGTGTTCGTCTGCGGCGACGAGCAGCTCAAGATAGGCGACTTCGGCATTGCGACGCACCAGCGCAGCCGCCGTGGTGTCACAGCCGATGCGTTCAACGTGTTCAACGCACCGTCCGAAATCGCGTGGGGAAAAGTTCGCCGCTGGCAGCAGCGCGACGACATCTATCAGGTGGGGCTGATCGCTGTGATGCTGCTGCGTGGGGACATAACGAGTCCGATTCGCAGCCGCGACGTGCGCAACCTCATATGTGGCGATCACCTGAAGGAAGTCATCCACCGCTGTCTCGGCGTGCGCGGCAAGCGCTACGAAGCTGCCAGCGAATTGATTGCCGCGCTGCGGCATCGGCCGAAAGAAGTGCGATCCGGGAGAGTGCAAAGTCTCAAAGGAAAGCGACTTTCCTTCACAGGATTTCTCAGTCAGCCGCGAAGCCGAGCCGCGACTGCCGCGCGCAGGGCCGGTGCCATCGTGCAAAGTAAACCCGGGCGGTCGACGGATATTCTCGTGCGCGGGCGGCCTAACGTCTTGCAGATAGCTGGCTCCGCTGGCGGCACGAAGCTCATGGAGATTCGACGCCTTGCGGCGAAAGGAATCCGCGTGACGGTAATAGGCGAGCGCCAGTTCTGGAGGCTGGTCGAGTCGGCCCCACGCCGGCGAAAGAAAACACCGCGCCTGAAAGCAAAGAGCCGCAGACGACGATGACGCATGCCGGCCTGAGGCACGAGTGGATCTGCGCCTTGGTGGTGATGCCGCTGGCGAGCTGTACCTACTGACTAAGTCGAATGGCAAAGTAAGGAAGGTCGTTGGTACTCGCCGCTCGAGGTGAAGCCGGTCCGCAAATACGCGTCGATGCTGGCGGCCGCATCGCGGCCCTCGCGGATCGCCCACACGATGAGTGACGCGCCGCGACGCGCATCGCCGGCCGCGAAGACGCCTGCGACACTCGTGCGATGCGTCTCGTCGGTGCGTACCAACCCGTTCGCCGTCAACTCCACGGCGAACTCGGCGAGCACGCCGTCGCGCTGCGGACCCGTGAATCCCATCGCGAGCAGCACGAGATCCGCCGCGATGCGAAATTCGGAGCCGGGAACGGCGGCGAACGTCGTTCGTCCATCGGCGCCTTTCTCAGGCGTGACACGCATTGCGTCGAGCGCACGCACGCGTCCGCCGCTGCCCGTGAAAGCCAACGTGGATACGCTCCAGTCGCGCTCACATCCTTCTTCGTGCGCGTGCGACGTGCGCAGCTGCATCGGCCACATGGGCCACGGCGTCGCATCCGATCGCTCCGCTGGCGGCTGAGGGAGCAGCTCGAAGTGCCTAACGCTTTGGGCGCCCTGGCGCAGGCATGTTCCGGCACAGTCCGAGCCGGTGTCGCCGCCACCGATGATCACGACGTGTTTATCGCGTGCATCGATCGCGCCGGCAGGATCGATCGTCGCACCGGCATCGCGCCGGTTCTGTTGCGCGAGAAAAGGCATCGCCAGCTCGATACCGGAGAGCGCGCGTCCCGGCACGGGCAGATCACGTGGAGTTTCGGCGCCAATCGTTAGGCAAATGGCGTCGTAGTCCCGGCGCAGCTCATCCAATGCCGGTGAAAGACCCACCGTGGCATTGGTATAAAAGCGAACCCCTTCGGTGACGAGTTGCGCGATGCGTCGGTCGAGCACGGTCTTCTCGAGTTTGAACGACGGGATTCCGTAGCGCAGCAGGCCACCGATGCGATCGGATTTCTCAAACACCACGACCCCATGCCCAAGTCGCCGCAGCTGCTGCGCTGCCGCGAGACCGGCGGGTCCCGATCCGATGACAGCAACGCGCCGTCCCGTTTCCGAGACAGGCGGCTGCGCGACGATCCACCCTTCCTGGAACCCCCGGTCAGCGATCGCTTGCTCGATGTTGCGAATGGCTACCGGTTGCGCAATGAGGCCGAGGACGCACGCCGATTCGCACGGTGCGGGGCAGAGTCGCCCTGTGAACTCGGGAAAGTTATTCGTCGCATGCAGCGCCTCGAGCGCATCCTGCCACTGGCCGCGCCTAACGAGCGCGTTCCATTCGGGAATCACGTTGCGCACGGGACATCCCGAGTCGCTTTGGCAGAACGGAACACCGCAGTCCATGCAACGGGCGCCCTGCTCGCGCAGCGCCGTCTCGGGCAACTGCTCGTAGAACTCGCGCCAGTGACGCGTGCGGAGCTCGACCGGCTCGCGTTTCGGCGCGGCGCGGCCGAGTGTGAGAAACGCGCGCGGGTCACCCATGACGGAGGCCCGCCTGCTGTGTCGCTGCTTCCGATGCGAGCCGCAGGGCCCGCAGGTACTCCGTTGGTATCACGCGCACGAATTCGCGCAGCGCCTCGTCCCAGCGGGAGAGCACGTGTTTGGCGCGAGCGCTCCCTGTAAATCGCGCATGACGCTCGATGAGGCGTTTGAGCAGCGCGGTGTCCGCCGACTCTATGACCGGCGCGAGCTCGACGAGCGCACGATTGCAGCGCGTCGCAAAATCACCTGAGGCGTCGAGTACGTACGCAACTCCACCGCTCATGCCGGCGGCGAAATTCCTGCCAGTGCGCCCGAGCACCACCACGACGCCGCCCGTCATGTATTCGCATCCGTGATCGCCGACGCCTTCCACAACGGCAGTCGCGCCACTGTTGCGAACCGCAAAGCGCTCGCCGGCCACCCCGCCGAAGAGCGCCTCGCCTGCGGTCGCGCCGTATAGCGTCGTGTTACCGACGATCACCGTCTCGTCAGGCAGAAACTTGGCCCTCTTGGGCGGCCGCACGATGATCCGCCCGCCCGACAATCCTTTGCCCACATAGTCGTTCGCTTCACCGAACAGCTCGAGCGTCACGCCGCGCACGGCGAACGCGCCGAAGCTCTGACCAGCCGATCCGGTGAATGTGAGTGAGATGCTGTCGTCTGGAAGACCCGTGTGTCCCACGCGCCTAACGATTTCCCCCGACAGCATCGCAGCGACCGCGCGATCGACGTTACGAATTGCCAGCGTCGCACTGACTCGCACTCCGCGCTGCAGTGCGGGCTCGGCCAGCTCCCGCAATGACTGGTTCATGCTGGACGACAATCCGTGATCCTGAGCGCGCACCATGCGCCGCGCCCGATTGTCACTGCCCGTGACCGACAGTGGCTTGGGAACGTGAAGCAGCGGTGCGAGGTCGAGGGCCCGCGCCTTTGTGTGCGGTGCGCTGCGTTGCTGCAGCATCTCGGCGCGGCCGATCATGTCGTCCATTCGGCGAAAGCCGAGTTGTGCCATCAGCTCGCGGACCTCTTCGGCGACGAAAAAGAAGTAGTTCACCAGATGCTCGGGGCGTCCGGCGAACTTTTCGCGCAGCGCAGGATCCTGTGTTGCGATGCCGACCGGGCAGGTATTCAGATGGCATTTCCGCATCATCACGCACCCTTCGACGATGAGCGGTGCCGTGGCAAAGCCGAACTCCTCGGCGCCTAACAACGCGGCGATAGCGACGTCGCGTCCAGTTTTGAACTGGCCGTCTGTCTGCAGTCGTACGCGCCCGCGCAGTCCGTTGAGTAGCAACGCCTGCTGCGTTTCGGCCAGGCCGAGCTCCCATGGAACGCCGGCGTGTTTGACAGAGGAAAGCGGTGACGCACCGGTGCCGCCGGAATCACCGGAGATCGTTATGAGATCGGCATGCGCTTTTGCCACGCCAACCGCGACAGTCCCGACGCCTGCCTCGGCGACGAGCTTGACCGAGATCGCGGCGCTCGGATTGACGCTCTTCAGGTCGTAGATAAGCTGCGCGAGATCTTCGATCGAATAGATGTCGTGGTGCGGTGGCGGGGAAATGAGTGTGACGCCGGGCGTCGCATAGCGCGTGCGCGCGATGATCGCGTCGACTTTGTGGCCGGGGAGTTGTCCGCCTTCGCCAGGCTTGGCGCCCTGCGCGATCTTGATTTGTAGCTCACTGGCGTTGACGAGGTACTCAGTGGTGACGCCGAAGCGCGCAGACGCCACCTGCTTGATGGCGCTACTCCGTTCCGTGCCGAAGCGCGCCGGGTCCTCGCCCCCTTCGCCGGTGTTGCTGCGGCCGCCGAGCCTATTCATCGCAATCGCCATCGTTTCGTGCGCTTCTCGGCTCAAGGAGCCAAAGGACATCGCGCCGGTGACAAAGCGCCTAACGATGGCAGACGCCGGTTCAACATCGCTCAAGCGCACTGGCTCGCGATCCACGAAGTCGAGTAACCCGCGGATCGTGGACCCGCTGCGGCTGTCCGCGTCCGCGACGCGGCTGAATTCCTTGAACGTGTCGTAGCGTGCGGTCCGCGTCGCGTGCTGGAGGGTAGAGATCGTGCGCGGATTCCAGAGATGCGCCTCGCCCTGGATGCGGTAGTGGTAGTTGCCTCCCATATCGAGGCGCTTATTCGACGCCGGCGTGCGATAGGCGTGTGCATGTCGCCGAAGCGTCTCGTCGGCGATGACGTCGAGGTCCACGCCGCCGAGGAGTGACGGCGTGCCCGTGAAGTGTCGTTGCACCAGCTCCTGCGAAAGCCCGACCGCTTCGTAGGTTTGCGCGCCGCAGTAGCTCTGCAGGGTGGAAATTCCCATCTTCGACATGATCTTGAGCAGGCCTTTGTTGACAGCCTTGACGTACACGGCCTGGGCATGGGTTGGATCAATCTCGTTAGGTACCGCAGCACAGCGCACGAGATCCGCGATCGTCTCGAAGGCGAGTGTCGGATACACGGCGCTCGCGCCATAGCTGATCAGCAGCGCAATTTGGGAGACATCGCGTGCCTCGTTTGTCTGCAGCACGATGCTCACGGCGGAACGGAGGCGTTCGCGAATGAGGTGGTGGTGCACGGCCGAGACGGCGAGCAGCGATGGGATAGGTGCCCATGTTGCGTCTACACCGGCGTCGCTCAAGATCAGCAGCTCGGCTCCTGATTGCGCAGCGGCCACCGCTGCGGCGCATAACGATTCGAGAGCGCTGTTGAGCGCGGCGCTGCCCTCCGATGCACAGAACCGCAATGCGAGAACTTTGGACGGCGCGCTCCGGTCGATGAGCGCGGCGAACTGCTCTGCGCTCAGCAGCGGCTGCTCGATGCGGATCTGTCGCGCATGTTCCGGAGTGGCATCCAGCAGGTTGCGCTTGCGGCCCAGGTTCATGGCGAGCGACATCACCAACTGCTCGCGGATCGGGTCGATTGCTGGGTTGGTGACCTGCGCGAAGCGTTGCCGGAAATAACCAAAGAGCAGCTGCGGCCGCTCGGACAACGCAGCGAGTGGCGTGTCGTTACCCATCGACCCGATCGGTTCTTCACCCGTCGCCGCCATTGGCGCAAGGATGCTGTGCAGTTCCTCGCTGGTGTATCCGAAAACCAGTTGGCGGTCGCGCAACGCATCCGC
>JBQTIF010000056.1:0-1838 GCA_052388395.1 Gemmatimonadaceae bacterium | reverse complement strand
CGAGGAGCGTCCGGTGCTCATCGACTCGTTCCTGGAGGATGCGTTCGAGGCTGACGTCGACGCCCTGTCGGATGGGACGGACGTCGGCATCGGTGGCGTCATGCAGCACATCGAGGATGCGGGCATTCACTCCGGTGACTCGGCGTGCGTGCTGCCGCCGTATCTCATCAAAGAGAGCGCCATCGCCCAGATGAAGGTGCACACGGTTGCATTGGCCAAAGCGTTAGGTGTTGTTGGGCTGATCAACGTCCAATTCGCCGTGAAATTTGGCAAAGTGTTCGTGCTCGAAGTGAATCCGCGCGCTAGCCGCACGATCCCCTTCGTATCTAAGGCGATTGGCGTGCCGCTGGCATCGTATGCAGCTCGCGTTATGCTGGGTGAATCGCTGGCGAGCCTCAACTTCACGGAAGAAGTGATTCCAAGTTTTGTTTCCGTGAAGGAGGCTGTCTTTCCGTTCAACAAGTTCCGCGAATTCGATCCCGTGCTCGGCCCGGAGATGCGGTCGACCGGCGAGGTGATGGGCATTGCGACGTCGTTCGGCAGTGCGTTTGCGAAGGCACAACTCGCCGCTGACAATGCGCTTCCTAGCGATGGCGCGATCTTTGTCTCGGTCAACGACTCAGACAAAGCGGGCGTCGTTCCGATTGCGGGACGCTTTCATGAGATGGGTTTCACGCTCTATGCCACCGACGGGACGGCGCGTTATTTCCGCACGCGGGCGATTCCCTCCAAGATCGTGCGCAAGATTCACGAGGGGCGGCCGAACGTGATGGACTTGATGCTCAACGGCGAGGTGCAGTTGCTCATCAACACCCCGTTAGGCAAGCATGCCCAGGCTGACGACTATTCCATGCGCCAGACGGCGATATCGAGCCGCATCTCCTACACCACAACGCTCTCCGCAGCCCGGGCCGCGTCAGACGCCATCCTCGCGTTGCGATCGCGGCCGCCTTCCGTCAAAGCGTTGCAGGATTGGCACGCGCAGCTCGCGACGGCCGTTACGGAGGAAGCCCCAAGCGAAAGATGAAGCCATTCGTTCACGAGTCCTCGTACGTTGATGACGGAGCGGTCATCGGCGACGACACCAAGATCTGGCACTTCTCCCACGTGATGAAAGGCGCCGTGATCGGCCAGCGCTGCAACCTGGGTCAGAATGTCGTCGTCATGCCCGGCACGAAGATCGGGGACAACTGCAAGATTCAAAACAACGTGTCGATCTACGAGGGAGTAGAACTGGAAGATGACGTGTTCTGCGGCCCGTCCATGGTATTCACCAACGTCATCAATCCGCGCAGCGAAGTCTCGCGCAAGAATGAGTACGTGAAAACACTCGTGCAGCGCGGGGTTTCAATCGGCGCCAATGCCACCATCGTCTGCGGCGTGACGTTAGGCGAATATGCGTTTGTCGGCGCAGGGGCTGTCGTCACTCGTGACGTAAAGCCCTACGCATTAGTTGCCGGCGTTCCGGCCAGGCAGATCGGCTGGATGTGCCGCTGCGGCGTGCGACTCCCCGCGCCGAGTGACAGCGGGCGATTGACGTGCAACGCGTGCGCGCGCGAGTATTCGCTGCAGAATGGCCAGCTCCTACCTTAGACGCGGACCTTGCGGTGACGCAGGAATCGCACTGAAGCGGTGACGACCGGGCCCAGTGAATTCCGCGTGGCGCTGGTGGGCTGTGGCCGCATCGCGCACACGCACTTCGAGGCCTTGACGAAAGTTCCCGGGCTGCGCCTAACGGCCGTAAGCGACGTGCTACCCGATCGCGCGCGTGCCGCCGGCGAGGAGCAAGGGGTCGCTTCGTATACGTCCTACGAGAAGATGCTGGCGGAAGCCGAATA
>JBQTIF010000055.1:0-10111 GCA_052388395.1 Gemmatimonadaceae bacterium | reverse complement strand
TGCGCCTGCCGATACATCATGGCACGAAGAAGCCGGCGTCCGCTGGCGGGAGCTGGACGTGGCGCGTCGCGGCCGCGCAGGCTTCACGCCGCTCGGTCCTAACGAGACGGGCATCCGCCACGCCAATATTGTCAAGGACGAGAACGCGCTCGCCAACAGGAACCTCATTATCGGCGCTGGCGCGGCGGCGGGTGACGTGGATGGCGATGGCCGCGTGGACCTGTTCCTCGCATCCATAGAACAACCCGGAGCGTTATTCCGAAACGACGGTGGCATGCGCTTCGTCGACGTCACCGCGACAAGCGGCGTCAATCTCACCGGGCGCGCGAGCACCGGCGCTGCCTTCGCCGACGTGGACGGAGATGGCGATCAGGATTTGCTCGTCGCCACGTTAGGCGGGCCCTTGTTGTTGTTTCAAAACGACGGCAAAGGAACGTTTCGCGACGTGACGGCTGCGAGCGGTCTCGATAGCGGCTTTGCCGCGACGACGCTCACCTTGGCCGACGTCGATGGTGACGCAGACCTCGACCTCTACGTCGCGACCTACAAAGTCCGCAACGCGCTCGATGCCTACACACCGCAAGCCCGCGCATTCGATCAGGTCGTTAGGAAGGTCGGCGATAGGTATCAAGTCCTTCCGCAGTGGACGAAGGAGTACCGCATCGAGGACCGTCCGGACCTCGGCGGCATCGTGCGCTCGCAGCGCGCGGAACGCGATTTGTTCTACCTCAACGACGGCAGCGGAAACTTCGTCGCGCAGCCGACGTTAGGCGACCGTTGGCGTAATGAAGACGGCGTTCCGCTTCTCGAGGCACCTGACTACTTCTCGCTGGCCGCACGATTTTACGATGTGAACGGCGATGCCGCGCCTGACCTTTACGTGTGCAACGACTTCGAGGATCCGGATCAGTTCTGGTTGAACGATGGTCGCGGCTCGTTCCGAATGGTGCCGCGCCTTGCCGTCCGCGCGACAAGTAACACGTGTATGTCGGTCGACTTCGCGGACGTTAACCGCGACGGCTTCGTCGACTTCTTCACAGCCGACATGCTGAGCCCGACCCACGCCGCGCGGCAGAGGCACATCCCGACACATACGCCGCTGCCAAAGACGATTGGTGCGTCCGAGGATCGCGGCCAGTGGATGCGCAACACGCTGCAAGTCTCTCGCGGTGACGGCACCTGGGCGCAAGTCGCTGACTTTGCCGGCGTGGCAGCAACGGATTGGTCGTGGGGCTCCGCATTTGTCGACGTAGACCTGGACGGTTACGAAGATCTCCTTGTCGCCGCTGGACATCGCTGGGACGTGCGCGATGCGGATGTGTACGACCGCATCCGCGACGCCTTTCCACGCGTCGCCTGGAACCGGGAACAGGGGGAGTTCCCGCGGCTGGCGGTGCCTAACGTGGCGTTTCGAAACCGCCGCGATCTCACGTTTGCCGATGTGAGTCGCGAATGGCGCTTCGCCGGCGACTCGGCGATATCGAATGCGATCGCGCTCGCCGATTTCGACGGCGACGGCGACATCGACCCGATCGTTACACGTCTCGGCGAAGCGCCGGTGCTGTATCGCAGCGAGAGCGTGGCGCCGCGAGTCGCGGTCCGACTGATCGGCCGCCGGCCAAACAGCGGCGCCGTGGGGGCAGTAGTCACTGTGCGCGCCGCGTCGCTGCCGGCGCAGTCACGGGAGATAACTGCAGGCGGCAACTACCTGTCGGGAAGCGACGCGCTGCAGAGCTTTGCAACGGGCAACGACGACATGGTGCGCATCGAGGTACGCTGGCGCGATGGCGCACGCTCGGTCGTCGCTGACGCGCGCCCGAATCGTCTCTATGAGATCGACGAAACGAAGGTATCCGCCGACGGAGCGCCTAACGCGGCTGCGAGCGTGGACAGCGCGCCGCTTTTCGCGGACGTGACGGCATCGTTAGGTGGGCACGCACACGTCGAGACGCTCTTTGACGATTTCCGGCGTCAGCCGCTGCTGCCGAATCGCTTCTCGCAGCTCGGGCCGGGCGTATCGTGGATCGACGTGGACATGGACGGTCGCGACGACCTCGTCGTCAGCTCGGGACGCGGCGGGCGGCTCACCGTATTGCGCAACACCGCAGGCGGCTTCCGGCGGCTGGACGGTCCTATCGTCGACGGTGATCTGGGCAGCGTCCTTCCAGTGCTGCGCAGCGGCCAAATCTCTCTTGTCGCTTCGCAGTCCAATTACGAGGCTGCCTCGCGCGACGAAGCGGTTGCGATTCCAAAAGTCCTCAGCTATCCCACGTCGAACGGGCTGCCGGCGGCACCGTCGCCGCTCATTGCCGGTGACTCGATCACAGCCGGCGCAATGGCGTTAGGCGATGTGGATGGAGACGGCATCCTCGACCTCTTTGTCGGCTCTCGTGTGCTGGCCGGCGCGTGGCCGCTCCCGGCTCCCTCGCACCTCTACCGCGGCACGGCCGATGGAAACTTCCTCGCCGATGCGTCGCTGGATGAGTCCGTGAAGTCGTTAGGTCTTGTCACGGCGGCCACGTTCGCCGACGTCACCGGGGACGCACGTCCCGACCTGATCGTCGCGAGCGAGTGGGGTCCGGTCCGTATCCTTGTTAACGAGAGCGGCCGCCTGCGTGACGCGACGAGTGAACTGGGCCTGGCGGGGATTTCCAGTCGCTGGCTGGGTGTGACTGCCGGCGACTTCGACAACGACGGAAAACTCGACATCGTTGCTACGAGCTGGGGACGCAACGTGCCGTGGCGCGCTTCGGCCGAACACCCTCACGCTTTGTGGGTGAGTAAGCGCGGGACTGGACTCGTCCTGCTACCCGCGGAATACGACTCGCTGCTGAAAAAAGAAATGCCGCGGGAGTCATTCTCGCGTTTGGCTGTGGCAATGCCGGACGTACGGCGGCGCATCGGATCATATACCGACTACGCGAAGGCCGATGTGGCGACGTTGCTGGGTGAAGACTCCGCGTCAGCGATCCGCGTGGGGGCGACGACGTTCGATCACATTCTCTTCGTCAACAGAGGCGGACGCTTCGAGGCACGCAGTCTCCCTGCGGCCGCACAACTTGCCCCGTCGAGTGGGCCGGTGGTGGCGGACTTCAATGGCGATGGCGCGGAAGATCTGTTCTTGAGTCAGAACTTTTTCCCGACCGAGATCAGCACGATGCGTTTCGACGCCGGTGCCGGGCTCGTGCTGTTAGGCGACGGTGCTGGAGGATTTACGCCACTCAGCGTGCGGCAGGCGGGCATCAGCGTGCTCGGCGATCAACGCGGGGCCGCGACGGCTGATTTCGACGGCGATGCGAGACCCGACTTGGCAGTAGCGCAGAACGGTACGTTGACCAGACTGTTCCGCAACACGAACGGTCGTCCGGGCGTCCGCGTTAGGCTGGCCGGAGGAGCAGGTAACCCGTTAGGCATCGGCGCGCAACTGCGCGTGCTGTCGGGCGCCCGTGGTGGTCCAGTGCGTGAAGTGCGCGCTGGAACTGGCTACTGGTCAATGGACGGCGCTGTTAGCGTTCTCGGCCTGGCCGCCGGTGCCGACTCGTTATGGATACGATGGCCCGGCGGACAAACTCAGACTCTCGCGATTCCCGGCGGGCAGAAGGAAGTCGTAGTTAGGCAATAGCGTTAGTTGATAGTGGATAGTGGATAGTGGAGTGGCTAGGATGTTAGGCTGACAGTCTGATTTCTCTGCGCATCATAGTGGTCAGCATTCGTCCCACTTCATCTGCAACGGAGAGCACTGGCAGGATTTTGTCCGCCGGCGCATAGCCCAACGCCCGTATGACAATGCAGCACGCCTCGACCTCGGACAACGATGCGCGGGCGATTGCGAGGAACTGCGCATTGTCCCGCTTCGTGCGGCGCCCGGCGCCCTCAGCAATGTTAATTGGAATGGAAACGCAGGCGCGCCGCAGCTGTCTTCCTAATTCATAACGCTCGTCAGGCGGCAAACACTTCGCGACGGCGTACGATGCGACCGCAAGCGATACGGCTTTCTGAAAGACCACAAGACCGCGGTAGCCGCGGACGCGAGGCTTTGTTGGCGAGGGCATAACGCAGGCTAAAGCAGGCGCGTCATAACGCCGTCATCGACGCTATCAACTAACCACTATCAACGAACCACTATCCACTCTCCACTATCCACTATCCACTGTGAGGACCTCTCCTCTGCGCCGTGAAGGGCCCGATCGCGTCCATATCACGATCACGCCGCAGCCCGCACTGGTACCCGCGAATTCGCCAGGAACGTCAGAAGGACCAGTGTAAACTTCGATCGCTTCGATATCGCGGATCGCGATCGTGGGTCCGAACATGTTGTCCTCTCGTTCATCAACGATGTAGATGGGACGACATCGCGATGGTGCGCGGACCATGCGCACGAAGCAGCTCGAGCCAGCGCAGTCTTGAGTGACGCCGCGCAAATCACGCAGTGCGTCAGTCAAGTTGTTCGCGCCCTTCTGCTCGATTTGCGACCGCGTCAGGTAGTGTCCTCGTCCTGTTGCTTTGCGCCGCTCGAAATCATGAAAGCGCGCGCCGAGTGACGGTGGTGCTTCGATAGCGACTTCAGGGAGAACTTGGGCTGGGCGCCCACTTATCACGACTGAAGTAGAATCGAGCTCGATGTCGCGTTCCATCCGCTCGCCATTTGCGAGCGCGTATGTGAAGGTCGCCGCATGGAAACCGGTGGCTTTGACGGTAAAACGGATGATTCCGGCGGCGAGGTTTTGAAAGCGATAGTAGCCAAGCGAATCACTCTTGATGACGCGGCCATCGCCTCCATGGACGATTTGCGCATCGACGATGGGTGCCTGCGTTGCGCGATTCACCACAGCGCCAAACATCATCGCAGATCCACGCTGAGCATCAGCGCTTATCGAGACAGCAAGCGCCGAGCAGATAATGGCGAGGGATCGGAGTCTCAGGCTCATACCAAAGGCCCTCCGCGAGCCGTTCTTCATCGCTGAAGTCGAATCACCAAAGTAGTGCTGGTTCCGCATTTGGCGACACCAGACTTTGTCAGACGAGGTCACCCCTAGCTTGGCCGCTATTGCGCCTAACAAACGCCCGCTCCATTTTGGCGCGCCGGCTCTACACCAGAAGTCCTCTGGTGTTCAGTCGCGTTAACCATTGATTTTACCCAGCGCACCGACAGGAGGGCCGCATGCAGCGTGTACTGGTTCGACGAATGCTCGCAGTCGCCACAGCTATGGGAGTGCTTGTGGCGGCCTCGACTGCAGAAGCGCAGCGAGGTGGTGTCGTAACCGGAAGAGTTACGTCATCTGGTGCCCCCCTCGGTGGCGCTAGTATCGGAATTCCTGAGCTCGGCGTTGGAGGCATAACAGCGACTGATGGGCGCTATTCCTTTTCGGTACCGCTCGCGGCGACCGGCAAGGTCGTGACGCTGCAGGCCCGTTTCATCGGCTACAAGCCCCAGCGCGAGCGCATCACGGTCTCGGAGCGAGTAGAAAAAGACTTCGCTCTCGAGAAGGACGTCCTTTCGCTCGAGCAGGTTGTAGTCACGGGCGTTTCTGACGCCACGTCGCAGACGAAAGTGCCTTTTGCTGTGGCCGTCGTCGACGCGACAAATATCAAGGAAGTGCCGATGACGACGCCGGTCGCGGCAATCAGCGGCAAGGTCGCAGGCGCGTCCGTCGTTACCACGAGTGGACAGCCAGGAGAAGAACCGTCGATCCGCCTACGAGCGGCGACCAGCCTAACGGGCCGTCAGGATCCACTCGTCATCGTCGATGGCACCATCACGCGTCTCGGACTCTCCGACGTCAATTCAGATGACATCGAACGCGTCGAAGTCATCAAAGGCGCAGCGGCGAGCTCACTGTACGGGTCCGATGCGGCCAATGGTGTGGTGCAGATCTTCACCAAGCGCGGCGCCAATCTCGCCGAAGGGCAAACCAGCTTCACGCTGCGCAACGAAATTGGTCAGAGTGACCTGCCGCGCATCGTGCCTAACAACCTCTCGCACAATTTCCAACTCAACGCTGACGGGTCGTTCAAGCTGGATGCGGGTGGCAACCGCGTTCCCGAAGCGGACCGGATTTCGGACAACGCCTATCCTGTGTATTTCGATCCGTTTGATGAAACGTTCAGGTCAGGCTTATTCATGACGAACTACCTGTCCGTCGGACAGCGTCGCGGAAACCTGAACTACAACGTCTCATTCCAGAACACAAAAGAGACGGGAGTTATCGACTTACTGAACGGGTTCAACCGCCAGAACTTCCGCATGAACCTGGACCAGGCCATGAACGACAAGGTCGACTACCAGGTCGGAGCGTTCTACGGGAAGTCGCACGGCGATCAGGCCGAGGGTGCCGCAGATGTGTTCTTCGGGCTGCGCTTCCTCGAGCCGAACATCGACATTACGGCGCGTAACCCGGATGGAACGCCGTTCCTTGCGAACATCAAGCAGCCACCTGCCTCGGGGAACCTCTCCAATCCGCTCTACTCACTCGCGAACGCCTCAACAGAGAACGACCGCAACCGATTCACTGGCACCGCAAAGCTCAGATACCGGCCGTTCATCTGGCTGACGGCAGAAGGGAGCTTCAACTTCGATCAGGCTGGCCAGAATTATAGGCAGTTCCGCCCGACAGGCTTTTTGAACTCGAGCGGTCAGCCTGATAAAGGCGCGCTGTTCCATGAGTCGCGGGACGAGCGATCGTTGAACTTCGGTGCTACGCTGACGTCACGCTGGCAGCCACTCGGTTGGCTCAGCAACACCACGAAAATTGCATTCTTGAACGAGGATCAGACCAACTCGTTCGTGCAGGTGGGAGCCTCTGCTCTCGTCGTGGGGCGAGTTCCCGAGTTCAATGCGGCCTCTCGCGACTTTCCCATCGTTCCGGCTTCGCGAACCGAGAGCATTGTCAATCAGAACGTCTTCATCGTGAGCACGTTCGATATCAAGGATCGCTACATCGTCGACGGACTGGTTCGCCGCGATGAGTCGTCGCTCTTCGGCGCTGAGGAGCGATCAGCCACATACTATCGCGTCTCCGGTGTATGGCGTGTGTCAGAGGACTTCCGCATGCCGGGCGTTGATGAGCTCAAGCTGCGCGCCTCGCTCGGTACGGCCGGGCTGCGCCCCGAATTCGCGGCGCAATACGAGATCTTCCAGATCGTGGGCGGCGCTCCCGTGAAAGTGACGTTAGGCAATCCACTGCTGAAGCCCGCGTTCTCCAAGGAGATCGAATACGGCCTCAACGTCAACTTCCTCGGCAACTACACCTTCGAGTACAGCTACTCGGATAAGGTCACCAGCGATCAGATCCTGAAGGTTGACGTCTCCGCGGCCACCGGGTACCTGACTCAGTGGAAAAATGCCGGCGAGCTTTCAGGGCAGACGCATGAGGCATCGTTAGGCGCCGTGCTCTTGTCACGCAACGACATGTTCTGGCGCGTGAACCTGGTGGCTGACCGCACTCGCCAGGAGATCACGGACCTCAACGTCGGTCCGTTCCTCGTCGGCCCGGATCCGAACGACGCCAACACGCGCATTTTCCGCATCGCCAAGGGTCAGAAATTCGGCGTGATCTACGGCGCCAAGTGGATCCGCTCCCAGGGCCAGCTCGAAGAAACGATCCGGTCCGGCCGCCTAACGGGCACTGTCGCCGACTACGTGAAGAACGAAGAAGGGTATTTCGTGCGCAAGTCCGCGCATCGCACTAGGGACGAAGTTCCCCTGAAGTTCTTCAACGCAGCCGGTCAGCAACTTGGCGAGATCGGTGATGTGACTCCTGACTTCACCCTCGGTGTGAGCTCTAACCTCCAGTGGAAAAACGTCAATGTGGCGGCGCAGCTCAACTGGGTGCAGGGCGGCAACATTTACAACTATACGCGCCAGTGGCCCTTCAACGAGTTCCGTGATCCGGCCATTGACCAGCGCGGCAAGCCCGCCGAAGAGCGTAAGCCCACGACCTACTACTCCACGTTCTACAACAACTTCGACGCGAACGAGTACTTCGTCGAAGACGGCTCCTACATGCGCCTGCGTGAGCTCGCGGTGAACTTCACCGTGCCGCGCTCGTGGGTCCGCAAGGTGGGCCTTGGAACGTTCAGCAACACGCGCTTTGGCATCGTCGGTCGCAACCTGTGGACCAGCACAGATTACAGCGGCTACGATCCCGACGTGTCAGGTCCGGGTGGTGGAAATCCGTTCGCGTACCGTGTGGACTACTTCACATATCCCACGTTCCGCACGGTGACGTTCATGCTCGAACTCGGCTACTAGCCCGCGCAGACTCGGAGAATGCACACCATGCATAACGTGAATCTGAATCGGGCCGCCGCGATTGTAGCGTTGATGGCCCTCGGAGCATGCAATTCTCTGGAAGTCAATAACCCTATCGATCCGGATGCCGACCGCGCGCTCGCGGATCCGGCGGCGCTGGAGGCGCTCGCCGGCGGATCGCTGCGCACGTGGGGACGCATGTGGTCGGGGATGGAGAACGGAGGCGTGTTGACGACCCAGGCGCAGTCGTTTTCGTCGTCGTGGAACAACTTCAACATGAACTTCTACTCGAGCGTCGATAACCCGAGCGCTCCGCCGGCGCAGTGGAATCGCTCGTCGCGCGCATGGCAAAACGATCCATCGGCAGCCGGCCGCACGTCGATCGAATACCAGTGGACGGGCAGCTACAGCGCGCTCTCGTCGGCGAACGATGTCATCAAGGCGATCAAAGGGGGCGCGGTCATCAACAACGCCTCGGATACCAAACGCGCCGAAACGATCGCCACTCTTGTGCAGGGCCTAACGCTGTCGGTCCTCGCGATCAACTACGACAAAGCCTACATCGTCGAGGAGACGACCGATCTCAACACCCTCGAGTACTCCGATCGCAAGAAAGTGCGCGATGCAGCGGTGACCAAGCTGCTCGCCGCTGCGACGCTTGCCAAAGCAAACTCGTTCTCGACTCCCGGCGGTTGGACAAACGGTACGTCGTACAACAGCGGCCAGATTGCGCGCGTCGCCAACACGATGGCGGCTGCAACGTTGGCACTGTGGCCGCGCAACGCCGCCGAGAACGGCCAAGTTAACTGGGCAAACGTCGTCACATACGCTTCTCAGGGTATGTCGTCAGGCGCGCCATTCGATTTGATCTTCACCGGCGACGGCTGCCCTGCCGGCGGGAGTGCTCTTACAGACTTCTGCCCGGAACTGCTCATCTGGTTCGATGGCATCGATGGTGGTCGAGTGCATACACGTGTCGCCAACATGATCGACCCCGTGACGCAGCGGCATCCGTGGCCACTCAGTGGCAACCCGCCGCCGAATTCAGCTGATAAGCGGCTTGGCGACGGCTCCTTCGGTGATGAAAGCATCGCTGACGCATTCGGTACCATCCCAAAGACTGCGAATGGCGGCACCGACTTCGCGTGGTCTGGTGTCGCGCCGTTCCGTCCCGACCGCGGCTCGTATCACCAGTCCAACATCGGCCACATGCGCTACGATGAGAGTGGGAATCAGGATCCGACCGCGATCTATGGCGGTTTCGGACCATACCCAATCCTGAGCGCCACGTTTAACGACCTGCTGTGGGCCGAGGGCCTTATCCGCTCCAGCGGCTCGTTAGGCACCGCGGCGACGCTGCTCAACAAGACACGCGTCACTCGCGGTGGGCTTTCGGCCGCAACCGCGGGTGAAGGTGCACCGAGTCTGCTCACTAAGCTGTATTACGAGCAGGAAATCGAGCTGATGGGCATCAGCGCGCTTCCGTTCTTCAATAGGCGGCGCATCGATGGTCTCATCACCGGCACCCCGCGCGAAATGCCGGTACCTGCACGGGAGCTCGGCGTGCTTGGTCAGCCCCTCTACACTTGGGGTGGCACGAACCCACCGAACTCGCCCACACCGCCGTAACTCCAGTCGGACTCTGCCTCTGTTGATCGCCCGGGCGTCGTCAGCTCGGGCGATCTGCTTTGGTGAAGCTTTCGCAAGCAACCACGCGTAAGTTACCGTCCATATCGATGCACGTCGCGCTCATCGGGCAGGCGCTGTTAGGCGCCGCCCTTTTGTTCAAGCCACAGATCGCGCTCCCTCCGCCGCCCCGCGGCTACGCGCCTAACGCGGCTGAGGTCGTCGTCGACGGCG
>JBQTIF010000054.1:0-77071 GCA_052388395.1 Gemmatimonadaceae bacterium | reverse complement strand
ACGAGGGAATCGCCCGCGGTTACGCGCCACCAACGTGTTCTATACCGCTGCGCGGCGAGCAGCACGTCGCGATAGACTCCGCTCGCGGCGACGTAGCCACCATCAATCACCACATCGGGATGGGTGCGCTTGAGCACCGTGATCACGCCTCCGATGTGGTCGTCGTGCGGATGTGAGAGTACAATGGCGCGCACGGCACCGCCACGCCGTTTCAAATACGGCAGAACAAAACGCTCGCCGGCATCGCCGCTGCGCCACGAGTCGCCCGCGTCGAAGAGAACCCACGACCCGTCCGCAGCTCGCAAGGCGAGCGCATCGCCCTGCCCCACATCAATCATGTGCAGCTCCACTGTGCGCGTCACCGGAAGCAGCGGCCGCCAGGCCATGATGAGCGACGCGCCTAACGTCACGACGAGCGCACGACCAGGATAGCGACTCAACGCCGCGATGATCAAGGCGAGCGAGGCGACGATGAGCGCCGCACCACCAATGGGCGTAAAGCCGATCTCCAGCGTCGCATGCGGTACTCGCGCGAACCAAACCGCGCCAGTGGAGAACACGTCCAGCAGCACGCTGGATCCATCCGCCAGAAGCCGCGCGAGCGGTTCGATTGGCGCTACTGCGAGCGAGAGAAACAGGGCCGGTTGTAACAGTGTGACCAACGGCGACATCACGATATTGCTCGCCGGCGCGATAAGACTCGTGCGACCGAACGCGTAGGCGCTGATCGGCATCGTCGCCACGCACGCTAGCGTTGTGGTGAGGAGATTGGCTGCGAGGCTCCGGCGCCACCCCGTTAGGCGCTCAGGAATCCAGCGGCGGCTCGCGCTCCCCGACGCAACCAGGCCGATAATCCCCGCCATGCTGAGCTGATATCCCAGATCACGCACCGTCGCTGCATCCGCGAGCGGGATCAATCCTCCGAGCGCCACGATCGCCCACGCCGAGGTCGGGCGCTGCAACAGGCGAGCGACAGCAGCGCCACCGAGCATGGCAGCAGCTCGCACCGCCGGAGCTGGGGCGCCGATCATCGCAACATACGCTGTGGTTAGCGTTAGGGCTCCAACGGCCACGAGTCGTTGCGGCCAGCGCAAGACCGCGAACAGCAGCTCGATCGCTCCGAAAATGATGGCGACGTGCAGGCCGGAAACTGACAGCATGTGCACGAGTCCTGAATCGGCGAAGGCGTCGCGCACCGGCCGCTCGATGTCGCGCTGCTCGGCGATCAACAGCGCGCGCACGAGCGCTCGATGTTTGGCGAAGAGACTGTCGATGTCGCGACCCGAACGCGTACGGGCGCGCTCGAGCAACGACGGTGCGGCGACCTCCTGCACGCTCGCTTCGCGCAGCTGAATCCGATCAGCCTGGCGGAAGAACTCCGCGGTCACGCGCACGCGACTCCCCGGCCGTGCACTCCCGGAGGCTATATGAACGCTCACGGGCGTGGCGCAGCCCTGCGCCCGCCACCTCCCTCGCCACCATTTCCCCGCCGGATCGCCTTGGAGATCGACGATCCACTCGCGTTGCTGCGGGATTCTCGTTAGGCAAGCTCGCTCGATACGCTGCGATGCGGCAGCATAGACGACAGCGCCAAACCCGAGACTGGCCAGCAGCGCGATGTTCCATGAACGCTGCCAAATTGAAACAGCAGCTCCAATCGCACACGCCGCGAGGCCGTAAAAAGCAAGACCGCCAAACCCGATCAGAAGGCCGGCGGCAACAACAGCATAAACAACAGCGATTGTGGGCAAGCTCGTAGGTCTTAGGTCTTAGCTCTTAGGCCTCACCACCGAGGGCCCTAGCTAAGAGCTAAGAGCTATGAGCTAAGAGCTATGATCATTATGCTGAGGATTCTTGGCGACTCGCCGCATCGCATCGAGGATAACGACAGCTACTTCGGCTCGCGCCTGTTCCAGAGCCAAAGAGACACGCGTCACCGCCGAGCCCATGGCCGTGCCGACATAGCGTGGACGAAGATGATTCATAGTGTGGCGAATCACATCATCTTCGCATCGCGAGCAGGCACAAAAACCCGCCTTCGCTTCGCGCTCGCGCACCTGCACATACACCTCGCGAACAACCTCTTCTATCGCGTTGATCATCCGGCCATCGGCAACGAGACTCGCTCCGCCATTGGGGCACCCATGAAGGTCGACCCGGTCGTCCCCGTCAACTCGACGGTGAGATAGCGACCGATCATCGTCTCGTCGCCTGGGACAAGCACAGTCTTGTGATCTCGCGTACGAGACTGCAGTAACTCACCGCGCTTCGCCCACTTTTCGACGAGTACTTCACGGCGCTGCCCGAGAAGCGCAAGGTTTCGCTCGCGGGCAACGGAACGCACGACACCGATTAGACGCTCCAAGCGCTGCGAGGCCACAGCGTCGCTCACAGTTTCGGTCGCTGGCATGCGGGTAGCCGGCGTCCCCTCGCGCGGCGAGAACTTGAACGTAAACGCATCATCGAAACCGACTTCCCGCACCGCGGAGACCGTTTCGTCAAAGTCCGTTTCTGTTTCGCCGGGGAAGCCCACGATGATGTCGGTCGTTAGGGCGATGTTCGGGATGGCCCCCCGCAACCGCTCCACCGTCTCGAGATATTGTTCACGGGTGTAGCGTCGTAGCATGCGCTTGAGCACGCGCGACGAGCCGCTTTGCATTGGCAGATGCACGTGCTCACACACCGACGGCACGGCCGCCATCGCTTCAATCACCCGCGCCGAGAAATCGTTAGGGTGAGGTGACGTGAAGCGCAGGCGGCGGATACGTGGGACACTCCCTGCGGCTCGCAGGAGATCCGCGAAGTCGTGCGCGCCGTCGTTGTACGAGTTGACCGTTTGGCCGAGGAGCGTAATCTCGCTGATCCCTTCGGCAACAACCTGCTCAACCTCGCGCACCACGTCCGCGAGTTTGCGACTCCGCTCGGGACCGCGCGTGGTCGGCACAATACAGTAGGTGCATTTGTAGTCGCAGCCGCGCTGCACCGGGATCCACGCACGGACTTTGTCGAAGCGTTGTGGCTTGAAGTCTTCGTAGTGCTCTTCCAGATCGAACGACGTAACCGCCGCGCGCTCGCCGTCTCTTGCGCTGGCGACCAGCGCAGGAAGTGCACGATAGCCGTCAGGCCCTATGACCAGACTGACGTGCGGTGCACGATCGAGCAGTCGCGGGCCAAGCCGCTGTGCCATGCAACCGGTAACGCCAACGACACTGTCCGCTTTCATCTTGCGCTTGAGATCACCGAGACGGCCAATCACGCGTTGCTCGGCGTGATCGCGAATAGCGCACGTGTTGACGAGAATGAGATCGGCGCCGTCGGGTTCTTCGACCTGGCTATAACCCGCCGCCGCAAGCGTCCCGAGCATCAACTCGGTATCGCTCACATTCATCTGGCATCCGTACGTCTCGATGTAGACGGTCGGCGCGCGCTGCGTCATTCGTTAGGCGTGGGGAATTGCCGTCAGGGTCGCGCCGGCGAAGGCGAGGCGCGCTGTGACGCGCGACGCGCGCGGAAGCGGCGGCCCTTCCAGGCGCACCTCAAGATAGTCCTCCGTAAGCCCCTCGCGAACGTCGCCGCGCACGACAATGACGTCGGCGGAAGACCCGGCACGGGACACCTCGTAGGCTTGTCGCTTTCGCTCGGCGATGCCACGAAGCTCCGCTGCACGCTCCTTCACAACGCCGGAGGCGATGTGCGCCGGAAGGCGCTCAGCTGCCGTCCCTGGTCGCACCGAGAAGGGGAAGACATGCAGATAGGTGAATGGAAGGCGCTCGACTAACTCGCAGGTCGTCCGGTGATCGGCTTCCGTCTCGCCGGGGAAGCCGGCGATGACATCGCCACCGAGCGCGAATACCGCGCGATCGGCCACCAGTCTTTCGACCGACTGCGCGTAAGATTCCGCCGTATACCAGTGCCGTCCCATGCGCTTCAGGATGCGATTCGCTCCTGACTGCAGCGGCGCGTGCAGATGCGGCGCGAGGCGTGACGGCTCGTCGAAGAGGTCGCTGAGCCTGTCGTCAACTTCGGTGGCCTCGAGCGACGACAACCGGAAACGCACACGCGGCACTTCACGCACGAGCTGCTCGACAAGGGCGCCTAACGTCGTCCCGAGGTCATTGCCGTACGTCCCGATGTGTATGCCGGTCAGCACGATCTCGGGATGACGCTGCGACAGCGCCAGCGCCTCATCCACGAGCTCTGTTGCTGGCCGTGCGCGGTTAGCGCCGCGCGCGAGGGTTGTGGCGCAGAAGGTACAGTGCTCGTCACATCCGTCTTGTACGCGGAGCAGAGCGCGTGTTGCGGTCTGCCTCATCGGTACGACTGGGGCGCTCAGCTGCGTACCGCCTATGGCTTGAACGATGCCTAACGCCTGCGCGATCGCCGGCATGTCTGCGCCGCCGATGACGTGCGCTACTGTGGGCAGTGCCGCGATCGCCCCGGAATCACGCGCGGCAGCGCACCCCATGACGACGGTCTCCAAGCCGCCGTTTTCGCGCGCCGCGTGACGTATGCTGCGGCGCAGGTCGGCCTCAGCGGCAGCTGTGACCGCGCAACTATTGAAGACGGCCACATTGGCGTCTTCCGGGCGGTCCACGATAACACCGCCAGCTCGCTCCACGAGCGCACGCACCCCTTCACTGTCGTATTGATTGGCCCTACACCCGAAGGTACGAAGGTAGACGCGAGGCGTCATCAAACCCTGGCGACGCCGGCGGGTACGCGCGCCGGCTCGAGCGGAAGTACAACATGGAATGCACTCCCGCGAGCGTTCCCGGCAGCGTCCTCCACCCAGATCCTGCCGCCGTGGGCCGCTATAGCGAGGCGGCAAAACGCGAGCCCGAGCCCTGTGCCTTGCTGCCGCGTTGAGCCAGGGCGCCTAACGCTTGTGAAGCTCTGGAAAATGTGCTCGCGCTCGTTCTTTGGGATGCCAGGACCGTTGTCGGAGAGGACCAACCGCAGCCCATTGGGATCGCGACGGGCGCTGAGAGTTGTGTGTACCGCTGGTCCGGCGTGGGACAAGGCATTCTCGAGCAAGTTTCCGATCACGCGCTTGAGCAGCTTGACATCACCTAAAAACTCGGGGGTGTCGGCCGCCACGTCGAGACGTAGGTGCGCGCCATCGCGTTCCAAGCGTCGTTCCCAGTCGTGCACAATTTCGCCTAACAACACGTCCGGCCGGAGCGGCTGAAGGTCCAGCGCCATCTCGGCGCTTTCCATGCGCCGGATCTCGAGAATCTCGTCAACCAGCGCCAGCAGCTCTTCGGCCTTCTCCTCCGTTTCTCGTACGGCCTGCATTTGACGCTCGGCAAGGACTCCGAGATCCCCGTCGCCTAATAATTCCAGCGTTGCAAGGATACTTGTGAGCGGCGTCTTGAGATCGTGTACCAGCATGCGCATGAGGTCTTCACGCATGCGCTCCAAGTCGCGCAGCTGGCGATACGACTGCTCCAGGGCATCGGTCGTCGCCTTGAGGCGTACCAAACTGCGCACACGCGCGCCGAGAAGGACGCTGTTGTGCGGCTTCGTCAGGAAGTCCTCGCCGCCAGCCTCGATCGCCTGGACGCGATCCATTGTGTCATTCAAGGCCGTGAGAAAAATCACGGGGATGCGCGATGTGCGTGGGTCGCGCTTGATCCGGCGGCAAACCTCGAAGCCTGACGTGCTCGCGTCGACGCCCATGTCGCCCGCCGGCATTGCGACGTCGAGGATGCAGAGCTGTGGGCGGTGCTCGAAGCACGCGGCGAGCGCAGCCGGCGCGTCAAAGGCGGTAACTGTATTGAACCCGAGCGTGGTTAGCTGATCGACGAGGAGATCGACGTTGCCAGGCACGTCGTCCGCCACAAGGATCAACGGCGCTTCACGCACGGGAGCCGTTGATCAGGGGCGAACCGTTAGGCCCAAACTGAGAACCCAGGCCGACTCATTCGTGCCCACCCCGCCACTTCGGATGGCTCGCCAGACGGCGACGTCGAGCCCGGCGCGCGGGCCAGCTATGGGCAGCGTCGCACCAGCCGTGATCGAGCGCTCTTTGATCGCGCGCCCATTCGCAAGGAAAGGGAGTCCGCGGTCGCGGTATCCGGCACGATACAGAACCGGCGCGGATCGCCCGGGCGTAGCCGACGCCTCGAGGCCCACCGAATAGTCCCACGTGTCGGTGGCAACCGCCGCGGCACTGCCTAACGTGCTTAGGCTGGACCATAACGTGCGCTCCGCACGTGCCGCGATGCTTGCCCCCGGAATGCCATCGAAACGCACGGCCGCGCTGTAGCTGTTCGGAATATCACCGCGCCCCAGCGTCGTATCATTGCTCGTTACCCGGAGCGAGCCGCCGAGCCGCCCGGATGCCGCTAGCGAGAAGGAGCCAAACGGCGACCAGATCGCTCCCGCCGAGACGGCGCTGCCGACGTAACCGAGCTTGAGCGTATCGTCGAGCCCGCCGAAAGTCTGGCTATCAGAGAACGTTCGCGTTAGGCGCACGCGGTTACCGCCTGCAAAAGCATGGCCTGCAATTCCGATCCATAGGCGCTCGTGCAGTTGCCGTGCCACCGCGAGACGCAGGTCGTTGATCGCCCCATTGGTGTGGTAGCGCTCCACGAAGTCCACCGTATCGGGGCCTATCTGCTGCGTCCCCGTTCTAACGGTCTCCCACGAGCGGTCGAGAAAGGTGGTTGCGGAGGCACCGACAGCCATTCGGTCCCCGGCCGGGACAGACATGGCCAGCAGTGGGAATCGCGTTAGGCGCGTCTGCTCCGACTGGCCGCCGACGGCTACGCGACGAAACTCCGGTTCATATTGCATGTACAGCGATGGCTGGCCCCACGCACCGAGGGTCGCTGGATTTCGGGCAGAGCGTGGATCGAATTCCTGAAACGCTCCGCCTGCGCCCATCGATCGCGCACTAACAATGCCAGCTGGGTAGCCAAAGCCTTGCTGCGACAAGGAGCCCTGCGCGCCAAGTGACGCCGAAGCGCAGAGCAGAAAAAGAGCGGCCAAACCAAGGGTTCGCATCATGGCACCGCGAAGTTCGTGCGCGGCGAATAGCTCACGCGCAATCGTGGTCGTACGCCGACCGGGGCTTCGGTCGAGAAGAAAACGACCTCGCCCGGCAGCGCCCCCTCGAGCGATGCAGTGAGCACCACCGCGCGCTGCGCCTTTTGCTCGGTGAAAAACGCCCAGCGCAGGAGAGCGTTGACGATTTCGATGCTGCGCTGACCACTGTCACTGGTGGCGAGCGTCAGTGAGTCGAAGTTGAACCCTGGCGGTGTAATGAGCTCCGCGGCGCGCCTCACATCGGTCACCGCTTCGCTCGCGGTGACCAGATGCGGGTAAATCACGACGGTATCGACAATCGAGCTGGAGCGATTCGGCTTCTGCGTGAGAAAAAGCGTGGCACGCAGCACAGTGGATGAGTCGAGAATGAACGACGGGACGTTGAAGCGGAGGAATGCACGTTCGCCGGGGAGCCCGCCGACACTCAAGTCGCTAGGGCCGCCCCCCCGAGGCGCCTGAAAGACGACAAAGAAGTCGGTGAGATCGATGCGTAAACTCGGCGCATCGTTAGGTGAGCGTGATTCAGGGGCGACCGGAATCGGCCGCACGGCCGTGTCCGGGTGGGGATCATACGAGACCAGGGCGGAGGCATCAATTCCCGGGATCGATGCGCTGGCTTCGCGCGAATACACCCGCAAGACAACCGGATTCGGACTGGAAACCTGTAAGCCGACGCGGAGACGCTTCCCGTTGATGATCTTGTCCAGCAGCGGGAGCGTGTCGAACGGGACGCGGATCGTGTCCTTGATGCTTGCGGAATCGAACGTCGCGCCGCCGATGCGGCGATCGGCCCTGAACAGCGGTTTGAGCGCATCGATATCCGCGTCAGCCGCTGTTGTGTCGACGTCGTAGAGCGTGATTGTGATGGGCGCCTGAAAGCGGGAACGCGCACGATCAAGGACGAGCCTCAAGTTCGCGCTGTCCACACGTGTCACGGCCGAATCGACGCCACCGCGCGTAAACTTGTTAGGCAGCGTGTCGAAACGGATGACGCCACGGGTATCGAGACCCGGCCGGCTGGCGAGCAGGATGTACGGCTCGGTACCGACAGGCGGGTAGCCAGTCACGCCCGTGTCCAACGTCACGGCGTCGAGCACCGTGTCGCGCACGTTGACAGTGCTACCAGGGCAAAGCGATGGGCAGGCCACAGCGGTCGTTAGCTCGTCACGGCAGGCAACGGCGCTGACGCCCAGCGCAAAGGTAGTGAGAAACGCGAAGCGAGGCTTAAAAATCATCAGTGGTGCGTCAACGAATCGGTTGTGAACGGCGATGGAGCGAGGTCGTTCAGACTCCACTTCGCTCGCGCCCCGTTGCGCGTGACGCTCAAGATCTCGAGGTCGCGCGGCAGTCCAAACTCCACGAACACTTGCCGACACATACCGCATGGCGGTGTCGGCGAGTCAGCCTCAGTGGCAATTACGAGGTGCGTGAAACGGCGGACGCCGCGGGCGACAGCGCTCGCGACGGCCGCGCGCTCAGCGCAGAGACCCGCTGGAAACGATGCGTTTTCCACGTTGCAGCCAATGAAAATACTCCCGTCGTCGCCGCGAACTGCGGCACCGACGCGGAAATCAGAGTACGGTGCGTAGGCCTGTTCCATAACGCTTCGTGCTGCGTTCTCCAACTCACCCCAAACATCGGCGGTCACGCAGTGACCTCACTTAAGAACGAATGGCCCCGTCCGGCATGTTGGACCCCAAACCACTCGGCAAGCGTTGCGCCGGCATCAGAGAATGTCTGACGTTCTCCAAGATCGCGGGTGACGACCCTTGGCCCGGCCACAAGCAGCGGTACCCGCTCGCGCGAGTGGTCTGTGGATGGAGTTGTCGGATCGTTGCCGTGATCGGCGGTGATAATCAGCAAATCGTCCTCGCGCAGGGCTCCCAGAAGCGCTGGGACCGCGCGGTCGAATTCGCGCAGTGCGCCGTAAAACCCCGCGACGTCGTTTCTGTGCCCGTAGAACTGATCAAAATCTACTAGGTTGGCGAAGCACAGCCCACTCTCAGACCCACATACAAACGCCATGATCGCAGCGATCCCTTCTGCGTTGTTAGCCGTGTGTCGTGCCGAGATGGAGCGCCCGGCGAAGAGGTCGTCCACTTTGCCAATGCCGTGTCGCGCAATGCCTGCCGCAGCGAGTGTGTCAAGCAACGTCTCGGCTGGCGGTGCAACCGAATAATCGCGGCGATTGACACTGCGCTGATAGCCGCTTCCTTCCCGAACAAAGGGACGCGCGATGACGCGCGACACGTTATGCGGCTCGACGAGGAGAGCGCGTGCCTTTTCACAGGATGCGTAGAGCTCCGCGAGAGGAATTACCGCTTCATCGGCAGCGATTTGAAAGACCGAATCAGCCGATGTGTATACGATCCATGCACCGCTGCGCCGCTGCTCGTCTGCAAGACGAGCGATGATCGCCGTTCCGCTCGCCGCGATGTTACCGATGGCAGGCCTGCCGGTTGCGCGCTCGAATGCGGAAATGACGGCAGCGGGGAAGCCGTATGGGTACGTGGGAAAGGCGCGGTTGAGATGCACACCGCATAGCTCCCAGTGCCCGGTTGTGCTGTCCTTCCCCGCGGAGGCAGGCTGCATGCTTCCGTAAGCCGCGCGGGGCGCGGACGCAGGCGGCACAGCAGCGATCGGTGCGATGCAGCCGAGCCCGAGCGCGGCGAGGTTCGGTAGATCGAGCCCGCCAAGCGCGCGCGAGAGGTTGCCTAACGTGTCGCTGTCGGCGTCGCCATAGTGCCCGGCATCATGCGCGGCGCCGATGCCGACGCCGTCGAGAATGATCACGATGGCGCGCCGCAGCGTCATGGGCCGCTATAGCGCCGCTCGGCGCGCGCGCGTAGGCCTGTGAGGAGCTCGTAGGGCGACAATTCGGCGGCGCGCGCCGCCTCAGCAAGATCGACGACGGCGTCTCCATCGCGGCCGAGCAGCGTGGCGACGTCACCGATCTCACACGTTATGTCGCTGACGTCGAGCATTGTCATATCCATGGTCACGACGCCGACGATCGGTGCCGGCTGGCTGGCAATGAGGGCATGCGAATGATTGCCTAACGCGCGCCTAACGCCATCAGCGTAGCCTGCATTCAGCGTGGCGACTCGGCGCGCTTGCGCGGTCGGAGCATGCCAGCTGTGGCCGTAGCTTACGCCGGCTCCTGCCGGAACTTCACGGATCTCCACGACGCGCGCACGTAGGTGTGCCACGGGCTGCGGGACGACCCCGCTATCTGGCACCGTGCTTACGCCATACAGAAAGATCCCCGGCCGCGCGAGATCCCATGACGATGGCGATTGGCGCTCGATGCCCGCGCTATTCTCGACGTGCAGGTAGCGCGGCCGCTCCGGCAGCTGTGCGATGGCCGTGTCGAACAGCGCCTGCTGTTGGTCCACACTATCACCGTTGATGTCCGCAGAATGCAGGTGCGTGAAGGCCCCTTCCGGCGGCAGCTGCCTAACAAGCTCGATGATGCTGCCGATCTCGTTGTGCGGAACGCCGGCGCGCTGCATGCCGGTATCGATCGCTAAGTGCCATGCGGCGCCGGTTGGAAACCAAGCGGCGATGGCCGCCGAGTCACCTAACGTGGGAGTCAGGTTCGCCGCGCGAGCAGCGCTGAAATCGTCGGGAACGAGCGGCGTGAAGATGACGATCGGTCGCGCAATGCCTGCCGCGCGCAGTTCCTCTCCTTCCGCGACTGTCGCCACCCCAAAGCCCCACGGCTTTACGCGCTCGAGCGCGTGAGCGACTGGTATGGCGCCAAGACCATACGCGTCGGCTTTTACCATCGGCAGGAGAGGCACCGACGCACGGCGCTGCATCGTTTGGGCGTTGCGAACGAGCGCGCCTAAGTCGACGTCGACCCAGGCGCGCCGCGGGAGTCCGTTCATTGACGAGGTGTAACGGGGGCGGGTAGTATACCGGCCGAGGAAACCATATGCAACCTAAAGCCACGCTTGAAGATACGCTTGCTCTCATGCGTGATCTTCGACAGCGCTGTGAGTGGGATGCGGCCCAGACACACGAGTCGCTGCGCCCGTATTTGATCGAAGAAGCGCACGAGCTGGACGACGCGCTGCGCGATTCGGACCGGGCGAAAGTGCGCGAAGAGCTGGGTGATGTCCTTTTGCAGGTCCTATTTCATTCGGTGATCGCCGAAGAACGCGGCGAGTTCGATGTCGGGGATGTAACTCGCGGGCTTATCGCGAAGATGCATAAGCGCCATCCGCACTTGTACGGCGATGGCGCGCGGGTCCCGTGGGAACAGCTCAAGGCATCGGAGCGGCAGCGAGCGTCCATCGAGGAGGGGTTACCAGCTGGCCTCCCGGCGCTACATCGCGCACACCGGCTGCAGGATCGCGCGGCCGGTGTCGGGTTTGACTGGAATGATGTGTACGGGCCGGCGGCGAAAGTCGAAGAAGAGCTGCGCGAGGTTCGCGCGCTGGTGGAGAAGGGCGACGCGGCGACACCCGATGAGATGGAAGCGGAGTTAGGCGATCTGCTGTTTGCGGTGGTGAATCTTTGTCGAAAAGCCAACGTGCACGCAGCGCTCGCTCTGGACAAAGCCAATGCGAAGTTCGTGCGGCGCTTCGCAGCGATCGAGCGATTAGCTGCTGAGCGCGGGATCGAGGTGGCGACGGCAGGGCTGGCGGTGCTGGACGGTTTGTGGGATGAAGTGAAGGCGAGCGAAGCGAGTTCCCGTTAGGCTTCGTCGTTCGCCAACAGCGGGATCGCAGATTGACGCAGAAAGAGGCGCAGAGGAACGCAGATTGCATCACAGGAGTTCCCCTCCCCGCCGCCACCGCACGAGCGTTCCTAACGAAAGACTTCTTTAGTTGGATCTGCGCCTGTTTCTGCGTTGATCTGCGTTGCCGCTTTTGACAGTTGCGGTGACGAACCTAGGGCCGCAAGCGATGCATCATGCGCGGGAACGCGATGCACTCACGGATATGTTGCACACCACAGATCCACGCGACCGTGCGCTCCAGCCCCAAGCCGAACCCGGAGTGCACGAACGTCCCATACCGCCGCAGATCGAGGTACCACCCGTACGCGTCGACCGGCAGTTTTTCCTCATGAATCCGCGCGAGCAGCTTGTCGTGATCGTCCTCGCGCTGCGACCCACCGATGATCTCGCCGTATCCCTCGGGCGCTAGCAAATCATCGCAGAGCACTGTGCGCGGATCCGCCGGGTTCTCTTTCATATAGAAGGCCTTTGCTGCCTTCGGATAGTTGTACACGAAGACCGGCGTCGGGCGATCGCCAACGAGCAACGTCTCATCCTCGGCACCGAGGTCTTCACCCCACTGAATCGCGCTCCCCTTTCCCTGTAGCGTCTTCACGGCGTCAGTGTACTCGATTCGTGGAAATGGCGTGACGACGCGCTCGAGCGCCGCGGTATCGCGCTCGAGGACCTTGAGCTCCTCTGCGCGACGTTCGAGCGCGCGCCTAACGAGAAACGACAGGAACTCTTCCTGCAGCCGCATGTTGTCGTTCGAGTCATAAAATGCCATCTCCGGCTCGATCATCCAGAACTCGGTGAGATGGCGCCGGGTCTTCGACTTTTCTGCGCGAAACGTCGGGCCAAAGGTGTAAATCCGTCCGAATGCGGCAGCGGCCGCCTCACCGTACAGCTGCCCCGTTTGCGCTAGGTAGGCGTTCCCTTCCTCGAAATACTCCGTCGCGAACAGCCCGCTGCGCTCGCCGATCGCCGCTGTTAGGATTGGAGTATCAACCCTAACGAATCCGTGCTCGTAGAAGAAATCGTGGATCGCCTGCTCGATCTCATGGCGCACCCGCGCGATCGCCGTTTGCCTCGGGCTACGTAGCCAGAGGTGCCGGTGATCGAGCAGGAAGTCGACGCCATGTTCCTTGGGCTGTATGGGATAGTCGATCGGGCTCGGCCCCAGGAGCACGAGTTCGGTCACGCTCAATTCGTGACCGCCGGGGGCCCGCGCATCGGCTCGGACGTCCCCCGTGACCGCCACAGAGGCCTCATGCGTGAGTATTCCGAACGTTTCCCACGCCTCCGGTGTGACCACGGACTTAACGACCACGGCCTGCGTGACGCCGCTGCCATCACGGAGCACGATAAACGCGACCTTGCCGGAGGAGCGCACGTGCGTCACCCACCCGCGCACGGTGACCCTCGCTCCGACGTGGTCCTTCAGCGCGGCTATCGTTGCGGTTTGCGTCATGGGTCGGGGGCCGCGAAAAGTATGAGTCTCGATAGGCGCGTGCAACGGATCGCCTCGCTAGGTTTGTGATATGACGCTGCGGCTCCGACTTGCATTCGGACTCACGGCTATCGCATTGATCTTCGCCCTCCCCGTGTTACTTGCGGTGCGCGCGCTGGAGCACATGCGCGCCGAAACCGCGCGCGTGCGCGATCAAGAGTTCGCTGCCACACTGATCATGGGTCGCATGCGAGAAAACGCCGAAGCGCTGAGCCAGGACGCCCAGCTGCTGGCGCTTTTCCCTGGTGACACCACATGGCAGAACTTCGATCAACGCCTAACGGCGCTCAAGGATTGGACCGACTCGCTGTCGCGCATGGTGCGGCCGTCCGAGACCGCGATGCTCAAGGGCGCTATCCGTGACGTAGAGCTTCGTGCCCCATCCGTTCTGCGCAACGCGGCTGCCGGGCGCGCAGCAACGGCGGACTCATTACTGGATCGCTGGCTTGTCCCCGCAATGAACGAGTTAGACCGCAGCGTCGTGCTCGTTGAAACCAGGCTGCAAGAACGTACGCGCCAAACGGTAGAAGCACTGCGCACCGAAGTGAACGTCGCACGACGCAACTCAGCGATCGGTCTGGTGGGCGTCGGCGTGCTCGCCTTGTTGATATCGATCTGGCTCGCGCGCTCGATAGGTAGGCCTGTCGCTGCACTGGACCACGGTATGCGCGCGGTCGCCGAAGGTCAGTTCGACTTTCCACTCAAGCTCGGCGGCAACGGCCGCGATGAATTTGGCCGTTTGGCGCGCAGCTTTAGATCTATGGCAACGCAGCTTACCGAACTGGATCGCCTGCGCGCCGAGTTTCTCAGCGTCGCCTCTCACGAACTGCGCACACCGATCAACGTGATTCAAGGGTACGTGCAGCTTCTCGAGGAGGAGACGTACGGGCCACTCTCGCCCGCGCAGCGCGACGTTATGCGCACGCTAGAGTCCCAAACCGAATCACTTGGCCGTCTCGTTGGGCAGCTCTTGGATGTGGGCCGCTACGACGCCGGCGGTGGAAAACTCGAACTCAAGGCAGTGGACCTCGATCACTTCATCCAGCGGCTCGACGACACGTTTCGTGTTCTCGCGTTGCAGAAGGGAGTCAACCTACGAATCGAACGCGCGCCGCGACTGCCTACGCGCGTGCTGTGGGATGAAGATCGCATGAACGAGGTGTTAGGCAATCTCCTCTCGAACGCGTTTAAGTTCACCGATCGCGGTGGCTGTGTTACACTCGCCATTCGTTCCGAAGGTGATCGCGTTTACATGCAGGTGCGCGATACGGGCGCCGGCATCCCAGCGCAACAGCTACAATTCATTTTCGATAAGTTCTATCAGGCCGACAATCAGAATGGAAACGCGCTCAAAGGAGTCGGACTCGGCCTGGCGATCGCTAAGGGGATCGTGACGGCACACGGGGGAACGATCGGTGTGGAGAGTACGGTTGGCAAAGGAACCACCTTCTCGATCAACCTGCCGATCCGGGCGCGCACTCGCCCCACGCCGACGAGCGGATCACAACCGGCAGTGATGGAGGAAGCCTAACGATGCGCCGTAGGATGCTGCTTCTGGGCATAGCGCTAGTGTTTGATGTGGCAGCGTGCGCCCGGCCGCCCATTGTTCCGGCCGTGCAGGAAGCCCCACCTCCTGCCCCCCCGCCTATTTCAGCCTGGCCCGGTACGCTAGCGGCGGCATTGCGCGCGGTTAATCAGGGCAGGTACGACGACGCCGATGGGATGCTCGCCAAGTACGCCCTGGATCATCGCGGTTCCGATGAAGGCGCCGAGGCCGATTTCTGGCGCGCGCTGATACGACTGGATCCGTTCAACACGCGTGCGTCGGGTCGTGAAGCGCTCGCCTCCCTCGACAGTTACCTCAATGCGGGACGGGCGACTGCTCGTTACGAGGAGGCGAAGATTCTGCGCCGTCTGCTCGAATCGCTCGACTCCAGCCGCGCACAACTGTCTGTTTTACGGACGGCGGCGGAATCGCGCGATCGCGCGCGGGATGACGAGATCCGCAAGCTCGGCGATGAGTTGGATAAGACGATGGCGGAGTTAGATCGCATTCGCCGGCGATTGGCGCAGAAGCCGTAACGAGTTGATAGTGGATAGAGGATAGTGGATAGAGAAAGGCGTCGTCTATCCACTATCCACTATCAACTATCCCCTGTAGCTGATTTTCCAAATCTTCCCCTGCACGTCGTCCGCGACGTAGAGCGATCCGTCCGGGCCTTCCGCCAAGCCTGTCGGTCGTGAGCGCCGCACTGGACGAGCTGGCTCGTTAGGTGACGGTGGTGGCGGTGCGAAGCCGTCAGCGAACTTGGTGAACTCACCCGTCACACGCTGACCGTTCATCGGAAGGTAGGCAACGCTGAAGCCTTCCTGCGGCAGTGGCGCGCGATTCCACGATCCGTGAAAAGCGATGAAGGCACCGCCACGATACTGCGCGGGGAACGCGGTTCCATTGTAGAACAAGAGCGCGTTAGGCGCCCAGTGCCCCGGGAAGGGGTGGATCGGTCCCTTTTTCCCGGCACAACGACCGACTTGTTTGCCGTCACCACCATACTCCGGCGCGAGAACCTTTTTCTTCTCGTCGTTGCTGTAAAAGCAATACGGCCAGCCAAAGTCATCTCCCTCGGCCACGCGAAAGAGCTCTTCCGCGGGATTCTCAGCGCTCTGGCGCTCGGTGAACAGCTTCCCCCAGTTCTGGAAAAGCTGATCGCGGCCGTGCTGCACGACCCAAACCGCGTTGTTATCGCCCGCCCGTTTCGCCATCGCAACGGCATTGCGAATGCCCGTTGCATAACGCCGACCGTCGGTTGCCGTCTGCCCAGGCTTCTCCGAAGAGAAGATCCAAATCCCTGCACGCGTTTCGAGCTCGGTACATGGAGCAACGCCCTTTGATTCATTCTGGCGATCGCGCTCCTGGCACGAGTTCGTGCGCGAGCCAACATTGAGAATGAGTCGCGATCCGTCGACGACGAAGTTGTACGCTGTGTGGCCGCCCGTCGGCATGTCTTTGATGATCGTGTCGGCGCGGCGGCCTAACTCGAGAGCCGCTGCTCGATACGGGTAGCGCAGCACCGACGTCCCCGACGTCGCATAGACGTAGCCGTTGGCGATCGCGATCCCGGTTCCAGCGGCGTCCGCGGCGCGCTGTCTGATCTCCGCCTTCCCGTCTCCGTCGGCGTCGCGCAGGATGAACACGCCACCCGGATTGCCGGGCGATTGATTGGCAGCGCGCGTCGGCCGCGCATTGACGATCACGTCGCCGTTGGCGGCCACGGTGAGGTGGCGAGCGGCGCCTAACGAGTCAGCAAAGAGTGTCGCGCAGAACCCGCTAGGCAGCGTGATGCCGGCATTGTTCGGCTCACACGGCGGTGTGCGATTTGGACGCGTCTGCCAGAGCGGAAACGCGCCGAGTATGAGTGCGCCAATCCGATGGCTTGGGAAGACTTTGGGCATAACCCTGTGAAAACGTTAGGGTTCGCCTGCAGGTCTACGCCTGCAGGTCTACGTTGAGTATAGCAGCACGAACTGCAACTCGGTGCGCGCCACAGCTGCGCACGCTATCCCCTATCAACTATCCTCTATCCACTATCCACTATCCACTATCCCACCTGGAAGAGCTCGAGTGATCGCGAGTAGCGCTCGTGCAGCACGCGGCGTATGCCGGCATGTCGCGGTTGACCCAGCTCCGGATCTGCGTTCAGCATCCGTTCGGCAATCTCGCGCGCGGCGAGTAGTTGCTCCTCGTCGCGCACCGGGTCCGCGATCTTGAAGACAGGCGTCCCACTCTGCCGCTCGCCAAACAACTCGCCCATTCCGCGCAAACGAAGGTCGGCGCGCGCGATCTCGAACCCATCATCTGTCTTCGCAAGGATGGCGAGGCGCTCGTATGCTTCGCGACTCACACTGCCGAGCAGGATGCAGTACGACGCATCCGCACCGCGCCCAACGCGACCGCGCAGCTGATGTAGCTGCGACAAGCCGAAGCGTTCCGGGTGCTCGATGAGCATCACCGTCGCGTTAGGGATATCGATTCCGACCTCGATGACCGTGGTCGCGACCAGGACGTCGATAGTCCCGGCCTGGAACTGTCGCATGAGATCATCGCGCTCCGCGGAATCGAGCCGGCCGTGCATCAACGCCAGACGCAGCCCGTGCAACGCTCCTGCCGCGAGCTCGGCATGCATCGTCGTGGCGGCTTTGAGGTCGACTTTTTCTGACTCCTCGATGACAGGATAGACGATGTAGGCCTGTCTTCCCTGCTCCACCTGCTGGCGCACGAACTGGAGCACCTTGTCGCGAGTCTTCTCTGGACGCAGCGCCGTCGTCACGCGCAGCCGGCCAGGCGGGCGCTCGTTCAACAGCGTCACATCGAGGTCGCCGTACAACGTGAGCGCGAGGGAGCGCGGAATCGGTGTAGCGCTGAGAAGCAGGACGTCGGGTCGATCTCCCTTGGCGCCTAACGCCGCTCGCTGCTCCACGCCGAAACGGTGCTGCTCGTCCACGACGGCCAGCCCCAGGCGCGAGAAGCGCGTGCGCTCCTGCACCAAGGCGTGCGTCCCCACGACGAATACCGGTTCCGCGGCGGCGAGGCGTTCGTCCAGCTCGCGCCGCTCGCGCGCGCTCTTGCTTCCTGTGATCAGTAGGGGGGCGATGCCTAACGGCTCGAGCAGGCGTCCGATCGACCGGGCGTGCTGCTCGGCGAGTAACTCCGTCGGCGCCATCAGGCACGCTTGATAGCCGTTCTCCATGGCCAGCAGCGCCGCAAAAACGGCCACGATGGTCTTGCCGCTTCCGACGTCTCCCTGCAGCAGACGATGCATGCGACGATCCGAGGACATGTCGGCAACGATCTCCCGTATCGCTTGCGCCTGGGCGCCGGTCAACGTGAAGGGCAGATTGTCACGCAGCTGAGTCGTTAGGGCGCGCCGGTTGTCGAAGCGGATCCCGTGGCGTGGCTCGCGAGCGAGCGCATTGGCGCGTCGGTGCAAGAGCTGGTCGAAGAGGAATTCATCGAACGCCAGCCTGCGGCGCGCGCGCTCCGCCTCAGCGAGGCTCGACGGCCGGTGCACGGTGCGCAGCGCGTCGCCGAGCGGCACAACGCGGGCCGCCTCGCGCACATCGTTAGGCAGGTGCTCGCGTAGCTCTGCCAGCAGCACGTCGAGGTTGCGATCGACCAGGGCGCGCATCTGGCGCACCGTGAGCATCTCGGTCACGCCGTACACGGCGAGCACGCGGCCTACCGCTTCGCCGCTATCCTCGTCTCCGAGATTTACAAACTCGCGCGGAACGATTTGCCGGCCGTGATAGAACCGTACGGGGCCTGAGACGAGCAGGACATCCCCCTTGTCGATCGAACGGTCGAGGAACGGCTGGCCGGGGAACGCGGCCTCGATCAATCCTGTGGCATCTTGCAGCACCACTTGAAAGATCCTGAGGCCTTTACGCGTCGGCAGAATCCCTTTGGAGATGACGCGACCTAACGTCGTCGCATTCATGCCGGGAGCGAGCGCCGCGATCGGCACGATCGTGCTCGCATCCTCATAGCGATATGGCACGTGATAGAGCAGATCCCCAGCCGTGTGGATGCCTAACCGGTGCAACGCATCTGCACGCTTGTCGCCGACGCCTTTCAAAAATCGGATCGGCGTCTCGAGCGGCACACGCCGCGCCGAGCTAACTGGCGAGAAGCTCGGCCGCGAACTCAGAGGCATCGAACTGCTCGAGATCGCCCACTTTCTCGCCGACGCCGATGAACTTCACCGGCACATCGATCGCCTCGTGTACGGCGACGACGATTCCACCCTTCGCCGTGCCGTCAACTTTCGTCACGACGAGGCCGCTAACTGGAACCGCTGCGGCAAAGGTCTTGGCTTGGGCGACAGCATTCTGACCAATCGTACCGTCGAGCACGAGCAGTACTTCATGGGGCGCGTCCGGTAGTCGCTTCTGAATGACGCGCACGACTTTCTTGAGCTCGTCCATCAAGTTACCGCTCGTATGCAAGCGCCCCGCGGTGTCGACGATGACGACGTCGAGGTTACGACGTGCTGCGGCGTCGATCGCGTCGAACGCGACAGCCGCCGCATCCCCTCCAGCCTGACCGCCTACGAACTCAACGCCTACCCGCTCCGACCATACGCGTAGCTGGTCGATTGCTCCCGCGCGAAACGTGTCAGCGGCGGCCACCAGGACGCGTTTTCCGTCGCGCCGAAGCTGCGCCGCGAGCTTGCCGATGAACGTCGTCTTCCCTGCCCCGTTGACTCCGATCACAACTATTACGGTAGGCCCGTTAGGCGCGAATCGAAGTGCCGGATCTGCGTTTCCACTCTGTAACGCGCGCTGGACGCTGAGCTGAAGCACATCGAGATACTCTTCGTCCGAACGGATTTCGCCGCGCTTGGCAAGCTGCTCGACATCGGCCACCATGCGCAGCGTGGTGCTGACGCCGAAGTCCGCATCAAGGAGGAGCTCTTCGAGCCGTTCGAGCGAGCCCTCCACCGCGCGCTTCGTCCCCGGGCTTGCGACGACAGCGACGTCAGCGATCGCAATGTCCTTGATACGCTGCCAAAGCGACCGTTTGGGAACGTCGTTGTCCCGACGAAATAGTCTGCTCATGTCCTGCGAAAGCTAGCAGTCCCGAAACCGCGCGCGTATCGGATTACCGCAGCCCCATACGCCGGCGCACGATCCACTCGGCGCAGAGGCCGGCGATCGCGACGCCGAAGAGCCATCCAGCATTACGAGCGCGCGGCGCATCGCGTGACGCAGATGCGCTACCGACCGAGCCACCCGGTACCGACGCGCGGCGAGGGTACCACTCGCGCGACGGATTCACAGCGAGGAGCGAGTTCCCGCGTTCGCCGCGCACGTCGTAGACCCCCTCGTCCAGGGGGGCTGACTCCACCACGTCGGCGGTTTGGCCGAAGTTGAGAGTCAGTGTGTCGACCTCCGACGCCCCTCCACCGCGGCGCGCGAGCACGACCCGGACGACGCTGTCTTCACCGGATCCGCGTCGCCACGCCACGGGCTCGCCAGCGTGGAGCAGCGCCGACGCGGGAACTGCCGCGAGCACGTCACTTGCGCCGGTCGCGAGCCAATCCGCGAGGCTTCCCCAGAGCGCGCTGAACGCGTCGGCGGCGGCACCACCGCGCAAACGCCAACGCGCGAAACCCGCAGCGCCGACGACAACGACGCGGCGCGGTCGCTCGGTACCCGCGATCGCCACGCGGCGTTCGAGCCGTCGGGCGCGCCGCGTCTCGAGCACTTCGAAGGAGCCGGGAATAGAGACGTCAGTCACTTCGAGTGGCGGGAGCGAATCCCACGGGATCCCGGACAACTGCGCCGCGATCGGCGATGCCGGCGCCCCGGTAGCGTACCACTCCCCGGATGATCGATCCGGCGCTGGCGGCGCGATAAGGAGCAGCGCAGCTCGCGTTAGGCTGCGTGGATTGCCGAAGATCGCGGTATCGCCGTGAATGATCGCAAGCGGCGCCGTTTGTAGGGCGCGACGAACCTCATCTTCCGCGACAGGTCCCAAGGCACCGTCGATGCGCCACGTCGCTGGAGCAACGCGGAGATATCCGCGCGTGGGCAGCGAGAGGCTGCCGCGCAAGACGAACGACAGCTCACGCGCGTCGAGATCTGGGGACGTTGAGACGAGCACCGCACCGGCGGCTGGCGCGATGTCGATCGCCATCGCCAGGGTATCGTTACGAAGGACGCCGTCACCATGCGCGGCGACGATCGCGCGCAGCGTTCCAGGCCCGCTCGTTCCGGCGACCGTCACCTCGCGCGTCACCACGCGTTCCACGTTAGGCGCGAGCGAATCGAGCGTCAGCTCGGTGGCGGGCCGGCCGTTGACGTCCAGCGTTAGGCGCGCGCGCGGTGTGGCGACGGCACCAGTGGCGACCGTCACGCGTACGGCAATCGAGTCGCCGCTAACGATCGCCCGCGGTGCGTCCAGTGCCGTGACGGCGATGTCAGGGGCGCGCGACGGCGGTGCGACGACAACACGCGACCCCGCGGGGAGCATGCGCAGCGCGTCGGGATCGTCAATTTCGCCGTCCGTGAATACGACAAGCGGTCGGCCGGCTACCAGGGCGCGTTCGACGGCGTGGCGAACGCGCGACGCACGATCGGTCGGCTCCTGTGCATCGCCTAACGCGCGCACCGAGTCGCCGAAGGCAATTAGATCAGCCGATGTCCGTGCTGATCCGTGCGCTTCGCGCAACACGCTATCGAACTGTTCGCTGGCGCGTCCGCGCGCCCAGCTGAGCGAGACGTCTACTGCGACAAGCGGTGATGAGCGTCCACTCGCCCCTAGCAGCACGTTGAAGAGGAGCGCCAGCGCGGCGGTCATGGCGATGCCACGCAGGAGCGCGGGGAAGACGACGCGCTGCGGACCGGTGCGTAGGCGCGCGTAAGACGCCGCGACGGCCGCGGCCCCGCCGGCGATCGCGAGGAACCAAGTCAACATGTGTGAATGCTAACTACGCGGTGGCGGCCGTAAACGCGGACTTGTCACAGAATGTCAGGCGCGCCACCACACGCGCTGTACGACAGTGAGCTATTGGCCGGCGACGAGAAGTGTGTCGGCCGACAGGCCGCGCTCGAGCAGGGCGAGGAGGAGCGTTCGCGAACGGAGGAAATCAGCGCGGTCCTTGGTGTCGAGCGGCTTCCCCTCGACGCGCTGCAGCGCGACCCGCGGATCGCGCTGACGACCACCAACAAGGATCTCGAAGTGCAGGTGCGCAGCGGTCGCGAGGCCCGTGTGACCGACGAACCCGATCGTCTGACCGATACCAACGCGTGCGCCGCGCGACATGCCCTTGGCAAACGCGCGCATGTGACCGTACCGCGACACGTAGCCGTTCGCGTGCCTAACGTCGACCGCATTGCCGTAGCCGCCCATACGCCCAGCGAAGGTCACGACGCCATCTCCTATCGAACGGATTGGCGTCCCCTCTGATGCAGCGTAGTCAGTACCGGCGTGGCGACGCCAGACGCCCAGGATCGGATGCTTGCGCATGCCGAAGCGGCTGGAGATGCGGCGGAACTGTAGCGGCGCGCGCAGGAATGCGGCTTCGAGCGACTTGCCGCTCTGGTCGAAATAGCGCGAGCGACCATTCTCCGACGGATAACGCACCGCTTCGGTCGTGTTGCTTCCGGTCGTGAAGTTGAGAACGAGGACGTTCCCCATTCGACTTGCTCCAGCGGGACTCGTCTCACGCTCGACCAGTACGCGGAACACATCGCCGCCGCGAAGATCGCGACTCATGTCATAGCGGTACTCGAGAATGTCGGCGATACCCCAAGCCAGCGACGCACGCGCAGCCGATGAAAGTGTTGGCGCTGCGCGATCGATCGCGTCGTAGAGGTTCGATTGTATCGATCCGGCGTATGCGACCGTGTCGCGCGTCCAAGGAATCTTCTCTTCGTGACTCGTCCAGCCGCTATCGCCGCGCACGAGGCGAAGGTTGCGATCTTCCGAGAGCTTGAGCACGACTTCGACCGGAAGCGAGTCGCTCACACCATGTCGGGTGGCGACCTCCATCCCAGCCGGTATGCGCCGATCGTCCAGTGTCGTTGCCGAGCGAAGGAGTGCTTCCGCGTTGTCTAGCGGGATACCGACGCGGCGCAGGAGCGAGGTCAGTGCCTCGCCACGCCCGAGGGTATCGACGCGTGAGCGCCATGCTGGGGCATGGCGCTCGATCACGTTCGCGACGTTCTGGTTAGGCAGCTGCGGCCGATACGCGACAACCGCTACTGCCAAAAGCGCGACCGCCGTATACACGCCGGCGCGCACGATCCACGGCTTCAATCCATCTGTCTCCGAATAAAGGTCGGGATCTCCATGTCATTCAGCTCCTGCTCACTCGCCCCACCCACGGCGCCCTGTCCTACTCCGCCGACGTTCCGAAGTTGCGACGTCTGCGCAGTTGCAGGACGACGCACAGTGTCGACAGGTTGCACTGGCCGTGGCGTCACAGGTGTAGCGGGTCTGGTAACCCCGCGCTGATTGATGGGGATCACACCTTTCGCGGTCAAGGGTGCGTGCACGTCTTGCGACGCAGTCGCCCCATGAATGGCTCGGTCGAATCCCGTAGCGATGACGGTGACGCGTATCTCCCCTTGCATCGCTGGCTCGTGGACCGCGCCGAAAATGATCTCAGCGTCGTCCCCAACAGCTTCGTGGATCACTTCATTGATTTGATGGACTTCACCGAGGGTGAGGTCTCCCCCGCCTGTAATGTTGATGAGGACACCTGTCGATCCGGAAATGGACACGTTGTCCAGCAGCGGGCTCGCGATGGCTTGTTGCGCCGCCTCGGTCGCGCGGCTTTCACCGCGACCGATGCCAGTGCCCATGAGCGCGGAACCGCCACTCATCATTACAGTTTTCACATCTGCGAAATCGACGTTCACAAGGCCCGTGACGCTGATAAGGGACGAAATGCCCTGCGTCGCGTGCAGCAGCACCTCGTCAGCCTTTTTTAGGGCATCCTGAAACGGGATCCCCTTGCCGACGACCGCCAAAAGGCGCTCGTTAGGCACCACGATCATTGTATCCACGCATTTGCGCATCTCGTTGATGCCCATTTCAGCCTGACGCATGCGCTTGCGCCCTTCGAACAGGAAAGGCCGCGTCACGATGCCAACCGTTAGCGCACCGACTTCTTTGGACAGCTCGGCAACAACGGGCGCGGCACCCGTTCCGGTACCGCCGCCCATACCACACGTGACGAACACGAGATCCGCTCCCGCCAACGCGCGCGCGACTTCTTCGCGATTCTCTTCAATTGCCTGACGACCAATGTCGGGTCGTGCGCCGGCGCCGAGTCCGCGCGTGAGCTTTTTGCCGATCTGTATTTTGACGTTGGACTTCGAGGTGAGCAGAGCCTGCGAGTCGCAGTTCACTGAGATGAACTCGACGTTCTGCAACTGCTCCTCGATCATGCGATTCACAGCGTTGCCGCCACCACCGCCGACGCCAACCACTTTCATCTTGGCGCTCTGCGCTACGCTATCCTCGAGTTCGAAGATCATCGTCTAACCCACTCCGCATTTGACGGCGTGATCGTGAGAAAGCTCGGTGCAGAGACGCAGCGTGCATAACGCCGCGCGTGAGACCGCGCGACCAATATAAGACATCAGTTTGAAATTGCGAGGAAGGTCACAAGTGCTGCGCGCGCGCAAAAATTATCCACAACGCAGCGTTGCTAGAATTTGTGTGATGTCGCGCGACGAAACTGTGATGTTGTTTGCTTAACGAGTGATCTCATCAACCACGTTAGCAACATTTGAGAAACCACTTGAAGATCAAAACACGGAGCTCTGAGTAATCAGCTTCCAGTTCTGTGTTAAGAGAATTTCAGGCTCGCCAATGTAGAGCTTCGGCACTACATCCAACCGAAAGCTCATATCCCGATTACAGGATTCAATTCGGCGGTGACTTACTCATCCTCGCGACTCGGCTTTGGAAGCTCGCGAACTCAACGCTCTCTGTTTTGATCTTAAAAGAAGTCTTGCAGCCAGGTCTTCACTCGCGACACGAGTTTGTCCATGCCTGGCGCCGTGAGCGCCATCTTGCGCCCACTCGCGGTTCCAGCGCCGATCGCTGCGCGACTCGCTGCATATAGCGCCAGTCCGGCGACCGTTGCGAAGCGCGGCGATTCCACCGAGTCCGCGAGACCACCGATGTTTTCGCGCGGCACACCGATGCGAACGCCGGTCCCAAACACGTCAGCCGCTAGCTCAGCGACACCAGGCAACTCGGCAACGCCGCCGGTTACCACGACGCCGGCGCTCAAGCGATTGGCGAATCCAGCTTCCTCAACATTGCGTCGCACAAGGTCAAAGATTTCGTCAGTGCGCTGATGGATGATGTGAGCGAGCAGCTCACGTGGAATCTGACGGGTCCCCTGCGCCGCGGTGCTCGGCAAACGAATCACTTCGTCGTGCGACACGAGTGGTTCATACGCGCAGCCATACGTCTCTTTGATCCGCTCTGCGTCGCTCTGCGTAAGTCCAAGACCCTGCACAATGTCGCTTGTGACATTGCTACCACCGTAGGGAATCGTCGCGAGGTGACGGATCTTTGCTTCGTGGAAAATCGCGAGGTCGGTTGCTCCCGCTCCCATCTCAATGAGCAGGACGCCGAGTTCTTTCTCGTCTTCTGTGAGAACAGATAGGGCGCTCGCCAACGGTTCGAGCACGAGCTCGCGAACATTGTACCCTGCCCTCTCCACTGCTTTGCGAAGGTTGAGCGCAGGCGAACTGCCGATCGTGACTAGGTACATCTCCGTTTCGAGCCGCGTCCCAATCATCCCGATCGGATCTCGAATTCCCTGCGCCCGATCGACCGTGTACTCCTGCGGGATTGCGTGAAGCAGCTCGCGGTCCTGAGGAATCGCTTGCGCTCGTGCAACTGAGTTGGCGCGATCTGCATCGGCGCGCGTGATCTCTTCTCCGCCGATCGCGACGATCCCTTTGCTGCACATCGCTTGAACATGCTCCCCGGCGATACCAGCGTACACGTCCTGCACCTGAACGCCAGCAATTCGCTCGGCATCAGTGATGGCCTTTTGGATTGATTGCGTCGACTCCGCAATGTCGGATACGACGCCACGACGCAGTCCCATCGTGCGCGCCTGCCCCACTCCTAGGACTTTGATCCCAGGATGTTTGGGCAATTCACCCGAGACTTCGGCGATGATCGCCGTCGTCTTGGCTGATCCAATGTCGAGTCCCGCGATGATTCGATCGACGTTCATTGCAGTCTGACGATAACCCGATCTCGAAAACGCAGGTCAAGCTCAGAGATGTCTGAACCGACCCCGCGCCGTGCGAGATCCTCCTCGACGGCTCGCAGCTCCGCGAATCGTTCGACCGACATCGATGAACGAACGCGCACAGGCAAAGTGGAGAGAAACACGATGGCCTCGTCTCGTCCAGTCCTTTCCACTTCGCTCACTCGTGCATACATGGGCGGATCGAGTCGGCGCAAATCGGCGAGGAAACGAAGAAGTGCGGTATCGGCGCGCGAAAGTATTGGAAGATCGACGTCGAATCGCGTGGGATCGAGCGGCAACAGACGCGCATCTTCATCAAATGCGCGAAGGCCGCCGTCCGTTGAAGGGACAAGCGCGATTGGCACGCTCTCATCAATCGTCACCACGACAGTGCTTGGAAGTCGCCGACTCAATCGCGCAGAGCGCACCTGAGGGTGCGCAGCAACTCGCGCCTCGTAGGGATCGAGAGAGTTCCAGATCGATATTGTCGTGTCGATTTCCATGAGCCGCACGAGCGCGCGCGCGTCGAGATAGCGAACGCCGCGCACGGACACGCTACGCACATGAAAGAAATCGAGTGGGCGAAGTAAAGCTGGAAGCCACGCGACGGATGTGACGACAGCGATTGCAGCTGCACTCATCCAGATCATCTTCTTGTGAGACTTGAGCGTCTCGATCGCGCGGCCAATCATCGACCGCTCTCACGCAAGCGACTGAGTAGCTCTGGTCCCGTCTTCGTTATGTCTCCAGCGCCGAGCGTGAGTACGACATCACCGGGCTTCACGCTCTGCGCGAGCGCGTTGGCGAGCTCGCCGCGTTCACCGAACCACGTAACGCGGCCACCCGATTGCTCAATAGCGTCCTCTATCAACTTGCCGGTCACACCCACGATCGGTTTCTCACGAGCAGGATAGATCTCGGTCAGCCAAATCGCATCCGCTGCTGTGAGTGCCTCTCCGAATTCACGCGCGAAATCTCGTGTGCGCGTGTAAAGGTGCGGCTGAAACGCGACGACAATCCGTGCTGCAGGAAAGGCACTGCGCGCAGCGGCGAGCGTCGCACGGATTTCCGTGGGATGATGCGCGTAGTCGTCGACAACCAGCACACCGCCCGCTTCGCCGATGCGCTGGAAGCGGCGCTCCACGCCGCGGAAGCGCTGCAATCCGGGGAGCATCGCCGGCAACGTTGCGCCTAACGTCAAACCCGAAGCGATCGCGGCCAACGCGTTGCGAACGTTGTGCATGCCCGTCACTTGTAAAGCGACGTCACCAAGACATTTGCCATCGTAGTAGAGCCCGAAATACGCTGCGTCAGGGGTCAGTTGCACGTCGACGGCTGCCACGCGCGCCTCGCTGTTGTCCACGCCGTAGCGGACGACTTCCGCCCCCGTGTTAACTGACAACGAGTCAGCGCCTGGATCATCAGCGCACAGAACAATCGCGCGCGCCGGCGCCAAAAACTGCTGGAACGCGCTGCGGATGTCGGCGAGGTCGCTATAAATGTCGAGGTGGTCGGCTTCGACGTTGGTGATGACGGCGATGCTCGGAGTAAGCGCGAGAAACGATCGGTCGTACTCGTCGGCTTCTACGACGAAGAGTCTATCCGCCCCTGCGCGCAGGTTTCCTCCCCACTCCGTGACGCGGCCGCCGACGAGCCCCGTCGGGTCGAGCCCCGCTGTCGCTAGCGCCTCAGTCGTTAGGACCGTGGTCGTCGTCTTACCGTGCGTCCCGGCGATAGCGACAACGTCGCCGACGCGAGTCACCTCAGCGAGTGCCTCGGCGCGCCTAACAATTGGGAGCCCGGCCGCCCGCGCTGCCTCCAACTCCGCGTGCTGCTTCGGCATCGCCGACGTCACAACCAAGGCACGCGATCCTAGGACGTGATCGGGACCGTGGCTGGCGATTACGCGAACGCCGTGACGCGCGAGGTCCGCGGTGCTTTCGGAGGTCGGGCTGACATCGCACCCAGTCACCGGAACGCCACGACGGACGAGCAGTTCGGCGAGCGCGCTCATTCCAGCCCCGGCGATTCCAACGAAGTGCACGGGCCGTGGATCGTTCGCATCGAGCAGCGCGCTGTTCGACAAGTTACTCCAACTCCATCAAGCTAAGTATTCGTCTGGCAATAGTATCGGCGGCCTGAGGTCGCGCTCGTTCGAGGGCCTGCTGAGCCATGTGATCACGTCGTGTAGCGTCTCGCGCTAGGCTCGTGACGACCTCCCCAAGCTTGGCACCAGTCGTCTGTCGCTGATCGATACGCAATGCGACGCCCGCCGCCTCGAGCGCCTTTGCATTAGCAGTTTGGTGGTCCGCGGCAGCTGTCGGTAATGGAACGAGGATCGCTGGTATTCCCCAGGCGCAAAGCTCGGCGGTCGTCATCGCGCCGGCACGTGTGAGAGCAATGTCGGTCGCGGCGTACGCGTCAGAGATCGGCGCCAGGTACGGTCGGACTGCAACGCGGCTTGAGGCGAGATGGACGTAGCGGTCATACAAGTCCTTCCCCGTCGCCCATATCAAAAACATCGCAGACTTTTCCAGCGGGTACGCGGCGAGCCAGGCCGCGACGAGCTCGTTCAGTACAGCTGAGCCTTGGCTGCCACCAAAAACAAGCACCACCGGCTCACCACCGACTGGAGAGAAACCCCATTTGGCGCGCGCCCGTTCGCGCCTGAGCCGCCCGCTCGGCGGCGGTGGAGGGTCGATCGGGTTGCCGGTATCGATGCATCGAGAACGGACGCCTAACGGCAACGACCGCGCCGCTTCAGGGAACCCGAGATAGATCTCCCGCGCATAGCGGCTTCCGAGCTTGATCGTCTGTCCAGCGAAGGAGTTCTGCTCTTGCAACACAAGCGGTAGGTGTGCGGTCGCCGCGTAGGCGATTGTCGGACCGGCCACGTACCCGCCTGTCGCGACCACGAGTTGCGCCCCTCGCTCCCGCGCAATGCTGCGGATTCGACGCCAGCCGGCCGCAACCGACCAAAGCGTCAGAACGTTCTTCCAGGGCGCGCTCCGGTACAACGGATGAAGATCGAGTAGCTCGTACGGAAAGCCGGACGTCGGGAGCACGTCGCGCTCGATTCCGCGTTGAGCGCCGACAAAGAACGGCCGCACGTTAGGCCGACGTTGCTGTAGTGCGCGGGCGATCGCCAGCGCCGGATACAGGTGGCCGCCGGTCCCGCCGCCGGCGAAGAGAACGTCCACTACGCGGGCGCGAGCGGATTCGTCGCTGCAGCGCCGTGCACTCGCTCACGCGTGCTGCCGATGTTCACGAGAATTCCGGTCATAAGGCAGGACAGCAGCAGATTCGAGCGACCATACGATACGAACGGCAGCGTGAGACCGGTGGTGGGTAACAGCCCAATCACCACGCCGATGTGCAAGTATGCCGTGACCGCCATGGTAACCGTTAGGCCGACCGCGACGAGTTGCTGAAAAGGAGAGCGGGCGCCCTTGGCTATTCGCACGCCGAGGTACGTGTACGCCGAGTAGATCGCGACGAGGAACAGCATACCGATGAAGCCCCACTCCTCGCCGACGCTGGAGGCGATGAAATCAGTTTGGCCGTAGGGAATGAATCCATAGGCCTGCCGCCCATTCCCGAAGCCGTTGCCGAATAAGCCGCCGGAGCCGACGGCGATCAGCGACTGTTTGAGTTGATACTGGACGTCCTGCGCTGTTGAAGGGTTGATGTACGCGAGCAGGCGCTGCATCGCATACTCCAGCTCTTGCAGCTTAGTCCAGAGGAGCGGCGTCGCGATGACACCGAGGGCCACGAAATGGCCAATACGCACGCCGCCGGCAAACAGGATTATCCCCATAACGAGCGTGTACATCACTGCGACCGAGAGATCGGGTTGCAAGGCGGCAAGCGCGCCCAGCGCACCGACGATCACAAGGAATGGCAGGAGGCCCTTCGTTAGGCGCCGCATCCCCTCCGGCCCCTTTTTTACGAGCAACATCGCCGTCCATACGACGATGGTGAGTTTGCCAAACTCCGAAGGCTGCAGCGACGTGCCGAGGAGGAAGCGTCGCGAGCCGTTGATCTCTGGTGCAATGCTTCGGGTAAACGGCAGCACCGTAATGAGCATGGCGGCCGCGGTCGCGATCATCATCGGCCAGGCCAGCTTGCGAAGTCGTTCGGCGTCGACCTTCGCGGCGATGGCGAATACGACGACTCCCACTGCCATACCTATCGCCTGACGGAAGAAGTAGTGCGTGGCAGGGTTCCCCTCCTGCATCGCGACGATGGCACTCGCGCTGTACAGAGTCGCCAAGCCGAACACGGCGAGCACTGCGGTGATTACCGTGAGTGCGCGCGCCTCGACTGACATCGCCCAGCGCGTGCGCTCCGTTGGCTGGGAGATCACCTCTTCGCTCCTGCGCCGGCCGCGAAGTCAGCGAATGCCGTCCCGCGTTCCTCCGCGTCATTGAACATGTCCCAACTCGTTACCGCCGGGGCAAGTAGGACGGCATCCCCTGGTTGCGCGAGCGCGCGCGCGCGTCGCAGCACCGCGTCAAAATTGCCCGTTAGGCGTTCGATCTGCGCCGCGCCTGCGATGTCTGCCGCAATCTTGTCTCCCTCTTCGCCGTACGCAATTACGGCGCGGCAGTGCTTGGCGATCGCGTCGCGCAAAGTCTCATACGTCTCTCCTTTCCCGCGTCCGCCGAGCAAAAGGATCGTCGGACGCGTCATGTTCTCAATCGCGACGCGAGCAGCGAGGACGTCGGTAGCCTTGGAGTCATTGACCCACAAAATTCCGTCGAATTCACCGACTGGTTGGAAGCGGTGCGGCAGCGCCGCGACTTGCGACAGCACGTCGCGCATTCTCTCACGCGACTGCTTGCTGCGGTGGGCCGGATCCGCAATAGCAACGGCAAGGGCCGCGGCGAGAGCATTGGCGACGTTCTGGTCCCCGGCCAAAGGAAGCTCAGAACGCAGCATGAGTTGGTCGCCGAGCAGCATCAGGACATCGGCGTGACGATCATACCATGCGTCCGCTGCCGGTGTTTGCGTTGCAAACGTGTGCACCTGGCCCTGCTGGCCTGCGACGAGATCACGCGCCTCAGGATAGTCAGCGTTGATGACCCAGTGCGATCCAGCTGTCCCGTTCCGAAAAAGCAGTGCTTTGTCGGCATAGTAGGCGCGCACGTCGCCATCGTAACGATCGAGATGATCCGGCGCGAGGTTCGTTAGGACGCCGACCGTTGGCGCAATGCTCGGCGTGTCGTGCAACTGAAACGACGAAATTTCGAGGGCGATCCAACTCGGGAGCGTGTCGCGCGTAGCGAGAATGCTGAGCGCCGTCCCGATGTTTCCAGCGGCTTGCGCGTCGTGACCGAGCGACTGCAGAAGCTTCGCGATCAAAGACGTCGTCGTGGACTTCCCTTTGGTTCCTGTGACGGCGATGTAGCGCACGCCCGGCAATGCCCGCAACGCGATCTCGACTTCGCTCAGGATCTGCGTTCCGGCGCTACGCGCTACACCAAGTGGTGGTGCGTCGGGCGGGACTCCTGGACTTGCTACTACGAATTTCGCGCGCGCGATGCGCGCCAGGTCGTGTGCCCCGACGTCGACGGAGCAGCCTAACGCCTGGAGTTCCGCGGCTGCGCCTTCAGTCGCTGGCGTGCGTCTGCCATCCGATGCGTAGACCAAGTGTCCCTGTTTGAGGAGTAGCTTCGAAGCGGCGACGCCGCTCCGTGCGAGTCCTATCACCGCAACCTCTGTCATGATCAATGGGGTCAGAGTCGATTGATCCTGATGGGCACCTTTCGGTCTAGAGGACGCAGCGATCAATCGACTCTGACCCCATTGATCTATCGCAGCTTGAGCGTCGTCAGCGCGAGGAACGCGCAGAGGATGCCCAGGATCCAGAAACGAAAGACGACCTGTGTTTCGGTCCACCCCGAGAGCTCGAGGTGATGGTGCAACGGCGCGCGTTTGAACACGCGGTTCTGCTGCGCGTACTCCAAACCATTCTTGCGCTTGCGGTATTTGAACACGCTGCGCTGGATAATGACAGAAATCGTTTCAGCAGCAAACACCCCTCCGACGATCGCCAGGATGAGCTCACTCTTGAGGAGAATCGCCACGGCGCCGATGGCGCCTCCTAACGCAAGCGCGCCGGTATCCCCCATGATGACCTGCGCGGGATGCGCATTGAACCAGAGGAAGCCAATACATGCGCTGACCAACGCCGTGCAGAATACGGCCAACTCTCCAGCGCCGCGGAGATAGTACAGCTGCAGATATGCGCTGGTGTCCACGCGCCCCATCACGTAGGCGAATAGGACGAACACGGACAGGGCGATCGCGCTAAGGCCCGCGGCGAGACCATCGAGACCATCTGCCAAGTTCACAGCGTTGCTCGTGCCCGTAAGAATGAATGCCACCCAAGGGACGTAGAGCCACGAGAGCCACGACGCGGCCGGAACGATTAAGACGTACTTGAAAAACGGAAGTGTTGTCGATGCGCCCGGGAGCTGCGATGGAGGCGCGAGCCACAGGATCAAGCCAAAGATGACGCCTATCGAGATCTGACCAGCGAGTTTGTAGCGCGCGACGAGGCCTTCGTTCTTTTTCCCCTCGCGTTTCTGTTTGAGTTTGAGATAATCGTCGAGGAAGCCGATGCCTCCCATCCACAGGGTGACAAGCAGCGCAAGCAGGACGTAGACATTATCCAATCGTCCCCACAGCACGATGGCAACAAACACCGCGGCGAGGATGATCAAACCGCCCATAGTTGGCGTGGCGCCCTTGACCTTGTGCGTGTCTGGCGTCCCTTCGCGCACGACCTGATGCACTGACATCGCGCGAAGCCGCCTGATGATCGCGGGACCGACCATGAACGCCACGAGCAGCGCAGTGACAGCCGCCGCGCCAGCCCGAAATGATATGTAGTTGATGAGCCGCAGCGGCGGAAAATCGTCGAGGAACGGCTGGAGAAAGAAGTGGAGCACAGGGATTGTCGTTAGGCTGGCTGTGGCGTGGCGGCCCACGCTTCGATGAGCGGAACGAGCCGCTCCAACCGCACTCCACGCGACGCTTTGAGCAACACAACAGCGTCCGGCGCCAGACGCGGGGCAAGTTGCGGCCAGAGCCCCTCGGCTGTCTCGGCGAGCACGACTCGTCCATTCGCATGGCCGAGTTGCTCGAACGCGCGCGTGAACTCGCCCACCGCCGCGACGACGCCCGCCGTCGAATTGAGGGCGCGCTCGGCGATCTCGCGGTGATACACATCGCTCCGCGCGCCTAACTCTAGCATCGAGCCCAGCACGAGCACGCGCTGACGGCCGGTCTTGAGCGCGTCGAGCAGCGCAATCGCTTCACGCATCGAGGCCGGATTGGCGTTGTATGCATCGTTGATCAGCGTGACTTGACCGACCGAACGCCAAGCGCCGCGCATGGGTAGGGGCACGACCACCGCCAGACTCTGCAGCGCTGCTTCAACCGGGACACCGCAGACGTCGGCTGTCGCCAGGGCCAGCATGGCGTTACGCAGGGTGTGAGCCCCGGGCATTGCGAGACGAACGGTCGTCGCTCCGAACGTTAGGCTGCCAAAGCCATCATCTCCGACACTGTACGCATCGGGTCGCACGTCGCCGGCATCGAGACCCGCTGTAACCACGCGACCGGCCAGCATTTTTGCAGCAGCGCTGATCTCCGGCTGCGCCGTGGGACTGATCGCTACCGCCGCGCCGCGACAGATCGCGATTTCTTCGCGTAGCACACCAGCGAGATCGCCCAACCCCTCGAGATGTTCCTCGCCTATCGACGTAACGATCGCCACAGTCGGCTCGATCAACGCGCCTAACGCAGCGACCTCGCCCGGACGATTGGTACCGACTTCTACCACCGCTAGATCAGCGACGTCAGGCAGGGACAAGAGTGTCAGCGGGACGCCGACGTGGTTGTTCAAGTTGCCACTGGTCGCGTGCACCTCGAAAACTGTGCCGAGGGCAGCGCGCACGAGTTCCTTTGTCGTTGTTTTTCCGTTGGAACCGGCTACTGCTATAACAGGTCTCCCGCCACCACCCCAGGCGCGCCGCCGATAACGCGCGAGCGCCCACAGCGCTTGTAGGGTGTCGCGCACGACGAACACCGGGACGCCCAACGTTGCCGCCCGCTGTGGCTGGTCGATGACCACGGCGGCAGCGCCTTTGCCGACCGCGTCGCGCAGGAAATCGTGCGCGTCGAACGACTCGCCACGCAACGCAACGAAGCAGTCGCCCCCCTCAATCGTGCGCGTGTCGGTCGCAATGCCACGCACGGCTGAGGTGCCTAACGGCGTTGCCCCGACCATCTCGCCGGTCAGAGCGGCGCTGACTCGATCTAGCGTCCAGAATGTCACTTGGCTTTCGCGGCGCTACCCGCCAGTTCTTGCACGATCTCGCGCTCGTCGAACGGGTATTTCGTCGTGCCACGGATCTGGTACGTCTCATGACCCTTGCCCGCGAGAAGGACCAGATCATCCGGCGCCGCGACGTCGAGCGCGCGCGCAATGGCGGCGCGCCGGTCCTCGATCCGCTCAAACGGCTTGGTGCCCATTCCGCCCGCAATCTCATCCAGAATCCGCTCTGGATCCTCGGTCCGCGGGTTGTCGCTCGTTATGATGACGAGGTCGCTCTTGTCCTGCGCAATCCGCCCCATCACGGGTCGCTTGGCCCGATCGCGATCGCCGCCGCAGCCAAAGACAGTGATCACCTTCTGCCCGGGCGGCACGAATGGGCGTACAGCATCGAGTGCGCGTGACAGCGCGTCGGGTTTATGCGCATAGTCGCGCAGCACGGTCGGGCTGGACCAGATGCGTTCGAGGCGCCCCGGAACCTGCGTGACACGCGCGAGGCGATTGGCGATCGTGGCAACCGGGAGACCTAACGCCCAAGCTGCTGCCGCCGCGGCCAGTGCGTTCATGACATTGAAATCGCCGAGCAGGGGAAGCGTCGCTTCGGCGCGCCCATCGGGCGTGACGAGTGTCCAGCGGCTTCCGGCCAGCCCATAGGACGGACTCTGCGCCATCACATCGGCAGCGGCATGCATGCCGAACGATATGCGACGCGGCGTGCGAGGCAAGTCGCGCCATACCGGATCGTCAGCATTCACGATCGCGGCCCCGTTAGGCGTGAGCAGATTGGCGAGGCTCGCTTTCGCAGCGAAATACGCCTCCATAGTCGGATGGTAGTCGAGGTGCTCGTGCGAGAGGTTCGTGAATACTGCCGCCTCGAATCCAACGCTCCCCACGCGTTGCTGATCGAGCGCGTGAGACGAGACCTCCATCGAGACTGTCCGTACGCCCGCGTCTGCCAGCGCGCGCAGCACCGCTTGCAGCTCGACAGGACCCGGTGTCGTAAGGCCCCCGATGTCGGCGAACGGTGCGCCCGCCGATCCACGGAGCACGCCTAACGTGCCTAGCGAGACACTGGTATCGGGCGGTTCGTCGAAGAGGTGCCGCAGCATCGCCACGGTCGTGGATTTCCCACTGGTACCGGTCACCGCGATCAAGCGCAGCGCCTGAGCCGGCCACCCGTAATACACCGCGCCGACGACCGCCGCTGCGAGGCGACCATCTGTCACCCGGAGAGTGGGAAGCGTCGTGCGCTCCGGCGTCTCGACGATCGCCACGCTCGCCCCTCCCCCCTCGGCCGCGGCGAGGTAGTCATGACCATCGGCCGTCGCGCCACGTACGGCGACAAAAAGTGCCCCGGGCTTTACCAGCCGGCTGTTGTCAGTGATGAATGCGACGCTCTCGGGGAGCTGACCGTCCGTCGCGACGAGAAGACCGGCACGAGAGAGCGCATCGCGGATTGTCGCGAGCGGGACACTCACCGATGTCGGACCATAACGAGGGATCCGCGAGGCAGCAGGCTGCCGGCGGGCGGCGACGTTGCGGCCCTGCCACCGCGACCGTTGACGATCTGCACCCGGAACCCGGCGCTGTGCAGGAGCCTGACCGCCGCACGCAGCGATTCACCGTTCAGCTCCGGTACGGCTACTCTGCCGCGGTCCACACTATCGCGCGCCGTCAGGGTTGCCAGATCGACCGACTCGGTGCGCGTCGGCGCGTCGCCACTCATGCCGTTGGCAGGGCTGCTCGTCTGCTCCACGACCCGAAACGATTCGTTAGGTATGCGTGGAATGTGCGCCAACCGCTCGGCTGCTAAGCCAATGGCATCCAGCGGTGCTTCACGCGAGGCGATAGCCCCTTGCAGGATCGCCTTCGCCACCGGTGCGGCGGCCCGGCCGCCAAAAATCGTCGTCCCCGGGTTATCGATCTTTACGACGACTACCAGCTGTGGCGCGCGCGCAGGGAAAAGACCGACAAAGGACGCGGTGTACTGTCCCTGTGCATAGCGCCCCGACACCGTGCGTCGGGCAGTCCCTGTCTTACCGCCCAGGTCGAAGGTGGCGAGGTCAGCGTCGATCGCCGTGCCGCTGTCCACGACGCTCTTGAGGATATCGCGCAGTTGCTCCGCTGTTGCCCGCGTCATTACGCGTCGCACGGCGCGCGGTCGCGCGCGATAGACAACGTCGCCGTCAGCGTCGCGGATTTCCCTAACGAGCCGCGGTTCGAGCAACTCACCGCCATTGGCGATGCTCGCGTACGCGAGCGCGAGCTGCAGCGGAGTTACCGACAGCTCGTAGCCCATGGCGTGGGACATGTGTGACATGTCGGTCCACAAGCGAGGCTCGCGCAGCACACCGCCCGCCTCCGATGGATACGTGATACCGGTCGGCGTTCCGAACCCGAGATCGCGAAGCAGCGCGTACAGCGCTGCCGACGTTAGGCGCTCCGAGAGTTGCGCGATGCCGATGTTGCTGGAAAACCGGATCACATCCACAAGCGACATTGCGGCGGCTTTGTGCTCGTCGTGGATCGTCCGCCCGTGCGCTGTAAACTCGCCGTCGTGCGTTGCGACTAGCTCGTCGGCACGAGCGAGCCGGCGCTCAAGTAGTGCGCCGGCGATGAAGGGCTTGAGCGTGGAACCAGGTTCATACGGCTCGGTCACGGCGCTGGCGATCGTGCTGCGCGCATCGCGTCGCACTGATGACATGGCCAGGATATCGCCATTGCGCGGATTCAGAACGACGACGTCGCCGCCGGTCGCGCGCCGCTGCGAGACAGCGTCGAGCAACGCGCGGTCGGCGATATCCTGCAGCGCGTGGTTGATCGTCAGCGTTACGCTATGCCCATCGCGGGCGACTTGGCGCGCCGGCTCGTCCGCGTCAATGCGCACGCCGCGTGGTGCGCGCTTGACACGCGTCTGCCCGGTCGTCCCACGCAGCAGCGAGTCGAGAAGAAGCTCCAGACCTTCCACACCTAACGAATCGCGTGTGCGGCCTACGAGACGCCGGATCCCGTCCGACTGGATCGTCACGCGCTGCGTCGCGACATTCGTATAAACGCCCGTCATCTTCGTCAGCGCTGCCACCTCAGACGGATTGAAGCGGCGCGGAATCTGTACCCAGCGCCGGCGCCGATCTGTAGCGAGACGCGCTACGTCACGCGGCACGCCGACTTTGAGCAGGGCCCGCTCCAGCTTACGGCGGTCACGCACTTCGCGCGGCGCAACGCTCAGGGAAATGAGCTGTTGGCTCTCGGCAAGCATCATCCCCGTTGCGTCGAGAATTGCGCCGCGGCGAGCCGGTAGTACGCTCCCCGTGTAGTGCTGATTCTCGGCGAGGCGCGACCAGCGATCGCCCTCGATGAGTTGGACCCAAAACGACTTGATCGCCAACGCCGCCGCGAACGCGACGAGACAGTAATTCACGACGGTGAGGCGTGTAATGCGTAGCATCGTTAGCCGCGTTCCAACACGTTGTGCCGAGTCATTGTGGTTTGATCGCGGCCCGTTGGTACGTGGTTAGGGGAGCGAGTCGGCGCGCGGCCGAGTGAGCAAGATGATCTGGCTATCGGCGGGAACGCGTAGACCGAGACGCTTTTCAACGATGGAGCCTAGCCGGCGCAGTGTCAGTGTGCTGCGAATGTCCCCTTCGATTCGTGTGCGGCGGGCGTCGAGCTCAGTCCGCTGCTCCGTGAGGTCGCGCAGCTGCTGCCCTTCGCTGAAGCCATACGACTTACGCCACACGACGGCGGAGGCAAGGACGAGAAAGCCGAGGAGCGCAAGCGCGGTGATCTGTCGACCGCGACGCTTGGTCACGCGTGCCGCCAGGCGCGCAGGCGCGCCGAGCGTGCGCGCGGGTTGTGCGCGACCTCATGCTCTGACGCGATGCGCGGCTTGCGTGTGAGCGTCTCGCCTAACGCCGCTCCGCGACAGGTGCAGATCGGTTGGCGCGGAGGGCAGATGCAGTCACTGCTCCACTCGCGCCACGCCTCCTTTACAATCCGGTCTTCGCCAGAATGGTACGCGATGACGACAAACGTACCCTGCGGCTCGAGCCGGTCGCGTAGATCCGGGAGCGCGCGGACCAGCCCGCGCAGTTCGTCGTTAACAGCGATACGCAGCGCCTGGAAGAGCCGCGCAAAGTCCGGCGCACCGGTCTCCGGCCCTAACGCTCCGCGGATCCCATTGACGAGATCGTCGCTGCTCAGCAGTGGTCGCAACTCGCGCCGCCTAACGAGCTCGCGCGCGAGGCGCATCGCGCGCCGCTCGTCCGCATACTCGCGGAAGATCCAAGCCAGCTCCACCGCCGACGCCCGCGCCAGCAGCCCCGCCGCCGACTCCGGAGTCGCCGGATCCATGCGCATGTCGAGCTCAGCCCCCGGACGGAACGTGAATCCGCGGGCCGCTTCATCGAGTTGGCGCGAGGAGACGCCAAGGTCGAGCAGAACTCCTCCGAAAGTGGTCCCCGCCAGCTCCGGCACGTTGTTCAGATCGGCGTAATTGGCGGCGAAGAGCTGCAGGCGTCCGGTCGCGAGGTATTCCGGGAGCGTGGCGCGCGCCTCCGCGATGGCCGCTGGGTCACGGTCCACGGCTGTCACCCTCACGCCGCGCTCCAGAAGGGTGCGCGTGTGGCCGCCGCCGCCTAACGTGCCGTCGAGAACGTGCTCGCTGCCGCCGAGCAGCGACGCGACATCCTCCACCATGACCGGGTCATGGTACACGCTCGGTGTGACTCGCGTCGGATGCGGGGGAGCGCTCACGTCCTGAAAAATAACGAGGCCCGCCAATGTTACTGGCGGGCCTCGAAAAAGATGCTGCAGCGCTTAATTGCGCAGGTTTGGCTTCTTACAGAATGCTGCCTTTTGTCGATCTGGGAACGACGACAGCGTTTGCACTGATGTCATGAGCTGCGCCACTGTCGCCCGGTTCCCTTCATCCGCAGCGGCCTTGGGCAGTGCAATCTGGGCCTCTGTGATAAAATCCCCAGCTCGCGTTGCCATCTCGCAGCTCTTAGCGTCGTTGGCACCCTGAATGAGCGCATTCCCCATCGAAAGACTGATCGCGCCGATCAAGAGTGCTGACGTTGGCGACGTTCTGACCGAGTCAGCCCACAGCACGATTGGCAGAGCACGCATCAGGTCTGTTGTGTCCTTCGATGTGTTGAACTTGCGGAAAATCTGGTTACCAGCGGAGAGCGCCATGCCCCCCACGGTCGCCTTGTCGGCGCTGTTCTCGAGAGCCTTGCGAAGACTGGCAACCGAGTTGTCAGGCTGTTGCATTTCCGTATAGATGGCGGCCTGCTGCAGGTAGTAGCCACTGTTCTTCCCGTCGAGCGCGATCGCCTTGTTGATCGCCTCGAGAGCGGCGGGTAGCTGCCCCGCCTGGCGCAGCAACTGAGCCTGTGCAGCCGGGAAGCTCGCACTGGTTGTGAATTTTGCCGCAGCGCGCGCCGCCGCTTCCGCTGCCTTGGGTGGCTGGCTGTCGTTGACATACGCAGCGATCAACGCATTGAAGAAGCTAGAATCCGCAGCTGCCGTGTCGGTTTTGATCATCTCTTCACCAATAGCAACCGCGCCTTTCCAGTCTTTCAATGCGAGGTAGACCTGCCACTGCAAGCGAATAAGGGACGGATCGCCAGGATTCTGCTTGACAGCTTCGTCGATGATCGGCTTGGCCAGTGCGGCCTTGCCGCTTTCGCCTAGCCTACGAACGACACGCTCTTGCAAGCGGACATCGGTAGGATTCGCAGCGAGAAGCTTCATCAGCGTCTCGATATGCTTGTCCTCGTTTTTCTTTTCACCGTACGCGTCTGCAACCATCGCTAGCGCGCGGCGATTGTCGTTATGAATGCTGAGTACTGCTTCCGCTGCTGAGATAATCGAATCGGCGCCGAGCTTCCGCGAGTTGTAGATCTCAAGCACGCAGACGCGCGCCATCGACGACTTCGGATAGACCTCGATCGCCTTACGCGCCGCGGCAAGTGCCTCGGCGTGTTTGTTCTGTCGCCAACTGAGGAAGCAGTTGCTTACATGCGGTAATTGCTTGCGCGCTTCCTCGACCTGTTTTGTCACAGCTCGTGCAAGGTCGCCGGCTCGCGCGCCGCTCACTTTCGCTAGCGGCTGCACCTGCCCTTCCGAGCCGCGCGTGATGTACATGTCCAAGTCGGCTGACAATTCGCCGTTCTCGCGCGCAATCGTCCCCTCGATGTACTCATCAGCTCGGATCAGAGTCGCGAGCTGCTTTGTGTCATTGGGGTTGAGTGGCTCGGTTGAGGAATAGCCAGACGCTTCGAGCGTGTTCTTGATGTCGCTCCAAGGAACGATGTAGAGCGTTCGCATGAGAAACTCGCCTGCCAGTCGCTCACGGATGGCATCCGCGACTTGGATGCCGAGCGTCTTCTCCTGACCGCGGAGAATCGGCACCATGAAACGCGGCCCGGGAGTTTGGCCGCGCTGGAGCGGCTGCTGCTGCTGTGCGCCTAACAGGGACGCTTGGGCAGCCAGCCCGGCTGCGAGCGCAACCATTGTAAGTGCGCCTCGCTGCAACTTCTTCACGGTAGTTTCCTCCAAGACGTTGATCAAACGATACCCCTCATAAAAGAGCGGGGTCCAGCATGTGTGAGTGGATGGGCGAAGAGGGACTCGAACCCCCGACCTCCTGCGTGTAAGGCAGGCGCTCTAACCAACTGAGCTATCCGCCCCTGACAGAACCTCTTCGCACCTGCACTCGCTACTTCAGAATCGCAATCGGAATCAGCACGCAGTACGCAACAACGAGCAACACTGGCCCAATTGTCTCGCCACCACGTGCCACGTCGACAAAACCTGCCACCAGAGTGGCAAGTGCAATGCCCCAAAACAAAAGCGGCCGCGAACGCGGCGGCGGAGTTGTTGCTGCCATGAGCCACTTTCAGTATGCCGGGGCATAAGGAGCCTGTCAAGCATGTCTATGTCACGTACCGCGATAGCTATGCGGTGCGGTCGTCTGATGGAGGTGGTGGCGGCGGTGTCCTCGCCGCGCTCCCAGAAGCGCCCAGCAGTTCGTCAATGGCGCTCGCGCGCGCGCGTTCATCGGCTTCGGCGTCGCGTTCGCGCATCGCCGCAAGTCGCAATTGGTCCCGCCGTCGCCGCGCCACATAAAACGGCGCTATCACAGCGAGGAGGATCACAATAGCGAGCGTGAGATCAGTCACGACGGCGAGCGCGCCGTAGCGCCGTCGCGTGCGCCGACGCCACATCGCCTCGTACGTGCCTAACGTGATTCCATACGAGTGTCGCACTGCCGCGTCGAGCGAGCCGCGCGCGCGCCACTCAGCGAAAAACAGCGAGAGGCCGCGTTTGGAATCGAGCGCAGCAAGGTCGGCGACTGCACGATGGGCAAGCGCATAGGCGTACTGCGCGCGCGTGGCGCCGCCGTAAAACGCCGAGTCGATCCCCGCGAGCGTCGGCACGCCGCGTAGCGCGAGAGCGAGCTGGGTCGCGAGCGCATCGTCACGACGCCATTCGCCAGCTGCGTAGGTTGCATACCCTTCGTCGAACCAGCGCGGCGGCAGATCTCCCAGGAACTCATGCAGCGCCAGGTGTGCTAGCTCGTGGCGCACCGCGATGAGCGGATCGCCCGCCGCGCTGGTCGCCCCCCGTCCCTGAATAACAATGCGACGCAGCGACGGCACTGCGACGGCAATGCCCCATTCCGGGATGCCCGGACCGCTGAGCTCGCGCATGTGACGCGCATCGCGTGCGATGACGATCGTGACGTCTTCGCGCGGCCGTGGCAGTCCAGGGAACGTGTCGTTGCGCGCGGCGTCGGCTAGCACCGATCGCGCGAGCAGCGCGTCGCTGACGTCCGCGATCGCTGTAAAGCGGCCGTCTTGTTGGCGATGCTGTTGAGACTGGCCGGCCGCGTCAGGCACGGCCGCAAGAACGCTCGTTAGGAGTCCGACGAAGGTTCGCCGCCAGCCTCGACCAGTAGGGCCATTTCGGCGCAGCGCTTCCCCCATGGACTGAACTTGTTCGCCGACGCTCCGTCGCGCCACGCGACAATTGCTTTCGCACGCTCGCCTTGGCGCCAGCAGGTGCGGCCGAGCTCGTAGTGAGCCTCGATGAGATTCGGCCCGAGCGCGATCGCTTTGCGGTAAAACTGCTCCGCATCCTCGTACATCTCGCGCTGAAAGTACAGCATGCCGAGGTAGAAGTTTGCGTAGAGCGTCGCTTTGCGATCGTTGTCCAGCCGCAGCGCCTTGGAGAGGTGCTCAATCGCTTCGCCGAAGATTCCCTTCTTGAGGCAGATGTAGCCGACGTTGACGCGGGCCAGCGCATTGGCCGGCTCGGCCATGAGGACTTGCTGAAAATTGCCTAACGCGTCGTCGTATTTCCCCTGGAGCATCTGCGCCCAGCCTAGGAGCGAGCGCGCCTCGACACTGTCACCGGCGAACTCCAGCGCGCGCGTTATGGCGGCTTCGGCACCAGCGTGATCGCCAATGGCAATGAGGCTCCACCCCTTTTCCACGTAGGTCGACGCATTCAGCCGATCCATGCGCTTCGATGTGTCTGCCCGCGAACCAGGTTTACCGGGCGCGCTATCACCGAGGTCCACGGTGCTATCACCGTTAGGTGGCGTTGCGTCCGCATCCATCGTCCTTACAGGCGCAGCCATCGCCATCGGCGGCAGCACTTCGGCGGCGGGACCGAGTGACTTCCAGCGCTGCGCCATTGCACGCAGCCGCTCCTTCAGACGCGTCAGCTCGACGAGATCGCGGTCGACCGCCTTGTACCGCGCAATGATATCTGCCTTGATTTCGTCGCGCCGCGCCGCCGCTTCCTGGTGCGCGAGCTCCGCATCAAGCCGATCCGCGGCCTCGCGGTGTTCCGCGAGCGCGTCGTTAGGTAACGTGCTGGTTGCCATCGACGGCGCTCGCAAGAACGAGTCGCTCGCTCGCGCTCAGAAGCCGATCCGAATCGAGCACGATCACCAACTGCTCGTCGCGGCGGATCACGCCGCGGAGATACTCAGCCGAGAGTCCGCGGAAGAGCGGCGGCGGCGGTACCAGATCCGCTGCGTACACTGTGCGTACGTCGAGCACCGCATCGACAAGCACCGCAGTCCATTCACCGCCGGTCGTCAAAACCAGCAAGCGCATGCTCGGCGTGACCGGCGTCGGTGGCAGCTCGAAGCGACGCCGCAGATCGATCACGGGAACGATGCGCTCGCCATACTCGACCACACCGCCTATCCACGGAGGGAGATTCGGAACACTGCGCGGCGATTGGTAACGCAGCACGCGCTCGACGGCCTCGATCGGGGCAGCGAAAAGGTCGTCGCCCAGTCGGAATGTGACGAGTCGGATATTGCCTGACGAGTTGCTCATGCGCGACGCTCTCCGGTGGCGCTTTCAGTTGCCGGCGCCTGGCATGCTGCCACGAGCGCGCGAGGGTCCAATACCGACACGAGCACCCCGTCAAACCAGGCGAGCGCTTGCACGACTCCATCTTCCGCGATAGCAGCGGGCGGTTGCCGCAGATTCGCGTCCGTAATCGCCAGAACGTCCAGCGGCTCGTCGATCGCGAGTGCGATTGTCGCGTCTTCGCCGCGCACCACGATCGCACAGCGCTCGACGGTCGAGTCGTCGCGGGCGATGCCTAACGTCTCCTCCGGACGGTACAGCGGCACGAACCTGTCGCCAGAGCGGATCAGTCCGGCGACGCCCACCCGCCAGTCAGGCAGCGGCCGCAACTCGAGCTGGTGGAGCTGCGAAACGACGGCGTCGAGCCACACCGCGACGTACTCGCGGCCTATGCGCACGAGTAACGCGTCGCGCGCGGCGTCCGCGCCGACGGTCTCCGAAAGCGGGACGGGCGAGAGGTTTTCCATCTGGTATCTGACAGGATTTGACCGCATCGGGTCACACCTACACACGCCACTGCGCGCGGGAGCGCGCTACGGCGCTCGTGATCGCTCCTGCGACCTCAAGAAGCGGGACCACCTGGTCTGCTCCAGCTTCCGCCACGGCTGCCGTGGGCATGCCAGGAACGACCGCGCTATCCGGAGTCTGCACCACACCCCGCCCGCCGGCCTGTCGGATGGCGCGCAGCCCCTTTGCGCCGTCGCGACCCATGCCCGTCAGGACCACCCCGACGGCGCGCGGCCCAAAGAGGGTCGCTACGGACGCGAACAGGGGGTCGGCTGCCGGTCGCACCCCCCAGACTGGAGGTCCGTTGGTCACCGTTAGCGCTGTGCCGCCCTGACGCGCAGCGAGCCCGAGGTGGTGGCCACCCGGGGCGACATACACGGTCCCAGTGGTGAGCGGCTCCCCGTCCTTTGCCTCCCTTACCCAGAGCCGGCTGAGCGAATCCAAACGCTCAGCAAAACCGCGCGTAAATCCGGCCGGCATGTGCTGGACGATGAGGACTGCCGCCTCGAGGTCGTTGGGGAGTGCGGGAATAACCTCGGCCAGGGCGCGCGGGCCCCCCGTTGAAGAAGCGATTGCCACCACCAGCGCGGCCGACGTGGTTGGTGGCGCGCCGGCAGGTGGGTAGAGGCGCGGGCGAGCGAGGACACGCGTTTCGCTGAGGTTTGCGGTAGCGGCGGCGCGCAGGGCTTGCAGCAGCGGGAGCGCCAACGCCGACTGTTCGTCGCGACGCTCCGGCTTACGCACGAAATCGAGGGCACCGAGCTCCAACGCGCGAATGGCAAGTGCGGCACCATGGTTCGCATCGAGCCCCGAGAGCACGATGACGGGGCGCGCGGCCTCACTCATGATGTAGCCTAACGCGTGCAGACCATCCAGTCCGGGCATCTCCACATCCATCGTGACGATGTCTGGCTGAAGCTCGTGCACCATCTCAATGGCTTCCTGGCCGTCGCTGGCAAATCCCGCGATGGTGAACTCACCGCTCTGCGCGATGATGTCGCCCACGACCTGTCGCAGCAGCGCGCTGTCGTCGGCGATCAGAACGCTCCTGCGCCGCTCAGAGCTCACGCGTCCCTCGATTGATGCATATCACGGTCACGCTGCCGTCGGCGACATCCATGTAGACCGTACGACCGACGTCGCCGCCGACGTCCTCTCCGGTGATGACGATGCCGGCGCGGCCTAACGCGGATCGCACCGCGGCAATATTGCGAGCCCCCATGTTGATCCCGCTGTTCGACAACAGCGCCCCGAACATGGCGGCGCCGCCGACGAGCCTGGCCGTTAGACGCTGCCCCGCCCCGGCCCGATGCATTTCCGCGATGAGGTGTGGGACCGCCGTATTCGCGAATTTGGCCGGGCGGCTGCGATCACGCGAATAAGTGTCGTTAGGCAACAGGATGTGTGCTAGCCCCGCCGTGCGTGTCTCCCTGTCGTACAACACGACCGCCACGCAGGAACCGAGACCGTGCGAATGCAACATGCCCGAGCCGCGCAGCACCGCGCACTGGGCCACGCCGACCGATGTCTCTTGTCGGCGCGACTGGAGCGGTAAGGACGTCATGGCAGACGCTTGGCCAGCTCGAGGTTGTTTCGCGCGGCGGCATTTTCTGGCGACAGCGCCAACGCGTGCTGCCAGTACCGCGCCGCTTCTTCGCGTTCACCGCGGCGGTAGCGGATGTTGCCTGCCTTGAGATACACGTCGCTGCCGAGATCCGCGCGGATACGGATCGTGCGTTGATAACACTCTAGCGCGTCATCGTAGCGCGCATTGCGGTAGTGCAGATCGCCCAGATTCTTGTGGACCTGCGGGAGCGACGGCTCTTCGACCGCCGCTCGCTCGGCGGCAGTGAGCGCTTCCTTGGTGCGACCGCGCCGCTCGTAGCCAGCCGCGAGATCGTTGTGCAGGATCGCCGAATGCGGATGTTTGGCAATGCCCGCGTTCCATACGGCGAGCGCTGCGTCGAGATCGCCGCAAACGGCGGCGACTGCTCCCGCGTAGTGGTACCACGCCGGCGGACGCGCCCGCCCGCCGTACGCGGCATCGGCCGCCATGAGCGGTTGTCGCGCAGCATCGAACTGACGCCGCCGCACGGCCAGCGCGACACGCGCGAGATGTACAGCGGCATCGTTAGGTGCGGTCTGAGCGGCCGTCTTCAGTGCGACTTCTGCATCTTCAGCGCGGCCGTTCATCCACAGCGCGATCGCGTGGTTCGTATGCCACGCGCTGCCGCTCCCGGGCCGCGCGGCACCGGCGCTGAAAATCCGCGCTGCGTCGTCGAAACGCTTCTCGCGCAGCGCAATCAGGCCAGTTACGAACTCGGCGTGTGCGTCGCGCGGTCGCAGCTCCGCGACGCGACGGAATTCGCGCAGCGACTCGGCATACATCGCCGTCTTATAGAAGGCGACGCCAAGGTTACGATGCTCTGCCACGCGCACGTCGACCGTTGGGCCGGAGGCCGCCTCGCGACGGCCGACAGGGTGCATGAATCCCGCTGTCATGAGACCAAAAAGCGCTTTGGCGACTTCGAACTCGCCAAGTCCGGTCTCATCGATCACGGCAGCGACATCACGCTCGCCATTGAGCAGCGGAATGATGTGCTCTTGTTCCGCCGTCAGCGCGACGCCGCTTGTCTCGAGCCGCTCGCGATCGATGCCGTACACGATGTCGAAGCTCGGAATGCGCTTGGAGATCTCGCCCCACTCGTCTACCCTTCGCGCGCCTTCAAGCAGGAGCGACTCCGGATTGATCGAAACGAGGAAGTCCTGCTCGTCCGGCCTAACGTCTGCCTCGAAGGCGAACGTCCCCTCGTGCCAGGTGAAGAGGAAGTACACAGCTTCTTCGATCTGCAGCTTGATGTACCGGTGCAGCTCTTCGCGCGCGATCAGCTGTTTGGCAACAAGGATTTCGCCAAGACGCCGCTCCGGTGCGTGCGACTGCTCGGCGATCGCCGAGTCCAGCTCCGCACGCGTGATCAGTTCGTGCTTCACGAGCACGTCCCCGAGCCGATCGCGGCGATTGACGACCGACGCGAACGAGATGCGTCCCTTGTTGAAGTAGATGTGCCCGAAGCTCTGCTTTTGCGCGATGCTTAACGAGCCCGTCTTCTTCCCCATGGCCAGGAGCTGCAGCACATCGGGCAGACTCGCTTCGCGGAGATTGCCGCGGATTGCCATCAGCGCATCTCCTCGACGAGCAAGCCGTCGGCATCAGGCCAATCCAGGACGAACTTCTCCGTATCGAGAAAGAAGGTGTCGGATACGCCCGCTGGCGTGGCGCGGGCCGGCGCTGCTTCCACCGGCGTGACGTTGAGGGGCGTTAGGCGCTTCGCCACTTGTGCCGCACTCACGCCGTTACCGGCGTGGCTTTGCGCGCGCGTCGGCGCGTCCTCAGCGGCGACGTGGACGACGAGCCCGCCCGCGAGACGCGAGCGTACGCGCTCCGCGAGCGTGCCTAACGCGCTTGGCTCGAGCCGCGATGCGAAGACGAGCTGCGCGCCGCGTTTGACAAGCGCGTTGAAGAGATGAAACAGCTCGTCCTGCGTCAGCTCCTTATCGGCTAACGCGTCGAGCCCGTCGAGCACGAATGCGTCGCACGAGCGATACTTCGCGCGCCAGCGCTCGACCGTTCCCTGCTGTACCGCCGCGATCAGTTCTTCGACGAACTGCGGACCGCTGGTGCACGCGACGCGATACACTCTTCCATTCTGCTCGCGCAACTCATTCGCGATCGCGTGAACCAGATGCGATTTGCCCGCGTTGATCGGACCGACGACGACGAATGGGTTGTAGCGGCTCCCCGGATGCTCCACAACTTCGCGGGCCGCCTTGATTGCCACGTCGTTCTGCGCAGTCGCGCGAAGCGCCGCGAAGGTCAGTGTTGGATCTGGTTCGGCGAGAGGCGCCTGGCTGGCTAACTCCGATGCGACGAATCCTTCGGCGTCGATGACGCGTTCGGGATCGCGGAAGATCGCAAGACCGGCGTGCGCGGGATTCAACCGCACAGCTTCCGTCTCCAGCGCACGCAGTCGCTCGACTGTCGCTGCGAATTGCGCAGCGAGACCGTTGAGGTCCGCCGGCATCTCCGGCGCGGCGAGCACGCGGGCAAGGACGTCGGTCCGGAACCCCTGACGCGTCCAGTGCGAGATGCGCTCCGAAAGTTTAGCGCGCCAGCCTTCGACGTGCTGCGCCACGGCGACCGCGACATCGCTCAAGAATGATTCGAACTCGTTCGGTAGCGAACTCGCATTCGCTGAGCCGAGCATCCCGCGCGCCTCGTCCACACCGATTGGCGCATCCAGGATCGCTTGTTGTGCGATGAGCCGGTTGAGCGTGCCCTGCAGCTCGCGCACGTTCGTCGCACTGCCGCGCGCTAACTCTTCCAGCACTCCCGCCGCGAACGTGGCACCGCGTTCCTGGCACTTGTGCCGCAGGATCGCGACGCGCGTCTCGTAGTCCGGCGCGCCGATATCGACAATCAGACCGCCCGATAGCCGTGTCACGAGTCGCTGGTCCACGTCCGCGATCTCGCTTGGGGGGCGATCGCTCGTCATCACGACCTGACGCCCGTTGGCTTGCAGCGCGTTGAGCACGCGTAGCATCTCACTCTGCGTCTCTGGCTTCCCCGTGAGAAACTGCACGTCATCCAAGAGCAGCACGCCGACGCTCTGGTAGCGGCGCTTGAACGCTTCCGCCTGACCCGACGCGATGGCGTTGTGCAGCTGGTCGACAAAGTCGTCGAGCGTCGCGTATTCGACAGTGAGGTCGGGGTGCAGGTGTTTGACCTGGACGCCTAACGCGCCAAGCAGATGCGTCTTTCCGAGGCCCGACGAGCTGTAGATGAACAGCGGGTTATAAACGACGCCCGGTGTATCGGCCACGGCGCGCACGGCGGAGACCGCGAGGCGGTTCGCCGCGCCGACGACGAAGTTGTCGAACCGGAAGCGCCCGTCGAGCATGCGTTAGGTTCCCACGTCCAGCATCGCGGGTGCGCTGAGGCGTCGCAGCACAAGCTCGGCGCTGGCACGCAGCGTTTCGAAAACACCGGGGCCGCGCAGGGCGTCGGCGGCGAAGCTCGGCACGCCGCGGAAATTGAGCGTCTCGTCCAGCAGCCCCGGCGTCATGATCAGGTCGCGCGGCAGATCCTGCTTGTTGTACTGCATAACGAGCGGGAACTCGCGCGGGTCGACCCCCTGCTCCGCCAGATATTCGTGCATGTCGCGCATGCTTTCGACGTTTTCTTGCAGCTGGCGGTGCTGGCTGTCCGCGACGAAGATGACACCATCGGCGCCCTGCAGCACGAGACGGCGCGTCGCGCGGTAGTAGACCTGCCCCGGCACCGTGTACAACTGAAAACGCGTCGAGAAGCCGGAAATCGTCCCCAATTCCAGCGGGAGAAAGTCGAAGAACAGCGTGCGCTCGGTCTGCGTCGCGAGTGATACCATCGTGCCGCGCCGATTACTTGGCACGCGATCGTAGATGTACTGCAGATTCGTTGTCTTGCCGGACCGGCCAGGTCCGACATACACGATCTTGCAGACGATCTCGCGCGCGGAGTAGTTGACGACAGGCATAATCGTTAGGCGCGGCCAAAGAGCACCGCAAGGTTGCGGCCGAGATCCTTCTCGAAGTCCGCATCCAGGGGTACCGGTGCAGCGTCGGCGCTGGCGCTCGCGCCACGCGCGGCCGCAACCAGATCGCCGAAGCAGACGCGCACAACGCCGAGTGAGGTCTCGCCGTCGAACACCGCGAGCACGACGAGCAGGCGCCCTTCGACCGGGAGCGGCGACAGGAAGAGCTGCGACGCGGCACCGCGGTAGTGCAGCGCCCCATACGGTGCCTCCTGCACCATGCGACCAAGCTCCGTTGCAGTCGCGTGGATACCAGCCGCTAGTGCGCATGCCGACATGACGTCGACAGAGCGCGTGAAGCCGTGCGCGGCGAGCACGCGGCCGCTCGGTTCGAGCACGAGCGCGCAACGCACCGCCGCTTCGCGTACGAAGCGTGCGAGCGGCGTCGCCAGCCAGGGCTCGACAGTGCGCGTCATGCGGTCTCTGGCGTTTCTTGCGCTGCGCGCGAAAGTGCGAGCCGTACAGCGCCGATGTTCGCATCACTCTCGGCCAGTACGATCAGCACCATCGGACCATCGTCGTTGCCGGCGCGCGTCACGCACACCTGACCCATTTCCGCTTCGATGTGCATCACGGTCGAAGCACCGAAGCCCGCGCGCGCGCTCGCCAGGCGCGCGCTGCGATACAGGCGGCAGCCTAACGCGGCCAGCGTGTCGGCGTCCACATCTTCGTGCGCGACGGTGTGCACCGGAACGCCGTCGTCCTCCACGGCGAGCAAGGCGGCGCGCACGCCCTTTGTTCGGGCGAGCGGCTCGAGCACAGCTTCCAGGGGTGCGATCACGTCGTCGCCTCGAAGAACGCCGCGGCACGCTGACGCGCGCGTTGCAGGTGACGCCGGAAAAGGCCGGCGGCGGTACCAGGAGCCGCGGCGACGAGCGTGAGAGAATCGTTAGGTCCCGGAGCCAGGCCGATGGCCGCCTTCGTCGCGTCGATGGTGAGGCCGCGCCATGCGCCCAAACCGAGCCGCGTGAGTGCCCGGGCAGCTTCGGACCGCACCCCACTCAATTCCGCGCCGACGCTGGCGCTCACGTCAGCGCCTTCCGCATCGTTCAGCGACCCGGCGAGGACTAGCCCCGCGTCGTCGATGAGTAGCTCGCCTAACGGTTCGGCAATGGGATAGGCAGCGCGCGACGCGGCTTCATGGGCGCCATTCGTTGGTGCGTTTGCTGGCCGTAACGCGCGCAGACGCTCCAGCGCCGTTCGTATCCCCGCGTCGGACGGCGCACGCTCCAGCGCGTCTCGCAGGTAGCGTTCAGCCGCAGTGACGTCGCCACGCTGATACGCCAGGAAGCCGAGGCCGCGCAGCGCGCCGACGTGCCCACTTACGAGATGTAGCGCCATCTCCCATTCGTCGCGCGCCTGTTCGCGCTCGCCGAGATCGACGTAGATGCGCGCCGCCACGTCATGCGCGTCGGCGTTGTATGCATGCCGCTCGAGGCCGCGCAGAATCACACGCAGCGCGACGTCAGGCTGGCCGCTGCGACGCAGCGCGTCGGCCAAGGGAATGAAAACGAGGCTCGCAGGATCGGTCGCGAGCGCGTCACTCAGACGACGGATCTCGTCAGACATCAGCAAGTTCCTCTAGCGCCTTGTCCAGGCGTGTTGCGAGATCAGCCGCCTGGCGGATGCGTTCGCCCGCGCCGTTCACGTCTGCTTGGTGCACGGCGAGATAGCGCTGCCATGCATCCACGGCATCGCGCAAAGCGCCACGCCGCGCCGCAAAGCGACCGCGCTCCAGCAACGGAAGCGCCGACGACGGATCGATCTCCTGCGCGCGACGCAACTCTGCGTCTGCTTCCCCGTCGCGTCGTTCCGCGAGTAGCACCCGCGCGAGCACCAGGCGCGCTTCGAGAGATTTCGGCGCTTCCGCAACCGCATTCGTAGCGAGGCGCAATGCGTCGGCCAGCCGACGCTCGCGCAGCGCCTCCCGCGCCGCAGTCAATGTTCCGTTGTCGGGAACGGCGGCTGCCTCGTCGATTCCTTCGGGCATGGCAGCGCGCGGCCGCTCACGCAGTTCGATGACGCCGGTCGACAGTAAGCCGTAGGCGATACGCGCGACATCGAAGTCGCTCGTTCCTAGCGCGGTGGCGATGCGGCGCAAATCGGCGCGGCCGTCGATCAGCGACAGCACTTCCCACTCGTTCGGCAACAGGTCGAGGAGCGACGGATGCGATTCGTCGGTCGGAGCGAGCAACGGCACCATGTCCAAATGCGGGATTTTATGCGCGATGCGCGCCCATTCATCGATGCGCCGCGCCCCTTCCATCAGCAGCGACTCAGTGGAGATACTCGTTAGGGCATCGGCCGGAATCTCGCCAAGCCGTCCCTCGCTGAAGGAGAAGTGTCCTTCGCGCCAGGACATCAGCTCGAAGATGACGGCTTCGACTTGAAGGCGGACCTGCCGCTCGAGCTCTTTCGTCGTGAGCGCGCCGATCGACACGAGAATCTCGCCGAGCCGGCGTGGCTGCGGATCACCGGCCTGCATCGCCCGCGCCCGTGCCAGGTCGCCCTCGGCGACCTTTCCGGCGCGCATGAGCAGCGTGCCTAACGGATGCGGATTGCTGCGAATGAGCGCAGCCACAACGCGTCCGCTGTCGAAGTACACCGTCCCTTCGTTGTCTCGCAGCAGCGAACTGACGCGCAACCGCCCTGTCTTCCGGCTCAGGTCGAGGAGCTGGAAGACGTCGTGGATGCCAAGCTCGCGCAGTGGGCCTTCGATCGCCATGTTAGGCAGCCCCCTTGCGCTCGCGCGCGGCGAAGATGCGCCGCAGATCGCCGGCCGAACGCGCCGCAATACGTGCGCGGCGCGCAAAGTCGCTCTCCGGTTGCGCGGCAATCAGCGCCGCCCAGCGATCGATGGCCTCATCGTACCGGTGCTGCTCGCTCAGTTGCACGCCCGAGAAGTAGAGCGCCGCCCCATGCACAGGGACGAAGCGCAAGACGCGCTCGAATGCCAGCCGTGCATCGGCGTGCCGGCCGCAGACCATCAGCGATTCGCCTAACGCAGCGAGGGCGTCGAAGTGATACGGCTCGCGCAGCAGCAGGTCGGCGAGCAACGGGATCGTGTCGGCGGCGCGACCACGCTCACGCCGGAGCGCGGCGAGCTCGAGCGCTGCTTCCGCGTACGACGGCACTGCGTCGAGTGCGGTGAGTAGCTCTCGCTCGGCTTCGTCGAACGCTTCGCGCTGGACGAGCAGACGCGCGAGATCCAAGCGGACGGCGGCCGAGTCACGGTCCAGCGTTAGCGCGTAGCGATAGGCTTCTTCCGCCCGCGCGCGATCCCCCATCGCGCGAACGACGTCGCCCGTTAGGCGCATCACATCGGCGCGCATCGGTGCCAGCCGGCGCGCGATATCCAGCGCCGCCAGTGCGGCGAGGTAGCCGCGCGCGTCACAGCGCACCCGCGCCACGAGCAGCATCAAGTCGACATCGCTCGGCGCCCGTTCGGCAAGCCATTCCGCGATCGCGCTTGCTTCCTCGCTGCGACCCAGCGCCAACAACGCGCGTGCCTCACCTGCTGCAGCCGGAACGCTTGTGCTGTCGATCTCATGCGCTTGCCGGTAGCGCTCCAGCGCTTCGCCATGAGCGCCGAGGTCGAGGAACAGGTCGCCCAAGAGCAGTAACCCCTCGAGCCGGTTCGCGCCTAACGCGAGTGCGCGATGCGCTTCGGCTAGCGCGCGATCGGGTTGACCAGATAGCCTGAGCGCCTTCGCCGCGGCATACGCACTTCCCGCCAGCACGGGCTCGGATCGACCAGCGACCGCAGGCTCCAGCTCAGCGAATAGCGCACCGAGCGCGGCGACGTCGAACTGGAAGCCCTCGACGCGTCCATCACGGCGATCGGCGCCAAGATCCGGGCTAACGCGGAGATCCGGATCCTCGAACTCGAGATCGATTGCCAGCTCGAATTTCTGCGGAACGTAGTACGGGTCCAGCTCCAGGGCACGCTTCGTCTCTCGTAAGGCACCCTCGAAGTCACCGAGGTTCGACAGCGCGAAGGAGAGGTTGTAGCGCGCTTCGGCGTAATCCGGCTTGGCCTCGATCGCGCGCGCAAAGGCGTTGCGCGCATCGTCGAACTTGCGCAACGCTGACAGAACGAGACCCACACCGTTCCACGCGACGGCATGCTCTGCATTGAGACGGAGGACGTGCCTGTATGCCTCGAGGCAGAGCTGGAATTCGCGTTGGCGATAGAGCAGCAGCGCGAGGTTGAGCCGCGCCTTCACAAACGTCGGCTGTTCCTGCATCGCGCGCTGGAATGCGTCGACGGACTGCTCGAGGCGTTCGGCTTGCGCGCGCGCTACGCCAAGGTTGTTCAGCGCAAGCGCATAACGATGATCCACGGCGACGGCGCGTTCGTAGCTGTCGCACGCGTCATCCAGGCGTCCAAGCTGATGCAGCGCCACGCCGCGTTCGTTCCAGAGCTTGGGTGAGTCCGGCGTATCCTGCACCAGCCGCTCGTACAGCGGTGCGGCGGCAGCGCCGTCTCCCTGCAGCACGTGCACTTCGGCCATGGCCTGTGTCACGAGCGAACGGTCCTCACCGCGATCTTGCGCCAGGCGATACTCGCGCAGCGACTCGGTGAGGTACCCCTTCTGGCGGAACGCAAGGCCGAGGTTGTAGTGCGCGAGCGCACTTTCGTCGGCGATCGCCATCTCGCGCGATACACCGAGCTTTTCGCGCGCCGCGGACGCGGCCGCCGCGGAGCGCGGATCGACGCGGTCGAGCGACAGATTCGCGTGCGCGCGACCTAACGCGGGCTTGAGCTGCATCGCGCGCTGCGTCGCGGCGCGCGCTTCTTCGTGCCGGCCGACGTCACCCAGAACGAAGCCTAACAAGTACAGCGCGTCGGCGTGATCCGGTGTAATACTGCTGCAGCGCTGCAGGTGCGCCAGCGCCTCGTCGTTGAGGCCGCGGTGATAGCTGATCTCGCCGGCGTGGAAATGCAGCGCGGCGTTTTCGGGCTCCAGCGTCAGCGCGCGGGCGATCCAGTGCGCCGACTTCTCCAAGTTGCCGCGCTTTTGCTCAGCGAGTCCGAGCTGCGTTATCGCCCCGGCGTCGTCCGGCTGTTCCACGACGAGACCAGTGAATTCAGCAACGGCACTCGCGAACTGTCCCAGCAATGCGTACGTGCGACCAAGCTCCCAGCGTGGCTCGCGAGCGTGCGGCGACTCCGCGAGTTGCGCGCGCAGCTCATTCACTCGACGGTCGTACACACCGGTCGTGAAGTACGCGATTTCCAGATTGCGCTGAGCGACGGCCATGCGCGGATCGATTTCCAGCGCGCGCACGAACGCTGTGACGGCCTCGTCGTGTAGCCCCTTGTTGAAGTACAGGACGCCGAGGTTGTTATGCGCTCCGGCATCGGCCGGGTCGATGCGACGGGCAAACGACCGCAAAACATCGCGATCGCGCGCTGACATGAGGCTCGGCGCCATCGTGATTCTCCGCTCGGCGACGAGACCTAACGACGCCGGCTGCTACGCGAGCCGAACCGCGCGAAGAAGAGCACGCAGCGACGGCGGGTCGGGGAGCAGCAAGAAGAACCCCCGCAGCTTCTGCCCAACTTCGTGCACGTGGAACTCCGTTTCGACACAGAAGACGTAGTCGTACGCTGCGCCGAACTGGAGATACGCTGTCGACAGCACCGCGCGCGACATGTCGATGGCGAGGCTCGGCGGCGACGGCAACAGCATGAGCCCCATGAAATCCGAGAGCGCATTCATGTACGCGCCGCTCAGGATATTCCCCGCTTCCTTGAGCGCGGACTGTTCGAGCTGTGTGAGATCGCCGTTAGGCTTCGTCGGGCGGCGCGTCAGCTGTTGCGCCAGCTCGTGCGCCGTCGGTTTGGGAAAGACCAGCAGCGTGTGACCGGCGAGATCTCCCAGCATGTGCATCATCACCGCTGCCACCGGCTCTTCCGGCCCGGAGATCTGCGGCGGCACCTCCTCGAGCGGCGCGATGTTGATCTCTGGCACGGAGATCATGATTGTGCGGCCCGTCATCTGCGAGAGCGCGGTCGCGGCGTGACCAGCCCCGATGTTAGCGACTTCTCGTAAGGCGTCGAGCTGCATGGGTTGCAGCGAGCGGATGTCGTACATGATTCGTCCTTACAAAAGGCTGGTCGCTTCGAGGATGAGAGCCGGCGATCCGTCGGCGAGAATGGTCGCACCGGTGACGCAGCTTGCCGCGCCGCGCACCGTGTCGAACGTCTTGACGACGATCTCCTGCTGTCCGATGAGTTGGTCGACGACCACGCCCGCGCGACGGTCGGCAACCTCTATAACGACGACTTGGCTCCCCTCGGCGTCCCGGGCTGGGAGTTGTACCACATCGCGTAGCCGCACGAGCGGAAGGAACTCATCGCGCAGCACCAAAACGTCACGCCCACGCACCGCCCTCACGACATCGGGAGTCAGATGGAGGGTTTCTTGGACGTGGGTGAGTGGCAGCGCATAAGTCTCACTGTCGACACGTGTTAGCAGCGCCGGCACGATCGCCAGCGTGGCCGGCAATCGCAGCGTGAGCGACGTCCCCTGCCCCTGAACCGTTCGCAGCTCCATGGAGCCGCCGAGTCCGCGCACACGCGAGAGCACCGCGTCGATCCCGACGCCGCGGCCGGAGTAGTCGCTCACCTGTGATGCAGTAGAGAATCCGGGGCGCGCGATGATGCGCAGCACCTGCTCATCGGTCAGCTCCGGGAGATCGCCTTCGGGCATGCCTAACGAGCGCGCCTTGCGCAGAATCGCCGAACGCTCGATCCCCCGCCCGTCGTCCGTCACCGTCACCATGACCGACGCGCGGTCGCGTGCCGCGCTGAGCACCAGACGTCCGATGCGCGGTTTCCCGCTCGTGACTCGGGCATCCGGCGCTTCCATGCCGTGATCCACGGCGTTGCGCAGCAAGTGAATGAGCGGATCGCCAAGCTGATCCAGTAGCGAGCGGTCGACTTCGATGTCGCGCCCCTCGATGACAAAGTCAACTTCCTTGCCTAACGCGCGTGCCGCATCGCGCACGACGCGCGGGAAGCGGTCGAAGATCTGCCAGACCGGGACGACGCGGCTGGCCATGACGGCGTCTTGAAGCTCGCTGATCAGACGGGCCGCGTGGCCCACGGCGTCGTCTAGTTCACCGTGCACGATCTCGCTGCTCAACTGCGTCAGACGTCCGCGCGCGATCACCAACTCCCCAACTAGGTTGACGAGCGCGTCCAGCCGCCGGAGATCGATACGGATGTTGGTATTCTGCCGGCGCTGTGTCTGCGCTCGTCCCCACGCATCGTCTGATTGCTTCCGCGCGCGCATCTCGTCGCCAACTGGCGCGAGATCGCGCGTCACGCGGACTTCCGTCACCTCGCCCACGTCGCGTATCGCTTCTTCCACGGCGCGCGTGTCGGCGGCGGTCTCCAGCCGCAACGCGATCGTATCGCCGCGCCAGTCGCCGCTCAGCGCGGCCTGATCGGGCCTGGAGGCGTGGACCGTGCCTAACGTGGCCGCGCGCTGCAGCACCATCGTGGCGCGCACAGCCGGGAGCGCCGCGTCTGGCGCAAGCCGCACGGTCACGAGGAAGCCGGGGCCAGCCAGCGCGTTAGGCGCTGCCGCCACTTCACCGGTCGTGCTTACGCTCGGAGCGGCCCACTCGTTCGTCGCGCGCAAACGCTGCAGGATCGGCGCCACGGTTTCTCTCGAGGCAGAGTCCTGACCCATCACAGCCTGCTCGATCGCTTGTTCCAACGCGTCGGCCGCCGCGAAGAGCACGTCCACCGTGTCTGGCGTTGCGAGGCGCGACCCATCCCGCACCAGGGAGAGCAACGACTCGAGCTCGTGGGCAAGCTCGGCGACGCCTGAGTACCCGGCGCCCATGACCGCGCTCATTCCCTTGATCGTGTGAACGGCGCGGAAAAGCTCGTTCACGCTCTCTATCGCATCGGGCCGTCGCTCGAGCGCCAACAGCGCCTGATTGATTGCCGCGAGGTTCTCGCGGCTTTCAGACGCAAAAAGCGCTACGTACTTCGCTGTATCCATGCGTGGCCGCCCGTTGCCCGTTCAGCCGGCGCGGCTACGAGAGAACGCGCTGTATAGCCTCCAGCACGCGACTCGGTTGAAATGGCTTCACGACAAAGTCTTTTGCGCCTGCCTGGATCGCTTCGATCACGAGCGCCTGCTGACCCATCGCGCTGCACATCAGAATTCGCGCAGCCGGATCGAGCTTGGTTATTTCGCGCACGGCGTCGATCCCGCCCATGTCGGGCATAACGATGTCCATCGTCACGAGGTCGGGTCGCAGCTCGCGGTAGCGCGCTACTGCCTGCGCACCGGTTTCCGCCTCGCCCACCACTTCAAATCCCGCCTGCTGCAGGATATCCGCGAGCATCGTGCGCATGAAGATCGCATCGTCGCAGATGAGTACTGATTGGCTCACGCTAGCCTCTCCAGATGTGCGAGGTCACGCCACGACCTGCCGCGCCAATGCGGCAACGTCCAGCACAATGACGATCTCCCCTTCCAAACGTCCCACACCACGACAGAGCGACGCTGAAGACGACTGCACCGACGTCAATGGCGATCCCCCCTCAATCGGCTCGACCTCGAGCGCCACGACATCGCGGACGTCGTGGACGGCGAGTCCGAGAGCTTTCCCATCGGACTCCACCAAGACGATGGATCCCGCCTCGTCTAAACGCTCCTCGGCTTCGCCAACCAAGCGCAATGCCACGTCCGCGACGACGATGAGTGAGCCGCGTAGATTGATGAGCCCCTTCACGGTCTCCGGCGCACCGGGAATACGTGTCGCTCGCCGCGCTGGAATTACTTCACGCAAGTACGACGCTTCAAACGCGAACAGTTGCCCGCGCACCTCGACAATCAGAAGGTGCTCGAGGTGGACGTTAGGCGTCGTCTCGAAAGAAACCGTAGTCGTCAAGCGGGTCAGCCAGCTGGAGGAGACGCGGCTCGCCGGCCACAGCAGCCAGCGATGCACGCAAATCAGCCGGCAGCGGCGACCGCAGATCGATTAGCGCGCCTGACGAGGGGTGACGCAGCCGCAACCAGGCCGCGTGTAGGAAGTGCCGCCCGTGCGGCAATCCAACCCCCCCCCCCACCTCGCGTCGACTCCCTGAGCTCCGTCCGTACACACTGTCACCCGCCACCGGATGTCCCGACGCAGCCAGATGCACGCGAATCTGATGCGTTCGTCCCGTGTGCAACGTCGCTCGCAGAAGATCAAAACTCTCGAAGCGCGCCAACCGAACGAAGGTCGTCTTCGCCGGCTTGCCTGTCTGGACGACTGCCATGCGCTTCCGGTCTCGCGGATCTCTGGCCAGCGGTCGCTCAACCACCACCGTCTCGGCGCGCAGGTGGCCGCGAGCCATAACTGCGTACCGCCTAGCGACGCGCCGCTCCGCTACCGACTTGGCCAGAACTCGATGCGCCCGGTCGTTCTTGGCTACCAGGATCAGTCCCGACGTCTCCTTGTCGAGTCGGTGCACGAGACCCGCGCGAGGCGTCGCAGCATCGGTGAGCGAACCCACATGCGCGGACTGGCCGCGACCGAGGAGCGCATTCACTAGTGTGCCGGACCAGTTCCCGGGCGCTGGATGCACGACCATCCCGGCCGGCTTATCGATGACGAGGAGGTCGTCGTCTTCGTGAACAATCGTTAGGGGGATCGCCTCGGGCTGGATTGTGCGTTCACCCTCAGGCGGAGGGAGCCAGACCTCCACGCGCTCACCCTGCCGCGGTTTGTAGCTCGCTTTCTCCTGGCGGTGATCGACCTTGACAGCGCCTGTGGCGATCAGAGTGGCGGCTGCCGTTCGCGAAACGGCCACAATCGAAGCGACAAGCAAATCGAGGCGAACATCGCTGTCCGCCTCGAGAGTATGAGCTGCGTTAGGTGAGGAGCGCGATCCGCTGTCCCTCACCGCTCTTGTGTTTGCGTGAGCGCTGGTCGTGCAGCGCCTGCGGACGCTCCCTCTGCGACCTTTTTTTCATCACCCCAGAGGACCCACGCGAGAAGGATGGCCCCGACCGAAACAGCCATATCCGCTACGTTGAACGTCGGCCAACGCCAGTCACCAACGCCGACGTCGATGAAGTCGACGACGCCAATGGGCGACGTAATCCGGTCGATCAGATTGCCGATCGCGCCCGCAGTCACGAGCCCGAGTGCCAGCGCACGAATGCGCTCACCGGCCCTCGTGTGCATGTAGAGGCGCGCGAGGATAAAGAGCGCGCCGATCGTTAGGGCGAGAAAAATCCAGCGCGACCAGGGACCCAAGTGCAGACCGAATGCCGCCCCTGGGTTGTAGACGAGCGTTAGGCGGACACCATCGGCGAGCACCTCACGCGGCACGCCGCGCGGCTGCAGCGCGACTTCCGCCCAGTCTTTCGTTACGCGATCGAGGATGACAAGGACGGCGACTATGGGCCAGAACCACGCCGCGCGCGACTTACTTCTTTGCATCTTCCTCCCGCTGCTTGCAGTTGATGCAGTAGCGCGCGTGGGGGAGAGCATCGAGGCGTTCAAAAGCGATTGGGTTCCCGCATTGCTGGCAGATGCCGAACGTGTCCGGCGACTTGTATAAGCGTCGCAGAGCGTCGTCGATGTGCCAGAGGAAGCGCCCCTCCTTACTTGCGAACAAGAACGCCTTTTCCCGCTCCATGGCGTCGGTGCCTTGATCGGCCATGTGGAACGAATAAGAGCTCAAGTCACCGTCAGCCTGCTGCGCCGTCGCACCAAACGTCTCATCGTAATGCCCGAGCTCTTTGAGGATGCGCTTGCGCTCCTCGAGCAGTCGCTTCTCGAAGTGCTGCAGCTGCTTCTTCGTAAGCGGCTTCGCCTTTTTGGTACCGGTCACGCTCATAGTCCTGCGTCAATTGTGAAGGCGACGGTCACGGTAAGGCCATCAATTTCTACCGTGTGTGTCGCGATGTCGGAGACATTGCCGTTTTGACCCACGTGCATCGCACGAGCCAAGACCTCTCCTGCGATCCACTCTTGGTGCGCTCGCGCGGCTTGTTCGAGCTCTGCAGCGCCCCATAACCATAGTCGGATGCGGTCGCTGACGGCGAATCCCGCCGCCTTTCGCAGCCGCTGGATGCGGCTCACCAGCTCGCGCGCTACACCCTCGGCGCGCAGCTCCGGCGTGAGATGGGCGTCCAAGGCGACAAAGCGGCCGGATTCCTCTTTAACGACGAGCTCACCCAAGGCCGTTTTGACGATCTCTAAATCCCCGAGGCCGAGCTGATGTTCCGCGCCGTCGACAGAAACCGAGAGAGGATGTCCCTGCTCGAATGCCCGCAGTGACTCGCTCGACAGAGCTTGCACCGCTGTGGCAGCGAGGGGCGTCGCCTTGCCGAACTTTTTTCCCAGGCCACGGAAGTTTGGTTTTGCGTTGAGGGCAACAAGCTCGTCCGCCGAGTTCAGCAAGACGGCCGACTTGACGTTGAGCTCGAGAGCGACGAGCGAAAGCAGCTCGCTGACCCCGGACACGTGCGCCGCCGGTACCACACACGCGGCGCGGGCAAGTGGCCGGCGCACATTGAGTCCGAGGTCTTCGCGCGCGGCACGGCCGAGCCTAACGAGCTCGCGTACTTCGTCCATGGCGCCTTCGAGCGGTGGTTCGCTCAGTGGAGCGTCTGCACGCACATAATCCGCCAGATGCACACTCTTCCCCGTGAGCGCGCGATGGATCCACTCCGACGCGAACGGGGCGATGGGAGCCAACAGTCGCGTAAACACGACGAGCACCTCGTACAGCGTCGCGAACGCAGCGCGATTGTCTGGGCTGTCGGTCTTCCAGAACCGGCGCCGATTGAGCCGCACGTACCAATTCGAGACGTCATCGACGAGGAACGTCATGAGACGACGCGTGGCGCCGGTGGCGTCATACGCCGTGAGCATCGCATCTACGGCGCGCTCCGTGGTCGTGAGGCGCGACAACATCCAGCGGTCGATCAGTGGCCGCGTGTGCGGCGGCGGATCGGCGTTGCTCGGCGCCCAACCGAAGTTCGCGTACTGGGCAAAGCTGCCGCTGTATACGTTCTTCAGCGTCAGGAACGCTCCGGTTGCGATCTCGCGAATAGCGTTCTCGTCGAAACGGCGCGGCAAGTCGAGCTGGCTAGAGGCCAGGAGGAAGACGCGCACGGCGTCGGCACCGTGCCGCGTAATCACCGTGAGCGGATCGACGACATTGCCGCGCGACTTGGACATTTTGAGGCCCTGCGCGTCGAGCACCATGTCGTTGACCACGACTGCGCGGTACGGCGCGGTATCGTTTGCCGTGCGCAGCGTGCCGCTACCGCTGATGACGTCATTGTTCGGCAATGCGTCGGCGAGGCCGGTGGCGATCGCCAGCAACGAATAGAACCAACCGCGCGTCTGGTCGACGCCTTCGGCGATGAAGTCGGCCGGGTACATCCGCGCCATCGTCTCCTGATTCTCGAACGGATAGTGCCACTGCGCGAATGGCATCGAACCGGAATCAAACCAGGCATCGATCACCTGCGGCACGCGGCGCATCGTCCCCGTACCGCTCTTCGCCGGCCAGTTGTACTCATCGACGCCGGGCTTGTGCGGATCGAAATCGTTAGGCAGCGGCCGGCCGACGCATTCAGCCAGCTCGGCGAACGATCCGATCGCTTCGACTTCGTTCGGATCAGCGTCGTTGACCCAGATGGGCAACGGCGTTCCCCAATAACGGTCGCGTGAGAGCGCCCAATCGATGTTCCTCTTGAGCCACTCACCAAAGCGGCCGTCGCCCATATTCGGCGGGTGCCAGTCGGTGCGCGCATTGCGCACGAGCATCTCGTCTTTGAAGCTCGTGGTGCGTACGAACCACGATTCACGCGCGTAGTAGAGGAGTGGCGTATCGCAGCGCCAGCAATGTGGGTACGCGTGCGTTAGGCGTGTCGCCTTCCATAAGCTCCCGCGCCGCTGCAACTCCTCGATGATCAGCGCATCGGCGTCCTTGACCCACTTTCCTCCGACAACAGGCAGCTCGCGTTCAAAACGACCGCGCGCATCGACCGGCTGCAGGAAGGCGAGCTTGTGCCGCTGGCCCGCCGCGTAGTCATCCGCGCCGAACGCCGGGGCCATATGGACAAGTCCGGTGCCGTCCTCAGACGACACGAAATCCTCGCCAACAACGATCTCGTGTGTTCCTGTGTCGGGATACGGCACCCAGTTCAGTGGTCGGCGGTACGTAAGTCCAACGAGCTCGCGACCCGTTAGGCGCGTTACGGCTTCCCAGCGGTCCTCGTAGTCTTCGCCTAACACGGCTTTAAGTCGCGCTTCAGCAAGGATCAACGTGCCATCGGCATTCTTGCGCTTGCGCACTTCGACGTACTCGAGGTCCGGATGTACGGCGAGCGCGACATTCGAGACTAACGTCCACGGTGTTGTCGTCCAAACCAAAAGTCGTCGTAGGTCACTTCCTTGAACCTTAGACCTTAGACCTTCGACCAGTAGTTGAACGTAGATCGACGGATCTTCGACGTCTTCATATCCCTGCGCCACTTCGTGCGATGACAACGACGTCCCGCAGCGCGCACAGTAAGGGAGAATCTTATGCCCGCGATACAACCGCCCTTTGTCGTAGAGCGTCTTGAGCGCCCACCAAACGCTCTCGATATAGTCACTCGTGTACGTGACGTACGCGTGTTCGTAGTCCATCCAGATCGCCGCGCGCTCCGAGATCCCTTCGTGATCACCCTTGTACTGCCACACGCTCTCGCGGCAGAGCGCGTTGAACTTGGCGACGCCGAGCGCCTCGATGTCCTGCTTGCCGCTGATGCCTAACGCCTTCTCCACCTCGATCTCGACGGGCAGGCCGTGCGTATCCCACCCTCCTTTGCGCGGCACGTAGTAGCCCTGCATCGTCCGATGCCGGCAAAAGAGGTCCTTGATCGTCCGCGCAAGGACGTGATGGATGCCGGCACGTCCGTTCGCTGTCGGCGGCCCCTCGAACCAGACGTATGCCGGACGTCCCTCGCGCGCGCGAACGCTCGCTTCGAACAGACGTTCCGCGCGCCACCAGGTGAGCACCTGCTGCTCCATCTCGTCGATGGAGCGGTCCGGCGGCAGCAATGGGAAACGTTCGGACGGCATTTGCGATCAGGTGTGGCTAGAAACGTTAGGCGGCCAGCCGTTCGATCACGCCGGTCACCAAGGCGGTCAACTTCGGTTCCGCTACGCCTGCCGTTGCAATGATGCGTGCGACATCGACAGGCTCGAGAGTATCCGGAATGCACATATCCGTGATGATCGACAAGCCTAACACGCGCATCCCGCCGTGCACAGCGACGATCACCTCGGGCACTGTCGACATTCCGACTACGTCGGCACCAAAGGTCCGCAGCATCCGGTACTCGGCTCGCGTCTCGAGCGACGGTCCGCTCAGCGCGAGGTAGACTCCCTCGCGTAAGGTGATGCGCTGTTCGCGAGCCACTTGTCGGGCGAGCTCCTGCAACGTGGCGTCGTACGGCGCAGACATGTCCGGGAAGCGCGGCCCCAGCCGGTCGTCGTTCGGGCCAACCAGGGGATTATCGCCTAACAAGTTGATGTGATCCGACAACAGCATGAGATCGCCGGCGCTCCATGTCGGCTGCATCCCTCCGCTGACGTTGGAGACGATGAGCGTGCGAGCACCTAACGCGCGCAATACGCGCACGGGAAAGCTCGCCTGCTGCAGCGTGTATCCTTCGTAGCGGTGGAATCTCCCCTGCATCGCGACCACGTTTTTTCCGCCCAGGTGCCCGCACAAGAGACGCCCGGCGTGTGACTCCACGGTTGATAGCGGAAAGTAGGGAATGTCTCTGTATTCGATCACGACGGGCGATTCGATGCGATCGGCGACGCCACCGAGACCCGTCCCCAGAATGATCGCGACGTCAGGCACCGCCGAGGAACGAGACCGCACTGCATTCGCCGATGTCTCGACGTGCTCCAGAGTGTGCAGCGGTCCGCCGGTTTGGCCGCGCGACGCCGCCGGCTGCGCCCCAGCCTCGCTCACCTCCCCCTTACCCACCGTGTGCACTTCTATTCTTTCACCAGCGAATCGAGCCACGCGGGCGTCTGGGGCGAGGGACGCACCGGCTCCTCAGTGGCCGAGCGCTCCGGGCCTAATGAACTCGGCGCAGCTTCGGCGGCCGAGATTTCGGCGAGTTGCCGCTCAACCATTGCGCGCAACTGCGCCAAATACGCACGCCGCTGCCGCACGAGGAGCTCGAGGTCCGCTTCGACCCGCCCGATCTGCTGCTTCTGCTCGGAAAGCATCCGTTCTGATTCCGCGCGGGCCTCGCGCAGAATGAGCTGCGCTTCGCGATCCGCTTGCTCACGCACTTCCGCGCGCAACTGCTGCGCCGAGATCAACGCTTCGTTAATCGCCTTGTCCCGCTCGCGGAACGCGCGCAGTTGCTCGTGAAAGCCGCGCGCCTTCGCTTCCAGTTCCTGCGTCTGTCGCACCAGCCGCTCGACTTCATTGGCCACCTGCTCGCGAAACTGATCGACGCGCGTCTTGTCGTACCCGCGCAGCGCCGATCCGAAGTCGTAGCGCCGGATGTCAAGTGGCGTTAGGTGGAACGATTCGTCACTCATGTCGCTCTCGCCCCGAACAGGATGGTTCCGAGCCGCACCAGTGTGGCCCCTTCCTCAACGGCGATCTCGTAGTCACCGGACATGCCCATCGACAGCTCTGTCGCTGGATGACCGGCTTCGCGCAAGACGCGTCCGACCTCACGCGTCTGTGCAAACAGCGTGCGTAGCGTCCCCTCGGCCGCTTCATATGGCGCCATCGTCATGGCGCCGAGCACCACAATACCGCCCATTTTCGTTAGGTCCGCCGCCACAGTTTCCATCTCTGTCGCCGCGAACCCCCCTTTGGTTGTTTCGCCCGACGCGTTGACCTGCACCAGCGCACGCACCGGCCGTCCACCGCGCATACCCAGTTCGTTCACTTCGTTCGCGAGACGCATGCTATCCAGCGAGTGCAACATCGCGAACGCGGCGACGTGCTTCACCTTGTTACGCTGCAAATGTCCGATGAGATGCCACTCTACGTCCGCCGTTGTTTGAGACATCTTCGCGACCGCTTCCTGGACGCGATTCTCTCCAATGCGCCTGATGCCAATAGCAGCGGCGGCCTCCACCGCCTCAGGACCGTGCGTTTTCGTGACTGCTACGATCTCGACCTGCTTCCCGTGTCCACCGCGCGATCGTGCAGCCGCGATCCGTGCTCGAATCTCCGCGACCCGGTCGCCGAGGTCCGGGAAAGGCATAAGGTGTTAAGCTATCGTAGGTTACAGCGAGGATCAACGGAGCCGCTGCCGGCCCGCACCGCCGCGAGAATCTCACTCGGGCAATTGAGCAGCGCCGTTATGTACGCCTCAGTCGAATCGAGCGCTCCTTGCACCTGAATTGGCTTGAGCGGCTCCATGCTCAGCGGATCAACGAGGAGCCGCTTTCCTTCGGGTCGCGCGCCTGTCCGAGGGTCGGCTCCAGCGACTGTCAGCGAGTCACGTCGCGCTATCACTGGGATCGCTGCACCCGGCCACGCGTCGAGAGTGTAGCGCACGTAGGCAAGGCCCCGTGCGACCCAGGCGGCGCCGCCTAACGCTTCCCGCCGCGCGGCTGGCACCGAAAAGGCGACAGCCAGCGGCCGTGCTTGACCGCGAGCATTGTCTGCCACGGATTGGATCGTCGCGTCCAGGCCGCGCCAGGATTCCACCGCAGGCCCAGCGAAAAGCCCGTGGCGTCGCTCCAATTCGGCGCGATACCACGTGGCCGGCAGCAGAGGGATTGTCACCACGGTCACGTCCCGTCGATACCCGTGGACGCGCTGCATGTACCAGAGCGGATACGTGTCGTTGTCGCCTGCAACCAAAAGAACCGCGTTAGGCGGTGCCGAGTCGAGCAACGCAGTGGCGAAACGCTGCGCGAGTGTCGCGGTCGATCGATCAGCTGCTGGCCAATTGAGCGCAATGGGAACAGCGGCGAGCAGCAATGACGCGGGCACCGCCACAGCCATGCGCGTTCCGTGGCCAAGCCATAAGCCGAACCGCGTCGCCCCCATTGCCCCCCAGGCAGCGGCCATCGCGAATGCGAGCGAGAAGAAGTAGTCGCGCTCGCGCGCCTCATGCAGCGCGTCGGCCGGTAACACACCGATTCCGATCGACGGGCCAGCGCGCAGGTTCAGCACGATGACCGACCCAATTGACGCACTCGCGAGTGCCAAGGCGAACGCGCGAAACGACCGGCGATCGCGAACACGGTGCCACGCAGCACCGGCGATCGCCAGCATGGCGAAGAGCAGAGTGAACGGAGTGCGCCGGAGGCTCGGACCAACCCAGCGATCCAAGCCGAATGCCACCTGCCAGTCGGCGTACTGCACGAGGTTTCCAAGTTGCAGCCAGAGCGGCGCGCGGCGCGGCCACTGCGGCGGCACATCGTATTGCTCGCGTCCGACGACGCCAAGCAAGGCATCGATTGACGCCGGATTTGCCTGGTTCACAAAGGGATCGTACGGCGCGCGGAAGTACATCATAGTCACGGCACTCGCGGCCAGCAGCACGACGCTGCTGAGCAACACAGCGTCGCGAAGACGCACGCGCAGGACACTCTGCGATCGCGTTAGGCTGCCCATGCAAAGGATCAGCGCGCTCGCCAAGGCGAGCTTCCAGTGGGCCGTGCCTAACGCCATGGCGAGCAGGGCGGCGCCCCCGAGCATAACGAGGCGCGAGCGGTCCACGCGGCCGCTCACATCCGTCGCTGCAAAAAGCACCACACCCGGTGCGAGAACGAGCGCGCTGAGGTGCAACGGTATGGCGAGGGCCAGGACGTACAGCGCCAGGACAGCATCGCGCAGGCGTCCGCTGGCGCCCGCGCGATCAGCGAGCGCAAGGGAGCTGAGCGCGAGCGCAAACGAAAGTGCATAGACTTCGGTCTCGGTCGCGCTGCGCCAAACGCTCAGCATCGACCCCGCTGCGATGCCTGCGGCGATTCCAGCGATGCGCGACGTGCTCCATCGCGCAACACACCACCCGAGCACTGCACATCCTGCTGCTGTCGCGAGCGCCGACAACAGGTTGATCGCGCGCGCGAAGCCTAACAGCGAGCCGACCGCCTTCCCCCAGACAGACGCCAGCACCACGTAGAGTGGCGTGCCGGGAGGATGCGGAATGCCCAAGGAGTGCGCCGCTGCGAGAAACTCGCCCGCATCCCAGAGAGTTACTCCCGGAGCCAGCGTCGCGACGTAGACACTCGTTAGGACAGCCGCAACAATGAGCGGCACTGCCGCCGCTTGGGACCTTGCTTGCACTCGACCTCGGGTCGTCCGAAAGACGACCGAATACTACTCCTACCGTCGCGCGTCTTGCTCTGCGCGGCCTACGGATACGGTCGCGGTCGCGGGTTCGGCCACGGCCATGGATTCATCCCGCGACCGGCGATTCCGCGCACGGCAGCCTCGCGCACACTCGCGTCCTCTGACTCAAGCAGTTCCTTGAAGAACTCCTCCGAGCGCTCTCCTGATTTCAGCAGCGCACGGAGCTGGGCTCGGCGCGCGTTTCTGTTCTGTTCTTTGCGTAGCGCTTCGCGCAACGGAGCGACGGCCCGAACATCTCCAATCTCTGAAATCGCCCACGCCGCCTTCGTACGCACATGCGCTCGCGCATCGGCCACCGCTCGAATGAGCCCCTGCGGGGCCTCACTCGGCTGAATCTGACCGAGTGCCCACGCCGCTGTTCCGCGCACCTCGTCGTTGCTGTCGCCACCAGCTGCTTCGCCTAACGCCGGTACGGCGTCTGCTGACTCTATCTGACCAAGCGCCCACGCAGCCATCTCGCGCGTCTCTTCGTCCCGCTCTGACCGCAGTGCCGCGGCGAGTCCATCCGCTGCCTCGCGTCGCCGGATGTGGCCTAACGCCCATGCCGCCGCACGTCGCACGCGCGCCGCCGGGTCGCTGCGCAGCACGCGCAGGAGCTCGTCAACTGAGTCAGCATCCTCCAGATGTCCTACTGCTCCCGCCGCGGCGACGCGCACCTCGCTTTCATCGTCGCGCAGAGCCGCGCGCACTGTTGCAGCAGCTCGGGTGTCGCCAATGCGACCAAGTGCCCAAATGGAATTCCCCCGCACGCCGTTGTCTGGATCACGCGCGGTCCGCAGCAACGCTTCAAGACTCTTTTTCGATTGCACCAGGCCGAGGCCGAGCGCCGCAGCTTCTCGTGTCGTGCTGTCGCCGAGATTCAGCCGCTCCAGCAGGCGATCTTCGACGATCTCCGCATGTACTCGACCAATCAGCCGCACCGAGAGCTCGCGCACGCAATCGTTCGCAGACGAGAGGCTGTCGATGAGCATAGTTATTTCACTGAGTCGCAGCGTTCCACGCGGGAAATACGCAACGCGCGTCGCCGTCGCGGTGCCGAGTGGCGTCGACGGCGCATCGTACCAGCCACGACCACCCCAGCCGGACGCTGCTTCTGCCGTTAGGCCGCAAACCACGGGAGGGACGTCGCGGACCGCGGCGAGCAGCCCGGCAATGTTACGGATTTCATCCTGCGGTGGGCGCGTCGCGCTTTGCGCGGGACGGGGATCCGTCGTGCGTGCGTCAGCCGCCGGACGGACGCCAACGCCCCATCCGAAGAGCGCGCCGAAAAGGAAGAACGAGATGCGAGGCATGGGTTGGCTCCGAGCAATCAACGTTGAAAAATCAGCATTCGGTCGCAAACGAAAAGGCGTGCATGGTTTTGTTCGAGTCAAAGGGGAGTGCGTGTTTTGACCTTTGACCTGTCGTTAGGGCGAAGGACGTGGGTTCGGCCAGGGCCATGGCCACGGCCCACCCCCCTTCCCTGCGAGCGCTTCAACGACTACCGCTCGTACCTCCGGGTCGCGCGAGTCGATCAAGCGCGCGAGGGCAGCCGACGAGCGCTCACCGATCGCGCCTAACGCACGAATATATCCCATGCGCAACTGGCGATCGTCCTCGCGGTTGAGCGCCTGCTCCAACGTTGGGACGCTTTCCACGTCTGCGATTCTGAAGAGCGCCCACGCGGCAATCATGCGCACCTGCTTCTCAGAATCAGCGAGAGCGCTTACCAGCGCGCGGGGCGCGCTCTTCGGTGCCGAATTGCCTAACGCCCAGATCGCGAGCATGCGTAAGTGCGTCGACTGGGAAGCGATAGCATCGCCCAGCGCATCCACGGCGGCTTCCGCGTCGATGTTCCCGAGGGCCCAGGCAGCTGTTTCGCGTACGTCAGTGTCGGCGTCGCGCCGCAGCGCATTGGCCAGCGCCTCGACGACGTCGCTTCGCTCGCTGCCGTGCGCCAGCGCCCACGCTGACATTTCACGGACTGCGACGCTGTTGTCGCGCCGCAGTGCCGTTGCCAGCGCAGAGGCGACGTCTGCGCGGTCCGCGTAACGCGACAGCCCCCAGGCTGCAACACGACGCAGATTCGCACTGCTGTCGCTGCGAAGAATGCTGGCTAGGAGCGACGCACGATCACGTGTCGTGTCCTGCCCCAGCAATCCCGCCATGTCCACATCCTTGTCCTTGTCCGTGTCTTTCTCGATCTCATCGCGCTCCGGCTCCGCGCGATTGGTGACCTGAGATTCGGTCTGCTGGGTGTCGACCCACGTGTTCTGCCGGGTGGCGCTACGCTTGTTAGGCTCGACGCTGCGGCCGAACGTGACGTCTTTGGTATCGGCGCTGTCCGCCGCTATTGGCGCGAGCGGCGGGTTCTCACTCGCTGGCACCGCTGCACGTTCCGCAGGCACTGCGCCCCCAACCACGGTTACGAGTGCGAGCAGAGCCGCAACAATCGCTGCTGATTGGGCGCGCCCGAGACGCCGACGCACTTCAGGATCAAGAATAGCAAGCATGCGGCCTTCGAACTCACGCCGGTGCGCCATTGGAATCGCAATCGCCGGGGTGCGCGTCTTCCCCACGTTGCTGACGATGTCCAGCAGATGCTCCGCATAGGTACTCGCGCGGAGTCCACAGGTGAGTGCGAGGTCGTCGCAGGCCCGCTCACTTTCGATGCGGAGCCGCCTAACGGCCGTCCACACTAACGGGTGAAACCAGTAGACGGCGCACGCCAGCCGGCCGAGCGTGTGACCGACGAGGTCGCGGCGCCTAACGTGGGCCAGCTCGTGCATGAGCACGGCGCGGCGGCGCTCGAGGTCCCAACCCTCCGACTCCGCAGGCAGAATGATCGTGGGAGTCACGAGGCCGCAGGCAAACGGCATTTTCACAGCGTCGCTGCGCATGAGGCGCGGCGTGGCGTCGATTCCCAGCCGATCGGCAATCTCATAGAGCGGACCGGTCCACTCACGATCGTCCAGCCGCTGCGCGCGGTGCACGATCCGGCGCACAGCGAAGAAGCCGAGCGCGAGCCACATTCCGACGGCAAGCGCAATGACAACCCACACGGTCGCGACAACCTGCCACAGAGATAGCGACGTTCGCGCGCTGCTCGCTCCCGCAATCGTCGCTGACGAGCGGGCTGTGTTTGTCGCGCTACTTGGCACTGCGGAAAGACGCTCGGTGATGCCGCTCGCTGCATCTAACGGACGGTTCTGCTCAACAGGTGTGATGCGAGCTGCGGGCGGAAGGATTGCCAGCCGCAGCGGGCTCCAGGCGGTGAGTGCCGGAAGCACCAACAACGCGCCGACGATCGCGACCCAGACCAGATGCCGCGCGCCAGCCGAGGCGCGCTGCAGCAACGCCGATGCGCCTAACGCGACGAGCAGAAGCAGGGTCGCCTTGATGATCAGAATAGCCAGAGCACCGGCAGCGCCTGCGCCCAGTGTGAATGTCATCGCTAGCGCCCCCCCACTCGCGCGCCGCGGATCTTGTCACGCAGCCGCTTGATTTCAGCGTCGCTCAAGTCTGTATCTGCCAACCGCAGCAGCGCGGTGACCGCCTGTTCCGTCGATCCGGCAAAGTACGTATCGACGACGTGCTCCAGGGCACTCTCACGCACCCGCTCGGTGGACTCGACAGGTTCGTAGATGTAGCGCGGACCATCTTCGCGGTGCCGCACGAGGCTTTTCTCGCCAAGAATTCGCAGGATCGAGCGCACCGCCGAGTAGGTCGGCGGATCCGGCAGCTCGTCCATGATTTCGGTGACAGTCGAAGCGCCGCGGCGATGCAGGATATTCATTACCTGCCGCTCACGCCTGGTTAGTTCTTCGCTGGGTTTGGTCTTCGCCATTGATATCCCTGCTTCAGTGATCCTGCTGAAATTTCAGCCGTGGTGAATTTTCAGCACGTTCCCCTGTTTTGTCAAGGGATCAGATCCAACGCAGATCAAAGGGGTCAGACCCCCTTGAATGCGACCAGCCGCTGAAATGGCCAGCTCACCGTGTGCCAATTTCAAACGGGGTCTGACCCCTTTGATCCTGAGCGATAATCGACCACGCCACGGCCAGCGCCTCCTTATGCGGCCTCACGTCATGCACGCGAAACAGCCGCGCCCCGCTGGCAAGCGCCGCCACATGCGCGCCGAGTGTGCCGAAGAGGCGCAGCCTTGGATCCTGGACCCCGGACAGTTCTCCCACCATCCGCTTGCGCGATGCGCCCACCATCACGGGATAGCCTAACGAGCAGAAACGATCCAATCGCTGCAGTACCGCGAGTGAGTGTTCAGTGCGCTTCGCAAAGCCTATCCCCGGATCGAGAACGATCCCCTCGCGTGGAATCCCGGCCTCTTCGGCGTGCATTGCCGACGCCGATAGCTCGTGCATGATATCGCGTACGGGATCGTCGCCGTACAGCGCAAAATCGTACTTGGCCATCGTCTCAACGCTACCGCGCGAATGCATCATGATGATTCCCGCACGCGCTGCTGCGACCACATCGCACATGTGCATATCGAGACGGCCGCCTGACACGTCATTGATGATGTGTGCGCCGACGTCGAGCGCGGCGCGAGCGACGGCGCTCTTGGTCGTATCGACTGAAATCGGGATCCGCGGATGCTCGCGACGCAGCCAGTCCACGACGGGTACGACGCGCGCGCGTTCCTGTTCCTCGGGAACGCGTTGCGCTCCCTGCGGCCGAGTCGATTCTCCACCGATGTCGATGATGTCCGCCCCTTCCGCGACCAGCTGATCGGCATGGCGACGCGCGGCGTCAGGGGTAAGGAAAATGCCGCCGTCGCTGAAAGAATCCGGGGTGACATTGAGCACGCCAACCAGAATCGGATGATCCAGGGCGATCGACCCGCCGCGGATTTGCCAAGTGGCAGCCACAGCTAATCGCGTTAAGAGTTAAGCGTTGAGGGTTTAGAGTTAAGGGTTTTTGGGCAGCCGCAAAAGGAGAAACGGCGTTAGGCACGAAACCCAACGCCGTTACACTTAACCCTTAACCGTAAACCTTTAACCCTTAACGCTCTACTTCAGATCCCTACGCCGGGCTCACTCCCGGCTCCCCAAGGAGCGGCGGCGCGCTCGGCTTCGGCAGCGGGCTCGCGCTGGGCGGCGGCGGCACCGGTGTCGACGGCAGAGGCGGCGCGGGCTGACGCGGCGGCAACGCCTGGCCGCTACGCAGAAGATTGATGTCGTCTCGCGTTAGGGTTTCGCGCTCCAGCAGCGAGGCCGCCACCTTATGCAATAGCTCCAGATGCTCCGTGAGCACTGACTTCGCGCGCCGGAACGCATCGTCGATGACGCGCTTCACTTCGGCGTCCACGAGCTGAGCAGTCTTTTCGGACACCTCGCGGCGATTCACCAGCTCGCGGCCAAGGAAGACCTCGTGCTCCTGGTCCCCGACAAGGATCGGTCCGATTTCGTTGCTCAGGCCCCATTGCGTGACGTAGCGTCGAGCGAGCGCCGTGGCCTGCTGAATGTCACTCGCCGCACCTGTCGTGACGCGGTCGTGGCCGAAGATCATCTCTTCCGCGGCACGGCCGCCGTACGCCATCACGATGCGCGCCTCGATCTGCTCGCGCGTCACCGATACGCGATCGTCTTCGGGAAGCGTGAAGGCGACGCCTAACGCGCGCCCGCGCGGCACGATAGTGACTTTGTGCAAGGGATCGTTGCCCTTCACCATCATGGCGCAGACAGCGTGTCCAGCTTCGTGATAAGCCGTGAGTCGGCGCTCTTCCTCTTTCATGACGAGCGACTTGCGCTCGGCGCCTAACATGACCTTGTCCTTCGCATCCTCGAAATCGTTCATGTAGATCTTCTCGTGATTCCGGCGCGCGGCGAGCAGCGCTCCTTCGTTCACGAGGTTCGCCAGGTCCGCGCCGGCCATGCCGGGTGTCCCGCGAGCCAGCGCGGTAACGTCGACGTCGTCGGCGATCGGCTTATTCCGCAGATGCACGCGCAGAATCCCTTCGCGACCGCGCAGATCCGGCGAATCGACCACGATCTGGCGATCGAAGCGCCCCGGACGCAGCAGCGCAGGATCGAGCACGTCGGGACGGTTCGTCGCCGCGATAAGGATCACGCCATCGTTCGACTCGAAGCCATCCATTTCAACGAGCAGCTGATTGAGCGTCTGCTCTCGCTCGTCGTGACCACCGCCAAGACCCGCACCGCGGTGCCGGCCCACAGCGTCAATTTCGTCGATGAAGATGATGCACGGGGCGTGCGCCTTGCCTTGCTCGAAGAGGTCGCGCACTCGTGAGGCACCAACACCGACGAACATCTCGACAAAGTCCGAACCGGACATCGAAAAGAACGGACGCCCCGCCTCACCCGCGACGGCTTTGGCGAGCAGCGTCTTGCCTGTACCTGGCGGGCCGACGAGAAGCGCACCCTTTGGCAGACGTCCACCAAGCTTGGTGAACTTCTGCGGGTCTTTAAGGAACTCAATGATCTCTTGAAGCTCGACTTTCGCCTCGTCGCAACCCGCGACGTCGGCGAACGTGACTTTCGGGGTATCGCCCGTGAGCAACTTTGCCTTGCTCTTTCCGAACGAAAACGCCTTCGCGCCACCGGCCTGCATCTGCCGGAAGAGGAAGATCCAGAACGCGATGAGCAGGAAGTAAGGAAGGAATTGGAAGATCGCGGCGCCGATTGAAATGCGCGGCTCCTGGGCGTCGATAGTGACACCCTTTTCGATTAAGCGATCGACTTCCTTGGGATTATCAGCCATCGGCAGCCTAACGGTGAATCGCTTCACCTCTCGGCCGTTGCCGACGGCAATCTTGTCGCGGAACTCACCGGAGATCGCGCGTCCGTTCTGCACGGTCGCTTTGAGAACATTGCCGCGATCAAGCTCTCGGTTGTACTGCGTGTAGTTAATAGATGCCGATGCTTCTCCACGAGCGTTAGAGAACTGGATGACCGCGACCGGAATCAGGATCACGAGAATCCAGAACGACAACGTTTTGGAGAACCGGCTCCAATTGAACGACCGTTTGGGAGGCGTGGGTGCCATTAGACCGATATCACTGCAAGCTGCTATGTATGGTAGGTGTCGGAAATTCTCGGCGTGGTCGAGCCCGTAACCTACAAGGAATTCGTTCGGCGCATCGAATCCTACAAACCTCGTTGAGTGGCTGAGATGCTCCGCGATGTGCTTGTGAAGGAACGCGCAAATCTCCAGCGATCGAGGGCGGCGTGCTGATAATAGCGACATCAAATGATTGAGTGTGCGCCCGGAATCGACAACATCCTCGACCAACAGAATGTGCTTACCCTCCAATCCAGTTTCTGGATCATACACCAGTCGGACATTTCCGGATGAAACCATCGCGTCGCCGTAGCTCGCCGCGACCAAGAAATCCACATGCAGAGGACGCCTGATGCTGCGAACCAGGTCACTGAGGAAGATGAAACTCCCCTTCAGTAGGCCAAGGACGAGAAGGTCTCCGTCCGGATACGAAGCCGTGATTTGGTCACCGAGTTCACGGACACGCTGGGCAATTGCCTCTTCCGTATATACGACACGGTTAACAGCGCGGCCGTCGAGTCTTGGGTCAGCCACGCTGTGTCCCACCTGGCAAATACGCTGAGTGCGGCGCGAGTGGTTCGGCAACCGCGGGCCCTATCTCTGTCCCGCTCCCTCCGTGCCCGCCGCCATCTGCGTAGGCGCCTGACGCGCCAGCTCTTACGCCGCTTTTCGGGCTCGAGGTTTCCGGAGAAGGAACCTCGAGCGTGATGACGACGGTACGGCGAGTGCGTTCGAGCCGAACTCCTCCTGAGCATTGGGCGCGATTGCCAGTTCGAGACCGCATAGCGAAGTCGGTCGCGCGCTCGACGCCGCGACGGTCCAGGGCTACACCTAGCCGTGCGACGAACGCCGGCCACAGAATCGCGATCCCTTCCCGGTTGAGACCGTCAAGCGATGCGACGTCTACTTCAATTGCGTTACCCGCTTGCCGACTCATCCGCAGAGCGAAGTGCTCAACACGGCGGCGGAGTCGTCCCGCCTCTCGAGCGAGCGCGAGCATGTCCGTATCGAATGTCGGTTGTACCGCCCGGAATGCTGGGAGGAGATCGCGTCGCACGCGATTGCGCAGGTAGCGTGGGCTGCTGTTCGTCGGATCCTCAACGAAGGCGAGCGAGTGAGCCCGGGCATACTGCTCGAGCGTGCGGCGCCGCGCGTGTAACAGGGGGCGGACGATCGCAGCGTCGGCGTACAACGCGGCGAGCCCGCGAGCGCTGGCACCGCGAAGGATCCGCATAACGACGGTTTCCAGCTGATCGTCACGGGTGTGTGCGGTGACAACAGCCGCGCCGTGTCGCGCTGCCACAGCCTTGAGAAAGCGCCAGCGCATTTCACGCCATTGCGCTTCGTTCGCGCCGGTGCGTTGTGCACGTCCAGTAACGACAGGCAGACCATAGGCGCGCGCGACCTCCCTAACGAGTCTCGCGGCGCGAGTCGCATGAACCCCCGTTCTATGGTCAAACGTCGCCACGCAACAGCGCTTCGTGACGCTTGGCCGGCTGGCGGCCATGTGGAGCAGGACCATCGAGTCGAGGCCGCCTGAAATCGCGAGCACGAGGGGGCCATTCGCGCGCGACAGCGCGCGTGCAGCGGATGCAGGCATCGCATGCGGCACGGCGCGACTAGACATGCTCGCACTGTAATGGGGTCGGGGGGGGAAAAATAGGGGGGGAACAGCGCGCCGGGGGTGGGGAGTTGCGCGGGGGCGGTGTGGGGTGCGGC
>JBQTIF010000053.1:0-9632 GCA_052388395.1 Gemmatimonadaceae bacterium | reverse complement strand
GGCAAGAAAGTCGCCGAGAAGTCATCTCGTGGTTTTCCCTCGGATGCTGATCTCCTGCAGGCCGTCAAGCAGGGGCTCGGCTAGGTTTTTGCTTTAGGTGCGAGGTATATGGCCTCGCAGAACACGTCCGTCTGGGCCGCTACGGCCCAGGTTCCCACCTTTGCTCCGCTCACCGCAGATACCAACGCCGATGTGTGTGTCGTCGGTGCCGGCATTGCCGGACTCACCACCGCGTACTTATTGACTCAATCTGGCAAGTCCGTTGTCGTTCTCGACGACGGGCCAATCGCTCATGGGATGACGGGCGTGACCACGGCGCATCTGGTGAACGCCCTCGACGATCGTTACTTCGACCTCGAGCGTCTGCATGGCGAGCGCGGCTCGCGTTTGGCCGCAGAGAGCCATACCGCGGCGATCGATCTCATCGAGCAGGTCGTGGGCCGCGAGCGCATCGCCTGCGATTTCATTCGGCTCGACGGCTACTTGTTCTGCGCGCCGGAGCACGATGAGACCTATCTCAACGACGAGCTCGAGGCGGCGCAGCGTGCGGGGCTCCATGAGGTGCGGAAGGCCGGGCGCGCGCCGCTGGCATTCGATACCGGTCCGTGCCTGCGGTTCCCCAACCAGGGCCAGTTCCATCCGCTCAAATATCTGTCCGGCGTCGCATCCGCGATCGAGCGCGGCAAAGGACGGATCTTCACCGGGACGCACGCGACGAAGATCAGCGGCGGTCACGACGCCACGGTCGAGACCCAGCGCGCCAAGGTCCGCTGCGGCCACATCGTGGTGGCGACCAACACGCCGATCAACGATCTCGTCGCGATTCACACCAAGCAGGCGCCGTACATGACGTACGTGATCGCCACTCGCGTTCAGCGCGGCTCAGTCCCGCGCGCGCTGGTGTGGGATACTGGGGACGTTTACCACTTCGTGCGCCTGCACAGTCCGCCGAATGCTGGATACGATTTCCTTCTCGTCGGCGGCGAGGATCATCGGACGGGTTATGCCGACGATGCACCGGAGCGCTTCGCGCGATTGGGCGACTGGATGCGTGAACGTTACCTAACTGTTGGCGAAGTCGAGTATGCGTGGGCGGGACAAATCATGGAATCCGCCGATCGACTCGCGTTGATCGGGCCGAGTCCGTCGGGTGAAAGGGGTGTGTTCGTCGTGACCGGAGAGTCTGGAACCGGGATGACACATGCAACGCTCGCCGCGGAGATCATCGCAGACGAAATCGCGGGCCGGGAAAACGTGTGGGCATCGCTGTACGACCCTGCGCGTCGAACGTACGGTGCCGTCACCACCTTCGTGAAGGAAAACCTGAGTAGCACCGCGCGGCTGATCGACTGGCTGTCGCCGGGTGAAGTCTCTTCCATAGATGAGATTGCGCGGGATACTGGCGCCGTGCTGCGCCGCGGACTGAAGAAAATCGCTGTCTATCGCGATGAGCGTGGCGCGCTGCACGAGCGTGTAGCGACGTGCATGCACGCAGGTTGCATCGTTAGGTGGAATTCGATCGAGCGGACTTGGGACTGTCCATGCCACGGATCTCGCTACGATCGCTTCGGCCGCGTCGTTAGCGGCCCGGCGGTGCGAGATCTAGCTCCTGTTGAGGCCGCATAATGCCGGCTAGGAGATCGCATTCGTCCAACCGGACATCGCACACGCTGTTCGGAGTCGACGACGGGACTTTTCACGCACGTGAGATCGTATGGCAGCGCGTTGGGCGCGTCGCGCTGGCTCTCTTCATCTTTGGTGGGTTCGTAGGCTTTTTTGGCGCGGGCCCATTGAGCGAGGCAACGACACGTTCTCCGGATGGCACCACGGAACTGCAGTATGAGCGATGGACTCGCGGTCATGCGTCGACTGAGTTGCGCCTGCGAACATCTGCTGTGGCGGATCGTGGAGCGCTGCGGCTGTGGATGAATAAGGAATTCGCTGAAGCGATCGACATCCAACAGATAGTTCCAGTGGCGGAGCGATCTTCGTCGAGTGCTGAACGTGTCGAGTTCCGAATCCTGGCGCCGCAGGACAGCACGTTAGAAGTGATCGTGCGCTATCAGCCCCTCCAGATCGGTTTCAAGTCAGTGACGATCGGGCTCGGGAATAGTGCCCCGCTACGGATCAGACAGGTTGTTTTTCCCTAACGCCGTGCGCTTCAACTGCATGCACGGAGGGATGTGTTATGAGTTTCATTCTGCGATGTGCGCTCATTTATTTCTTCTTGCTCATTGTGTTTCGTATCGCGGGGAAGCGCGCGCTGGCTGACATCACGACGTTCGATATCGTGCTGCTGCTGATCATCTCAGAAGCGACGCAGCAAGCACTCACGATCGATGATCACTCGGTGACAAACGCCATGCTGCTCATCGCCACTTTTGTAGGGATCGAGATGCTGCTGACGTTTTTTACTCTTCGTTGGCCGGCGCTCGAGCGGTGGTTGAATAGCCGCCCATTGGCAATCATGCGAGACGGTAAAGTGCTCGAGCAGCAGATGAAGCACTCCGGAGTCAATGCAGAAGAAGTCGTGTCGTCAGCGCGGCAAGCGCATGGGATCGTGCGACTGGAGGACATCGAGCACGCCGTTCTGGAATGCAACGGTCAGATTTCCATCGTTCCGCGGCGCCAGGCGCGGGAAACAACTAGCTGATGCGGTGCCGCGAACATGCCTAACGCGAGCGACTGTTAACTAGCGGGCTCAGCCCAAGGGGGCACAGTACTTGCTCACCGTCTCGTCCGCAGCATCAACGTCTGCCGTGCGACGAAGCAGTCCCGTTTCTTGATGAGGTAGCTGTATATGGCGACGGACAAGCATCGCGAAACGAATAGCGAGAACGCGAGGAAGGCCCGCGCCTGGCGAAAGCGCTAATCCCGCGCCTCGATCGTGGCTTTACATACCCTCAGCAACAGAAGGAGACGTGCCTCATGCAACTAACAACGCTCAACGACCTCTTCGTGAAAGAGCTTCGTGACATGTACAGTGCAGAACGGCAACTCGTTCAGGCGCTGCCGAAGATGGCGAAGAAAGCGACCGCCCCAGAGTTGGCAGATGCGATTGAACAGCATCTGGGGGAAACAGAGCACCAAGTACAGCGGCTGGAACAGGCGTTCGAGATTCTCGACGTGACGTCGCGCGGTCCAGTGTGCAAAGGAATGAAGGGGATTCTGGATGAAGGAAAAGATCTTCTGGAGGAAGCCGAGGAGCCGGACGTACTCGACGCGGGAATGATCGCGGCCGCGCAGCGCGCGGAGCACTATGAGATTTCGGCGTACGGAACGCTACGTGAATACGCGAACGTTCTGGGACAGTCGGAGATTGCTAGTCTCCTTGAGCAGTCGCTCGAGGAGGAAAAGGCCGCGGACCGCAAGCTGTCCGAAATCGCGGAGCACGGCATCAACGCGATGGCGACGAATGGTGCGGATCTGCAGGAGGAGGGTAACGGATCGCGGAGCAAGCAGCGACGCAAGCGCTAGGCAACGAGCGGTGTAGGAAAACGAGTGGGACGCATGCGTATCGCTCAAGTCGCACCGCTGTACGAGAGTGTGCCACCGCAGCAGTACGGCGGAACGGAGCGCGTCGTGTCCTACCTGACGGAGGAGCTCGTTAGGCAAGGGCACGACGTCACGCTCTTTGCGAGTGGTGATTCAGTGACCACCGCCAAACTGGTACCGGTGGCGCCGGCAGCGTTGCGTCTGGCCGCGGGGTCGAACGGGGGAGCCAGCGATGATTTCATGGCGCCGCACGTCGTCATGCTCGAACAGATCGCCACACGCGCACACGAGTTCGACGTGGTGCACTATCACATCGGCTATCTGCACTTCCCGCTCAGCCGGCGGCTCGGAGTCCCGCACCTAACGACTATTCACGGCCGCCTGGACATGGCCGAACTGCGATCGTTGTTTCGCGTCTTCGGCGACGTTCCCGTCGTTTCGATTTCAAACCATCAGCGGCTGCCGATCCCGACGGCGCATTGGGTTGCAACGATTTATCACGGCATCCCGCGCGACCTCTATCCTGCGGGCCGTGGTCGCGGTAACTACCTCGCCTTCCTCGGCCGCATCTCTCCCGAGAAGCGCCTGGATCGCGCGATCTGGATTGCCGAGCGTTTTGGGATGGAGCTTCGTGTCGCGGCCAAAGTGGATGACGCCGACCGCGATTACTTCGAGGCGCGCATCCGGCCGTTGCTGCGCAACTCGCTCGTGCGATTCGTCGGTGAGATCGGCGAGCGCGAGAAACCTGAATTCCTGGGTGAAGCGTACGCGCTGCTCTTCCCTATCGAATGGCCCGAGCCCTTCGGACTCGTTATGATCGAAGCGCTGGCGAGTGGAACGCCAGTTGTCGCTTTTCGTCGTGGTTCCGTCCCCGAAATCATTCGTGATGGCGAGACAGGCTTCGTCGTCGATAGTGTTGATGGCGCGGTCGCGGCGCTGCACCGTGTTGCAAGTCTGGACCGCGCGCAGTGTCGTCGCGGATTCGAGGCTCGCTTTCTGGCGCAGCGCATGGCCGCGGAATACGTAGAGGTATATCGCCGCCTCGTATGGGAACACGGCGTAGTCGCGGCGTAACCGCGCTGGCTGCCGAGCCTAACGACGGGCCCCGCGACGAGCAGTGGGCGATCGAGGGGGCGTCGCTCTCGGACGAGCGGTCGCGAGTGCTCAAAGCACAGGACACGTTCGGCGTTTTCGATCGGTACGGAGATATCCGGTACCTCGCCGGCAGCCAATACGGGCTGTATCACGCCGGGACACGCTACCTGTCGCAATTCGTGCTGACGTTAGGCGGCCATCGGCCCATCTTGCTCAACTCCTGGGTCAAGGCCGACAACAGTGTCCTCGTCGTGGAGATGACGACGCCGGACAGGTACGAGGGGGACCGGCTGCAGTTCCGCAAAGACACGATCCATGTCTTTCGCGCGCGGCTGCTGCGCGACGGGTCGCTGCACGAACACGTGCGGCTCATGAACTATGGCGACATCAGCGTCGGATTGACGCTCACGCTGGATTTCGGTGGCGATTTTGCCGACGTCTTCGAAGTGCGCGGGATTCGCCGGACGCGACGGGGAAGTTATTTGCCGGCGCGCGTGGGCGACCGCGGCGCCGAGCTCAGTTATCGCGGCCTTGATGACGTTAGGCGTGTTACCCGCGTCGCCTTCGATCGCCAACCTGACTGCATCGACGAAGACTCCGCGGAGTTTCGCATCGAGTTGGTGCCACGTGCGGCGTATGAGCTGTTCCTCAGCGTGAGCTGCGAGTTGGATTCCGAACGGCGAGTGGTGCCGAGCTACCGGGAGGCGCTCGAGAGCAGCATCCACGAACATGAGGCGGACCGCGCGTCCAGCGCCACCGTGGAGACCTCGCATGCGCAGTTCAACGAGTGGTTGGAGCGCTCCGTGGCTGATCTGCACATGCTTACTACGCGAACCACGGACGGTCCGTATCCGTATGCGGGCGTCCCGTGGTTCAGCACACCGTTCGGCCGTGACGGAATCATTACGGCGCTGGAGATGTTGTGGGTCGAGCCGGAGCTCGCCCGCGGCGTTCTGACCTTTCTCGCGGCGCGTCAGGCGACCAACCAGGTACCGGAACAGGACGCCGAACCGGGAAAGATTCTGCACGAGCTGCGACAAGGTGAAATGGCGGCGTTAGGCGAAGTGCCGTTTGCACAGTATTATGGAAGCGTCGATTCGACGCCGCTGTTCGTGATGCTCGCCGGCGCGTATTACGATCGGACCGCGGACCTCGCGTTCATTCGAGCGCTGTGGCCGTCGATCACGCGCGCGCTGACGTGGATCGACAAGTACGGCGACCGCGATGGCGACGGCTATATCGAATACGAACGGCACAGCGCGCGTGGCTTGGAACATCAAGGATGGAAAGACTCGTTCGACGCGGTCTTTCACGCGGATGGCTCCTTCGCACGCGGTCCGATAGCGCTCTGTGAAGTGCAAGGCTATGCATACGCGGCGAGAGTCGCGGCGTCGCGGCTCGCAGAGCAGCTGGGCGAGCGTGAGAAGAGCGCCTCGCTGCAGCGCCAAGCGGAGGAGTTGCGGACGCAGTTCAATCGCGACTTCTGGTGCGCCGAGTTAGGCACGTTCGCGCTTGCGTTGGACGGAGAGAAGCGGCCGTGCCGCGTGCGGGCGTCGAATGCCGGTCAAGCACTCGCAACAGGCATTGTAGCACAGGAACATGTGGCGGCCCTGGCGCAGACGCTCATGTCGGACGAGTCATTCAATGGATGGGGTGTGCGGACGGTCGCCCACAGCGAAGCGCGGTTCAACCCGATGTCGTACCATAACGGCTCGCTCTGGCCGCATGACAACGCGCTGATCGCGCTGGGACTCGCGCGTTATGCAAAGAAGGAGCATGCGCTGCGCATTCTCACAGGGCTTTTCGACGCGAGCACGTTTATGGACCTGAACCGCCTTCCCGAGCTGTTTTGTGGCTTCCCGCGTTATGTCGGACAAGGTCCAACGCTCTACCCAGTCGCTTGCTCACCGCAAGCATGGGCGAGCGCCGCCGTATTTCAGCTGCTGTGTGCGTGCGTGGGGCTGACCTTTTCAGCATCCAAGCCGCAGCTGTTGTTCGACCACCCAGCGCTACCTGCGTACCTGAACTGGGTCAAAGTGAGCAATCTGCAGGTCGGCGGCGGCTTCGTTGATCTGATGCTCACTCGACATGCATATGACGTGAGCATCAATGTGACGCAGAAGAGCGGCGATATCGACGTAGCAACTCTCGTGTAAGATCTGACATAAGCTCGGCCGCGCGGTACTTAGTCGGTCCTGGTCGGCGGGGCATCCCCTTCGGCAGAGGACACGCGCACGCTCGCACATCGATGCATTGCAACGTACTCATGTCGTCGCGCGCGCGTAACTCTGCCGAGGGGGATGCCACCGCCTCCCTGTGTCGTTCTGTCGCGCGAGCCTCGTACGTCAGTCGTGCGGTGCCGCCACCGCCACAAGTTTCCTCCGCCTAACGGGACGTTTGTACATCGCCTGTGATCGTACCGGGTGGGCATCGCCGCGGATGTGCAGTCGGACGGGACGGCCTGTCTTGGTCGAGGTGTGCAGAGCCTGAATAATTTGCACATCCGCCAGACCTTCCAGCGCAGAGGGCTCCGGCTGCTTGTCCGTCAACACGCAGTCTGAGAAGTACTCCAGCTCAGGCGCGAACTGGTCGCGCTTGAAGAAGCGCTTTGTGCGCGTGCGGCCATCGATGGTTTGATGATGCACCAGCGTCTCGCCAATCTCGTATGCCGGGTCGAGCGCGAGACGACCCTTGGTACCAACGATCTCGTAACGCGACGAATCCGCGGCACCAAAGCTTGTGACGAAGGTCGCTAGTCGCTCCCCTGGGTAGCGCAGCGTCGCCGCGACCATTTCATCGACTTCATTGAAACGCGCGTCGCCGCTAGTACCGGCTGCGGCGAACACCTCGAGCGGTTCGGCACGGAAGATCATTCGCGCCGCATTGATGCAGTAGATCCCGATGTCGTACAGCACGCCGCCGCCTAACGATCTCTTGAGACGGATGTCGCCGGCCTTCACCTGCATCGTGAAGACGGAGTTGAAGATGCGGATGTCGCCCAGTTTCCTGCTCTTCGCGAGCTCAGCGGCTCCCAAATTGGCCGGCTCGAAGTGGAGTCGATAGGCGACCATGAGCTTGATCCCATTGCTCTCCGCGGCGTGCCTCATCGCTCGGCACTCGTCGGCAGTAACAGCCATCGGCTTTTCACACAGCACGTGAACGCCGTGCCGCGCGGCGATCTCGGTGTATTCGCGGTGCATACTGTTGGGAAGCGCGATATACACAGCGTCGATCGCGCCGCTGGCACAAAGGTCCTCGTACTCCTCGTAAGTGAATTGCAGATCGACGTCGTACTCTTCGCCGAGCTTGCGCATCTTGGGACGCGAATCGCTGACGAGGGCAGCAAGCTCTGAATTCCCTTTGGCGTGGGCGAACGCCGGCAGCACAGCTGACTGCGCGATGTAGCCGAGCCCTACCACGGCGTAGCGCACGCGCTGTACGGGTTCGTCGCCGTTCTTGCGGTTGCGCAACGGCATCAAGGCCGACGTGCGCAATGCGATCGTACGGACGAAATCGATCATGGCGCCTCCAAATCGCGCAGGCGACGAGATCGGTCGAGCTCGCCTAACCAGAAGCCTGCGCGCACGGTTCGACCATGCGCGAACCGTGCCAGCGGCAACGGGAGGCCGTGTTAGTCTGGAGGCGGTGCGCCGAGCGCTGAAAGCCGGCGGCGTGCCTGCTGCTCGTTAGGCTACTTCTCGGCTGACAAGCTATGGGGTGAGTCCCAGATCTAGTTGAAATTTCGGGTGGTGCCTCGAAAACTAGAGCGTTGATCCCTGGAAGGATTTTCGCTCACAGCCTGAGGACACCACCCATGCGAAGAGTACGAACGCAGAACCGAAAGAACCAGTCGCTGCAGGTAGCGTTAACGGATCATGGGGTCGCTGTAGAGGAGAAGTCCGGATCAGTGGCCATGATTCAGGCGCTCATCCCGTTAGGATTGCAGGCCGTGAACGAGGCGCTGCAAGAGGAAGTCACGCAGCTCGCCGGTCCGCGCTATGCGCGCAGTGATGGCGCAGCGCACAGGGTCCGCTGGGGCCGACAAGCCGGTTCGGTATTTCTCGCGGATCAGAAGGTCCCAGTCCAGGTGCCGCGCGTGCGCGATCTCGCCCGCGGCTGCGAAGTGCCACTCAGCACGTACGCTCACCTGCAAACGCCGCGCGCTCTGGATCAGGGCCTCTTTCGCCGCGTGTTAGGCGGGCTGTCGTGTCGCGAATATGGGCAAGCGGCGGAAGCGGTGCCTGAGGCCTTCGGGCTCGCGAAGTCGAGCGTGTCACGCCGTTTTCAGCAGGTCAGCGCTCGCGCGCTCCAGCAGCTGCAGGAACGCCGCCTGGACGATGCCGAGTGGCTCGTGCTGATCCTGGATGGGAAGAGCTTTGCGGCGGACCAGATCGTGATTGCGTTAGGCGTGACCACCACAGGGGAGAAACGCATCCTCGGGCTCGTCCAAACGGCGAGCGAGAACAAGCTCGTGTGCGCCGCGTTTCTGCGCGGGCTCATGGCGCGGGGCTTGGCCCCTACCGGCCGGATCCTGGTCGTCCTCGATGGCGCGAAAGGCTTCCGGGCCGCGGTGGCCGAGGTTTTCGGCGCGCGGGCTGAGTTCCAGCGCTGTCAGTGGCACAAGCGCGAGAATGTGGTGAGCTATCTCTCGAAAGGCGAGCAACGCACCTGGCGACGAAAACTGCAGGCGGCGTATGCGAAGCCGAATTACGCGGCAGCCAGGGCGGCATTATTGCGTCGCGCGCGCGAACTCAGGCTGCGCAACGCTTCAGCGGCCGCGAGTCTCATGGAGGGTTTAGAGGAGACCCTGACGCTGCACCGTCTCGGCGTTTTCGCGGCGTTAGGCGTGAGCTTCAAAACCACGAACCTGTTGGAGAGTGTGATGGCCCGCGTGCAAGCCCGTACCGCGCGCGTCGATCACTGGCGCACCAGCGATCAGAAGCTGCGCTGGTCCGCGGCGTCGTTGCTCGCGATCGAAGCGCAATTCCGCCGGGTGAAGGGATATCGGAAGCTGCCGTTGCTAAAGAAGGCGCTAAACCGCA
>JBQTIF010000052.1:0-3824 GCA_052388395.1 Gemmatimonadaceae bacterium | reverse complement strand
CGCTTGCCGCTGGGATCGGGCGTAGGTACCGGCTTATTGCGCTCGCGCAACCACTGCGACATCAGCGCGATCTCATCCGTCTGAGCGTTGATCACACGCTCACAGAGAACCCGTACGTCACGACCAGCGTCGTTCGTTGGAGCCAAACGTGCCATCACGAGCGCTTGCGCGTGGTGATGGATCATGTTCGACATGAAATCGATGTCGGCCTGGACGTACGGCCACTTCGCACTGTCAGCTCGGGCCTGCGCGACGGGGGATAATTCCGCCGGTCGACCTCGTGCCGTTGCGCTACTGCAGGCCGCCGCGACCGCCAAGGCAAACGCGGCCGCGAGATGTGTTGTTGCTCGTTTCATACTGTTAAAGGCTCTCGACCGCCCGGCGCCCCCGACCGCGCCTTGGGAGGTCCCAATTGGACAATCAACATTGTACCACGGTTGCACGCATAGGTTTGCAACCCGATCCGAAACGCAACATACAGGCGCTGAGTTTCGCCGCTGCGGGCGTCCTGACGCTTGGATGCGCCCGACAACCAGCGTCCGATCGACGCTCGCCGCAAGGGGTATGCGCCTGCGCCGTGGACCATGCTGACCCTGTGAGCGATGCTGAGCTCGCTGACGCCGGTCGCGGAGCAGCCGCGGCTGGAACCGAACGCTGCACCAGCTTTGTGACCTGTCCCGAGCGACAGTCCGTGCGGCCGAATGCCATGTCCAGTTGCGTTAGGCAACGTGCAGCGACTTTTTGTAGGACTTCGCTCGCGGCACCCGTTCCAGCTCGAGCGTTTCACGATAACGTGGAGCGTTCTTATCCTTGCGTTCTTATGCTCCTAACGATGATGTACGGCGACTCGTGAACGCGGCGTCGCGCAAGGTTCAGCGCGTTTACCTGATTCTGCTCACGCTGCACACGCTGGCGGCGTCGCTGATCTGGGGCATTAACACCCTCTTCCTGCTCGACGCAGGGCTCAGCAATACAGCGGCGTTCGCCGCCAACGCCTTTTTTACAGCGGGGATGGTCCTCTTCGAGGTACCAACCGGCGTCGTCGCCGATACGCGCGGCCGCAGGACCTCGTACCTACTCGGCACTCTCACGTTAGGCGTCTCCACGGTGCTGTACCTGCTCATGTGGCGCGTTTCCGCGCCGTTTTGGGCATGGGCAGCGACATCGGCCTTCCTCGGGCTCGGTTTCACGTTCTTCTCAGGTGCAGTCCAAGCGTGGCTCGTCGATGCGCTGACAGCTGCAGGGTACTTCCGGGAGAAGGGACAGCTGGAGTCGGTTCTCGCGAAGGGCGAGATCGCGGAGGGGGCGGCGATGCTCACCGGTTCCGTCGCTGGCGGTGTCATCGCCCAAGTGACCAACCTCGGAGTCCCTTACGTCCTGCGCACAATCGTACTCGGCCTAACGTTTGTTTTCGCGTACTGGCTCATGCACGACGAAGGGTTCAAACCAACGCGTGGCAAGCACCCGTGGCAGGAAGTAAAGAACGTTCTGCGCGATTCGATCAAGCACGGACTCGGGAACCCGCCCGTACGCTGGGTCATGCTGGAGGCGCCGTTCACCGGTGGCGTCATCATTTACGCGTTCTATGCGATGCAGCCTTACTTGCTCGAGCTGTATGGAAATGAAACCGCGTATGCAGTGGCCGGCCTCGCCGCGGCCATTGTGGCTGGAGCACAAATCGTTGGCGGCCTGCTGGTACCGCACATTGGACGTGTCTTTCAGCGGCGGACGTCGGTACTACTGGCCGGAACTCTCGCGAGCACTCTGATCCTTGGTGCGATCGGGTTGATTCCTCGGTTCTGGGTCGCGGTGACCATGCTCGTGTTGTGGGGGCTGATGTTCGCGGCGTTGGTTCCTGTGCGTCAGGCGTACATCAATGCCCTCATTCCTTCCAATGCACGCGCGACGGTGCTGTCGTTCGATTCCCTGCTGGGCTCCGGCGGAGCCGTCGTTATCCAGCCGGTGCTCGGCAAAACAGCGGATGTCTGGGGTTATCAGATCTCGTACGCTGTCACCGCCGGAATTCAGGCGCTCGCGCTTCCGTTCATCTGGCTCGCGCGGCGCGAGCACGCAAAGGCTGACGACATGAACCATCCCGTCGAGGAAAATCACACAGCCCAAGCGGCCCGGGCTTAGCAGCGACGACAGCGGATGCCGCGCCCCAGCCTAACGTCACGACTTCGAAGTCGTCTGCGCTGAGGTTGTGGAACGCAGGATTGAGGACGGCGTTGTTCCATGCAGGGTCCATCGTTCCCGTGACGTACATGTCGCTGCCGTTGTCCGCGACGATAAGACCGTAGGTCTTCATCGCCTGGAAAATCTTGCGCACATCAGCAGGGTAGCCGTTCAGATCCTTGGCGGCTTTGAGTCTGAGGCGCGCGCCTAACGGCGGCGCCCCGGCCGTGCTACCAGCGCGATGCGACGCTGGCCACACGTAGCCGTTTGTCGCGCGCGTCGTGACGCGGAAGGCGTGTCTGATGGGAGTGGACGCTGCGACCTCGTCGCGCCGAACCAGACCAGAGAAGATCGCGAGTCCAGCCGCATCCGCCGACGTCCACCCTTCTGGGCGTCGCGCATTGCTCGACAAGTCGAACGTCGCGCCGGACCCTGCCTCCCAGCGCGACGCGCCGGAGATCCAGCGCGTCGCCCATGTTTCGTAGAGGAGCCAGCGGTCGCGATCGATGAGAATGAGGTGGCGGTCACCGTTGGCGCCGCCGCCTGGAACCGCGCCCTCGATATGGTTGGGACTTGTGCGCGCCTCGTTAGGAACCGGATAGCCGGGTGGACGTCCCGGTGCGCCCGCGTCGCTTTCGTCCCCGTAGAGAACAAAGGCGATCTGCGTCAGCGGCTGGTTTCCTGCGACGCCTATATATGGTATGCCGTATGGCGGCGGACCGAAGTCAGGATGAACGACACGCCTCGCGTTAGGGTTCTGCGCCGTTCGCCCGCTGATCCAGTCGATGATGCTCTGCGACCGCGGATCCACGGGAGCACGCGAGATATCGAGGTTCCACCAGTTACTGGCCGGGAAGACTTGTCGTGACGAAACGTCCTCGAGCAACACCACTCCGCTTGGCGGCGGCGGTGAATTGCCCGACGACGGTGGAGTGGGTGACGTGCCTGACGGCGTTGCGGAGCAGCCGAGGGCTACTAGAAAGCAAGCACTGAGCGCAGCTCTGAATGATGTGAAGCGCATTAGTGTGGGCGGAGATGGCGCTGTAGGAGGACGGGGCCTCCCTTTCGCCTGTAACTCCTGGTCCCAAGCAAATCGCCTTCGCCACGAACGGAGTGTGATCCACGTCGCATATCGTGCGCATGAGCGAGTGCTTCCTACGTAGTCTCCGCCATGGTTAGAGGCCGAAACGTGCTCACCGTCGCCTAACGCCTAAGCTCAGTACGGCAGGGCCTGCGCAATACACCGGACGCGGCAACGCTCGATGCCGAGTTATTATTGCCGCGTCCTGGTTCGAGCTGACCGTTTAGCCTTCGAGGAGACCGAGGTCTTGACCCTCTTGGTGCAGTTCGATAGTTATCGAACCATGTTTGTTGCCCGCGGCGGGCGTGGCAAGCTCGCGCCAGGACAGTTCGAACGGATCGCGAAAGCACTCGCCGATCCGCGGCGCTTCGCGTTGTTGGAGTCGATCTCGGCCGCTCGGGAATGTCCTGTTGAGAAGCTGTGCCGAGACTTCCCGATATCGAAAGCGACGGTCTCACACCACCTGAAGGAGTTGGTGCAGGCGGGTTTGGTCGACTCCGAACGTGATGGGCAGTACAAACATTGCCGCGTGCGCCGCGACGTGCTCAACGCCTACGCTGCCGAGTTG